>JACPQR010000115.1 GCA_016190375.1 Deltaproteobacteria bacterium
ACCCGCGGATCCTCCAGGCCTTCAACAAGCCGGTGCGCGACTGGCTCGAGTTCTTCTGCTTCACCACGTTCACGGACCGCGACGGCAAGTACCAGCTCGCGGCGCTCGCGGAGAGCGGGTTCGATCCGTTGGCCCGCACGACGCGCTTCATGCTCACCGAGGAGGCGCACCATCTCGCGGTCGGCGGAAACGGCATCGGGCGGGTCGTCCAGCGAACCGCCGAGCTCATGCGAGACGGCGTCGATCCGCGAACCGTCGGCGCGATTCCGCTCGAAGTCCTGCAGAGGTACGTGAACGACTGGGCGAGCTCGAGCCACGACCTGTTCGGCGGCGAGGACTCGACCAACGCCGCCGACGCCTTCTCGTGGGGCCTGAAGGGGCGCTATCGCGAGGGCCACGACACGGGAGACCCGAGCGCCCTCGGGCAGAGCTACGCGGCGGCGGTCGAGCGAGACGGGCGACTGGGCGGGATCGAGATCCCGATGAGGCGCGCCATGAACGCGCTCCTGTGCGACGCCTACCACGCCGACTGCCTGCAGGTGGCCGAGCGCTGGAACAGGACCCTCGCGCGGGCCGGGCTCGAGGCCCGCATCTCGATCCCCAGCCCGCGCTTCAACCGGCAGATCGGAATCCACGCGGGAAAGACCTACGACCCGGCCGGTAACCCCATCGCCAGGGAGGAATTCGACGCACGCCTTCCTGGATGGCTGCCGAGCGACGAGGACCGCGCGCACGTGGCGTCCTGCATGCTCGGGGTCCGCGAGAGGGGCCGTTTCGCCAATTGGATCGCCCCGCCGGCGTCCGGAGTCGACGGAAAGCCGGTGGATTTCGAGTACGTGAGAATCCACTGAATCCGCGTCGGAGCGCCGCCGTCGAACGCCGCCAGGGGACGAGGTTAACAAGTTCACGAAACGCCCTTGGTGAACTTGTTAACCTCGTCCCCTGGTCCTGGTAGGCTCGCCTCGCAAGGAGGGACTCATGTACTTTCGCTCGCTCGCGGTCTCGCTGGTGCTCGCCTTTCCGGCCGTGGGGCTCGGCCAGGAACCCTCCTGGGAGGACGCCGAGCTCGACACCGATCCGCCCGACGAGGACTGGGTCTGGGAGGACGGCTACCAGAGACCCGACGGGACGGTCGTCGAGGGCTTCTACCGGCCCCGCGTTCGCGCCGGGTTCGAATGGGCCCCGGGTCACGTCGAGGGTCAGGTCTGGGTCGAGCCGCAGTGGCGATGGACGGGCGCGCAACGCCAGGGGTACGTGCTCGTCCCCGGCCGCATCGGGCCGGACGGCTACTGGATCGCGGAGGCGTGGCGCCCCGTCTCCGTCGCGGGCCAGGTCTGGGTGGACGGTCACCTCGAAGGGAACGTCTGGATCCCCGGCCACTTCCAGCCGGTGGCCGCCCGGGCCGGCTTCGCCTGGGAGCCCGGGTACTGGTCGGCGACGGGGGAATGGGTAGACGGCTACTGGCGCGAGCAGAACAGGGCCGACTACGTCTGGGCCGCGGGCGGTTTCCGCTTCGGAGTCTGGACCTCTGGGTACTGGAGGCCGCGGACGGTGCGAGCCGGCTACGTCTGGGTGCCGGGGCGGTACACCTCGAGCGGCTGGGTCGAGGGACAGTGGCGGGAGCGGCGCCGCGCCGGGCACTACTGGGTCCACGGCCGCTGGCAGGGCGCGACCTGGGTGCCCGGCGCCTGGGTCGCCGGGGCCCGCCCCGCCCGTCGCTACCTCGTCCGGCCCGTGCGTCACATGATCCAGTCCAGGCGGGCGCACATCCAGCGCGTCCGGATCGGCGCCGCCGTCGGGGCTCGCGGCCGCGCCCTCGAGCACCGTGGTCGCATCATGGAGCGGCGCGGCGAGCGGCTCGAGCGCCGTGGCGAGGCGACGGGCAACGAGCACATGGAGCGCAGGGGGGAAGGCCTGCAGAACCGCGGACAGCACCTGCAGAAGCGCGGCAACGTCCAGCAGAACCGCGGGCGCCGCATCCGGCACGGCCACTGATTGGGTACTACCGGACCAGGGGCACGAGCTCCTCGAGCGGTCCCGAGAGCGCTCGGACGATGTCGACCGGCTCGCGCGCGGCGATCGCCGGCAAGCGAAGCACGGGGGCTCGCGCGTGCTCTCTGGAGAGAATCGCCTCCGCCCTCGCCGCGACGCTCGCGCGGGCCTCGTACTCCTCCCGCAACCTGACCAGAGCGCGACCGAGAGGCGCCCCGGGCTCTCGCAGGCGATCGAGCACGGCGGCGATCGCCGGCGGCGGTCCGCGATCCGCGCGGTTGAGGACGAACGCGGTCGGCCGGCGATCGAAGTCGCCGAGGAGCGCGCAGATGTAGCGGATGTCATCGATCGCGGCGCCCGTCGGGGCGCCGACGAGCACGAACCGCGCGCCTCCGCCGAGGAGCCGCTTGTACGCCGCGCGCACGACGTCCGCCCAGCGCTTGCGGACGTGCACGACCTCGCCGAGGAGCGACGCGACCGATACCAGCCCCTCGTGGCCCACGACCCGCGAGAGGAGCGCCTCCACCCGGCCCCGACTCCACCGGGCCACCGCTCCTGGACCATCGCCGCCCGACCCACGCGGGCGAACCGACGCCAGCGCGGCCACCCAGCGCAGGGCGCGCATCTCGAGGACGTCGAGCAGCCTCCGGGGGGCGGTGAGGAACTCGATCGCGTGGCGGGAAGGCGCCGTGTCGAGGACGACGTGGTCGTAGTGGCCTCCCTCGAGATCGAGCTCGACGAGCGTGAGCGTGAGCAGCTCGTGCGTGCCGACGATCGCGTCCGCGAGCTCCCGGTACGCGAGGTTCGCCCTGACGCGCTCGCAGGCGGCCTCGTCGTCGAGGAGCCAGCCGATGAAGTCGTCTGCCAGCGTCCGCACGTCCGGCATCCGCGCCCAGAGGCGTCCTGCAACGCTCGGGTCCAGGGACACCTGGCAGGCAGTCGGGCCCACGGCGACGCCCATCGCGTCCGCGAGCCTCCTCGCGGGGTCGACCGTGACGATCAGGGTCCTCGAGCCCGCGCGCGCCAGCGCCATGCCCAGCGCGGCGGCCGTGGTCGTCTTGCCGACGCCGCCTCCTCCGCACAGGACCGTCAGGCCGGGCATGGCGACCCGTTCGCGACAGCGGCGTCCAGCCAGTCGACGAGCTCCCGCGGGCTCGGGTCCGTGGCTCCTTCCGGCAGCTCGATCCGCCTGCTCGCCACGAGCTCGCTCGCCTCGTTCAGCGCGGCCCTCGCCCACTCGACCCGCGCCGCGCGCGCCTCGAGGAGCGCCAGCACCTGGTGCGCCGCCGGTCCCGTCTCGTCCGCCGCGACGAGGTCGCCGAGCGCTCTGGTCGCGGGCCCGTCGTCGGCCGGGACGCGGTTGACGATCAGGACCTCTGGCCGGCGGCCGATCTCGCGCTCGAGCGAATCGCACAGCTCGCGAGTCTCGCCGAGGACCAGGGGCTCGGGCAGGGCGACGACGACGATGGTCGAGCGATCGGGGTCGCGGACCAGCTCGTCGACGCGGCTCGCGAGATCGTGGAACGGGCCGATCCGGGCGAAGCGCGCGACGGCGGACGCGACCTTGAGCCACCCGATGGCGTGCCCCGCCGAGGGCAGGTCGACGACCATCCGCTCGAACCCGCCACGGGCCGCCAGCGCACGGATGGCCTCGAGCGCCGCCAGCTCCGAGACCCCGGGCGCGGCCGCCACCAGCCGGCGCACCACCCAGTGCCGGACCAGGAGCCGCGCCAGCACTCGCGAGCCGAGCAGCCCCGCTACCGCGTCGACCACCGCGTCACCCGGCTTCACGACCACGTGCTCGATCTGCCCGAGGCTCGCTCCCAGCGCACGGGCACCCGCCTCCGGGTCCCGGAGCTCGACGAGGAGCGAGCGTCCGCCCCCCCGTGCGGCATCGAGCGCGAGGGCCGCCGCGACGGTCGTCTTTCCCACCCCGCCCTTTCCGGTCACGAAGACGACCGGCGCCGTCCGCACGCGTGCCCCCATGGCCCCCTCAATCGCCGCCGGCGGCCGCGGCGTCCTCGAGCTCGCGTTTGGTGCGCAGGTAGAGCCGGGACATGACGGCGTCCGCGAGATCGGGCGACAGCCGGTTCAGCCAGAACACCAGGCGCCACCACCAGGGCAGCACGATGATCGAGCGATTCCTGGCGATCTGGCGGAGCGCCTTTTTCGCGAAGGCGTCGGGCTCCATCGGCCGGAGCCGTTCCCAGGCGGCGAGCTGCGCCTTCTCCGGGACACGGAGCTTGGCGTGGCCGTAGAGGCCGCCGTTCACGAGGATGCGCGTTCGAATCACGCCGGGGCAGAGCGTCGAGACTCGCACGCCGTGCGGTCGTGCCTCGATGCGAAGCGCGCGCGACAGGCCGAGGACGCCGTGCTTCGTCGCGCCGTAGACGGCGGTGTAGGGCGCAGCGGAGAAGGCCGCGATCGAGGCCGTGTTCACGATGTGGCCGAATCCCTGCCGGACCATTCGCGGGTAAGCGGCCTGGACTCCGTGGATGACCCCCATGAGGTTGACCTCGACCACGGTCCGCCAGTCCTCGAGCGTGAAGTCCTTGGCCTCGCCACCGATCCCCATCCCCGCGTTGTTGAAGAGGAGGTCGAGCCGGCCGTGACGTCCCATGACGTCGCCGACGAGCGCGTCGACGGCGGCGGCGTCGCGCACGTCGAGCCCGGCCGCTTCCGCGCGCCCACCTCCCGCGCCGATCGCCTCGGCCACGGAGCGAGCCACGTCCTCTTGCCGGTCGGCGACGACCACGATCGCGCCCCGGCGCGACAGCTCCTTGGCCATCGAGTGACCTATCCCCGAGGCGGCTCCGGTCACGACCGCGACCGCATCCCGGTACAGCCTCAATGCGCCTGCCATCGGCCGAGTATAGTCAGAAGCGCACCCGGACTGGTGCCTCGCGCGACATCTCGAAGACGTTCCCGTGCTAGCCTTCTGTCGTGCAGCCTCCGGTCTATGGGCTCGAGCCCGCTCGCTTCCTCCGCAGCATCGATGCGAGCAGAGGTTCGCTCGGGAAGGCACCCACTAGGCTGATCGACGTCGTCGAGCACGTGGGCGCGCTCACGGATGGCTCGCCGTACGCCATCGTCGGAGGCCTCGCGCAGATCCTGTGGGCCCGCAAGACGCACACCGACGACCTCGACGTCGCGCTCGCCGCGCAGGGCCTGACCCGGGCGGCCGACCGCGTCCGACGTCGCTCCGCCGGCCGGGGCTGGCGCGTCCCACGACCTCCGGACAGGTTGCACGAGGAGGACGATGTCTTCGAGGTTTACCACCTGCTGTTCCGCGGGACGGTCGTCGACCTGCTCTCGTTCAAGGACCAGGCCTTCACCGAGGAGATCCTGACGACGGCCAGGATCGTTCCGGAGCTTTCGGGCTGTCGCTTCATCGCGCCCGAGCTTCTCCTGATCACGCACTTGCTCCGCCCGGGGCCCCTGGCGGCGCTGGCGGCGGTGGAGCTGGTGCTCGCGCGTGGAGCGCTCGGTGGCCTCGACCTCGAGTACGCCGAAAAGTGGGCTGCCCGGCTGGGCCGAACCGAAGCGCTGAGGAGAACCCTCGTGCGCGCGGAGGAGCTCGGCAAGGGCTAGAAGTCAGAAGCGCACCCTGACAGGAGCCTCGCGCACGAGGATCGCGCCTTCGCCGAGCTGGCCGCGGGAGTCGTCGCCCCAGCAGCGAACGGTCCCGTCCGTGATCAGCGCGCAGGAATGCTCGTCGCCGAGGGCGAGGTCGGCGACATCGCCCAGCCCCTGCACCTGCACGGGCGCCGGGCGAGGGGTGGTCGTGCCGTCGCCGAGCTGACCGCGCGAGCCTTGGCCCCAGCACTGGACGCCTCCGTCAGCGCGCCGAACACAGGCGTGGCGCCACCCGAGGGCGATCTGGGCCGCGCCGGCCACGCGCGAGACGGTCCTCGATCCGTCCCCCAGGCACGAGACGGATCGGTTGTCGAGGAGCGCGCAGGTGCGCGAGCCATAGGCCTCGATCTGCAGCGCGCCGTCGAGGTCGGCAGCGCGCGTGGGAACGAGCCTGTCGGCGGGCGACAGGTCGTCGATCTGTCCGAACGAGTTCGAGCCCCAGCATCGTACCGATGCATCACGGCTCCGGGCGCACCCGTGCTCCCAGCCCAGCGCGAGCTCCACCGCATCGGTGAGCCGCCCCACTACCGTGGGCGCGTGCCGATCGGCTCTCGACCCGTCGCCGAGCTGGCCCTTGCCGTTGGCTCCCCAGCACCAGACGGCGCCGTTCGTGCCGCGCGCGCAAGCATGGTCGTTCCCCGCCGCGATCTGCGCGACCGGGGGCAGGCCCGGGACGGGCGTCGGGTCCGCGCGCGGCGAGGCGGTTCCGTCGCCGAGCTGGCCCTCTTCGTTCGTTCCCCAGCAGCGGACGCTGCGATCCTCGAGGCGCGCGCAGACGTGGCTCCTTCCAACCGCTACCTCGGCGACCGGCCCGAGGCCAGTGACGGCGGTCGGGACCGTGCTCGTCCTTGCTCCCTCGCCCCAGCAGCGGACGGTGTGATCGGCGAGCACCGCGCAGCTCTGGCTGCCGCGGGCCGCGAGCTGAACGACGCGGAGCGCGAGAGAGCGGACCGGGACGGGCGAGGTCCGATGGCTCGCCGCGCCGTCTCCGAGCTGCCCCTGCCGTCCGTCGCCCCAGCACCAGGCTTCGCCGGAGCTCGACAGCGCGCAGGCGTGCCCTTCACCCATCGCCAGCGCGGTCGCGCTCCCGAGCCCGCTCACGGGCGATGGCCGGCCGCCCTCGAGCGGCCAGCAGAGGACCTCGCCGTCGGTCGTGCGCGCGCAGATCGAGGCGCTGCCGGCCGCGATCTGCACGACCGCACCCACGCCGGGCACCAGGGCCGGACGGCCGCGCCCGCCACCGCCCCAGCACCGCACGGCGCCGCCGGCAGATCGTGCACAGGTGTGTCGCGCACCCAGCGCGATCTCCACCGTGCCCTCGAGACCGGCGACGGCCGGCGGCGCCCGTGGCATCTGGCCCGCGAAGCTCGCGCCCCAGCACATGACCACGCGGTCGGCGGTCAGCGCGCAGGTGTGTCGGTCGCCGGCCCGGACGTCGATGACGCGGGGAAGGCCGACGACGGCGGTGGGACGCGCCACGCTCGCCGATGGCGCTCCGTTGCCGATCTGCCCGCTCGAGTTCTCGCCCCAGCAGCGGACGCTTCCGTCCCGCAGCCGGGCGCAGGTGTGGGCCCCGCGGGCCGTGATCTGCTCCACACCGCCGAGGCCCGGAACCAGCGCCGGCGCCGACCTCTCGGCCATCGTGCCCTCTCCGAGCTGGCCCAGGCGGTTGTCGCCCCAGCACCGCACGGTGGAGTCTGCCAGCACGGCGCAGGTGTGGTCCGCCCCGAGCGCCAGCTCGCGAACGGCGCCGAGCCCCCTGACCGCGACGGGCGACGGTCTCTCGACGGTCGTTCCGTCGCCGATCTGGCCGCTCGAGTTGCGACCCCAGCACCGCGCCGTCCCGTCGGCCATCCGCGCGCAGGAGTGGTGGCCGCCCAGCGCCAGCGCCATCGGTCGATCCTGCGCGGCCGACGACACCGGAAGGACCGCGACCGCGAGTGCGGCGACGCGCGCGGCGGGCGACCGGCGACCTCTCACGGGCTCTGGACGGTCGGAGGCAGGCCGGGGCCGGGCGCGTCGGCCTCGGGTCCCGGCAGCGAGTAGCCCAGGACGAGCAGCGTGATCCCAGGCGCGCCAAGCGACGCTCCGGTCGTGCCGAAGAGAATGGCGAGGTCCTCGTCATCCTCGGCCGCGGCGATCGCCATCACCCCGTAGACGAGCCCGATCCCACCGAGTATCCACCCGATTATCTTGAGCGCCCTGCGGCCGTCGCGCGCCGACACCTCCTGAAGGCCCGTGGCGAGCTCGACCATCCCGACCTTGCGGATGGACCTCACGCGCAGGTACGTCGGATCCCCGCCGCGGTCCAGCGCGGGGAGCGCGACGTCCTGCGCCGTCTGCGCCTCGAGCGCGCTCGCTCGCTGCAGGTGATCGCCCCGCACGTAATATCGGCTCGAGCACGCCGATGCGACGATCGCGACGACACCGAAGACGCCGAGCCGCACGCCACGAAGCTAACACGCCGAGCGCGAGCCGGCACGAACCAGCCTCACGTGCCGAAGTCGAGCCGCATGCTGGCGACCACGTCGAGGATGTCCGGCTGGCCGCTGATGTCCAGCGAGTCGATGAGCCGGTACTGCACGGCCAGCCCGAGCGGGATCGAGCCGATCGGATACGAGCCACCCGCCCCGAGGTCGATGGACGGGGTGGGATCGTCGGTAGATCCGCCGGCGTCCACGACGGCGCCCGCGCTCACGCCGCCTCCCATCCAGAGATCGAGCCGGGGGATCGGGTGCACCGTCCCGCGCAGTCCAGCCCCGATGGCCCAGTAGTTCTTCCAGTCGCCTCCCGAGAATCGGTCGTCGTCCTTCACCAGCCCGAGCTCCAGGTCCAGGACCGCGGAGACCGGGCCCCAGAATCTCCAGCCGAAGCCGGCGTTCACGATGGGCCCGGGCAGGTAGTGCACGCGAGCTTCTTGCTCGCAGGGGCAGTCGTTGTTCCACACGGTTGCATTGAACTTCTGAGGGGCAAGGACGCCGATGCTCGCCTCGAAGAACAGCGGGGCCCGCTCGGGCTCGGCAGCGCCGGGGCCAGCTCCCTGGGGCCGCGGCCCTTCCTCGCGCTGAAGTCGCACGAGCACCCGCGCCGTCCTTCCCGCGGCCACGGTCGTGTTGCCGGTTCCTCTCCGGAACCCCTGCGCCTCGACGCCCACGACGACCGCCCCGGGGTCGTGCGGAACGGGCGTTCCAATCAAGGACGCGTCGACCGGCTGTCCGTCGATGACCACCCGCGCGTTCGCCCGTGCCTCGGCCGGCTCGACATCGACGATCAGGCTCGGCACGGCCGGCGTCAGCTCGCGGACGAGGTCCCGCGCGGCACGCAGATCCTCGCGGTACCGGCGCTGCGTGGCGCCGCCCTCCTCGATGCTCTGTGCGGCGGCCGCGGCCATCTCGACCGCGGTCGCCAGGCGTCCCAGGCCCCGCGCCGCCCGAGCGGCGCAGACCTGTGCCCGTCCCCGCTGCTCGGGCCTCCCGCCGGCGAGGAGCTGGGACGCGCTCCGGCAGTCGCGAAGCGCGTCGTCGAATCGGCCCGAGTCCAGCGCATCGATCCCTCTTGCGTAAAGGGCGGCGGCACCACCTTGCTGCGCCAGAGCCGGCCGCGGCGCGGCGAACACCGTCGATGCCGTGACGACCGCGATCAGCGCCCCGCGTCCTCGCCTCGTCGCACCCATCAGGGCTCGAAGGCGAGCTGCAGGCGTCGTCCCGGTCGAACGACCCTCACAGGATCCCACGGTCATCGTCCACGGGTTGCGGCCGGGGAGGCGGCAGGGGCGCCCGATCGTGCGACGGCTCGTCCGGCGCCGGCGCAGCGGGGCCTTGGGGAGTCGGGGCGCGCCGGCCAGGTCCGCGCTTCTCCATGCCCGCCGGGCGAGCGGGCTCCGGGTGTGCTTCGGGCGATGCAGGAGCCAGCTCGGTCGGGAGCGTCGCCGCCGAGGGGGATGGCCGGGGCGGCGGAGGCACCGCAGCAGTGGGCACGACTGGCGCAGCGGGGAAGGACAGGGAAGGCGCCGTCGCCGGCGACGTCGCGGCCGGTGGCGCGGACGTCGAGAGCGTCGCGATGACGAGCGCCACGATCGCGACGAGGACCGCCGCCGCCACGGCCGCGGCGAGGAGCCGAGCTCGCGGGGGCATGGCCACTCGTGTCGGCGTCAGGTTGCCGACGGCGAAGGGCGTGCCGTTCACGGGATCGGGCATCGAGACCTGATGCCGCGTCGGCGTGATGTCGGCGCGGTCGGCGAGCGCGCTCGAGGGGATGCACGCGGGCATCACGTCTGCCGGCGTCGGAGGGACGGCCGGCCCATCGGTCCTGGTCGCCGGTGCGGTAGCGGCGGCCGGCCGCACGGCGGCCAGCGCGTCGGCGAATGCCCCTGCTGTCTGGTAGCGGCTCGCACGATCACGAGCCATCGCACGCAGGAGGATCGCATCTAGCGCGGCCGGGAGCTCCGGCCGGAGCTGCGCCGCGCGCGGAGGCGTCTCGCTCAGGATCGCCACGACGAGGGCGTTGTAGTTGTCGGCTTCGAAGGGGACCCGGCCTGTCAACGCGTGATAGAGGACGACGCCGAGCGCGTAGACGTCGGCGCGGGCGTCGATGTCCTTGAGCCCCCGTGCCTGCTCGGGTGACATGTAGTAGGGCGTGCCGAGGAGGGTGCCGGTCCGGGTCAGCGCGAGACTGGGCCCCGCCTGGCTGATCTTGGAGATTCCGAAGTCGACCACCTTGACCGCGGCGCTCCTCGACGCTTCGCAAAGGAAGAGGTTCTCCGGCTTGAGGTCGCGATGGACGATGCCGGCCTCGTGCGCGGCGGCCACGCCGGCGAGCGCGCCGAGAAGGATGCCGATGGCCTCGTCCACCGGCAACCGTCCGGCCCGCTCGATTCGGGCGCTCAGCGGCTCACCGCGCAACAGCTCCATCACCAGGTAGGGCGTCCCGTCGTGCACCCCGGCGTCGTAGATGTCGACGACGTTCGGATGCTGGACCCGGCCGCACGCGAGCGCCTCCTGAACGAAACGCTGGCACGCCTCGGCGTTCGAGGCCAGCTCGCAGCGAAGCGTCTTGACGGCGACCTGCCGGCCCGTGCGACGGTTCCTCGCCTCGAAGACCGCGCCCATCCCGCCGGCCCCTATCGGGCGAACGATCTCGATCTTTCCCTCGAGCACGTCGCCGGGCTCGGGCAGGCTCGGTCGCTGCGCCACCGTGGCCCGAGTATATCCGTGCCAGGCCGGCCGCGGCGAGGGAGCAGCGCCGAGCGATCCGGAACGCCAGCCTTTCTGGTGCGGGGGCAGAGTCCTGCCCACGCAGTCGAGACGGGATCTGCTCAGCCTGCGAAGGAAGGTGCTCAAGCGGGCGTAGCGACGGCCGTCCCCGACTCGCTCGACAACTGCGGCGACGACCCGAACCCCGACCAGGCTGACGCGGACGGCGACGGCGAGGGCGACGCCTGCGAGGTCGACCTCGACGGCGATGGCGTCACCTCCGGGATGTTCGGGGAGGTGGACAACTGCCCGTTCACCCTCAACTCGGACCAGGCGGACGCCGACGAAGACGGTCTCGGCGACGCCTGCGACGGGTGTCCCGAGGACGGCGAGTACGTGGACTCGTGGCTCGCGGGGATCCCGGAGCTGGGGATCCCTCCGCACCCGAACCAGCACGACTCGGACGAGGACGGGGCTCCCGACTCTTGCGACGACACGCCGCTCGGCGACCTGTTCGCGACGATCGACGGCCTCCCCTTGCGCCCGCACGAGCCGACCATGGACGTCGACGACGTGCCGCACCGGCTGGTCATCTCCGGACGGCCCGGCGACGTCGTGACGACGCCGCTGCCCATCTGCGTCGGCCGCGACTGCCCCGAGTGGCGCTCGAACGACCCTGTGTACCTGACGATCCGGGGGATGTCCGGGAACGTCGTCCCTCGAATCGCGGACGACACCGGCCGTGCCTGGGCGGTCTCGCGGCGTCCGACCGGCCTTCGCGAGCGGGTGCTCCGCTTCATTCCCCAGGCGGGCTTCCGCTACCGGCTCGAGCTCCTCTTCGGGCCGAGCTCGAACCCCGAGTGGAGCGAGGTCATCGACGTGACGCTCGGTCCGACCGAGCCTCAGGAGACGCCCATCCCACAGTGAGGGACGATCCTCAATGGTCCAGGGTCGCGAGGAGCGCGGACCAGATCTCGTCCTTGCCCTCGCCGGTCTTCGCCGAGAAGGCGATGGCAGGGCAGCCGAGGGCGCGGCCGATGGCCGCGACCGCGGGGCCGGCGCGGTTCTTCGCGAGCTTGTCGACCTTCGTGGCGCAGGCGATCATCGGCCGGCCGATCGCGCGCAGATAGTCCGCGAGCGCGACGTCGTCCTCCTCGACGCCGCGCCTGGCGTCGATGATCGCCACGACCGAACGAAGCGCCCCGCGCGTCTCCAGGTATCGCTCGATCAACGCGCCCCAGCTCCTGCGCTCCTTCCGGGAGACGCGGGCCCAGCCGTACCCGGGCAGGTCCGCCAGAACGAACCGCTTCCCGTCCGCGAGCGCGATCTCGAAGAGGTTGATCTGGCGCGTCCTCCCGGGCGTCCCGGAGATCCGGACGAGCCCCCGACCTCCCACGAGGCGCTGGATGAGGCTCGACTTGCCCACGTTCGAGCGGCCGGCGAAGGCCACCTCGGGCAAGGTTCCCTCGGGCAAGGACGCCGCGCTCGCCGCACCGAGGAGGAAGCGGGACTCGACCACGCGAACGACGCCGGCGCCAGGCTGCATCAGATCTCGAGGATGAGACCGCGGCCCTCGGGAGACCTCGCCCGCTCCGCCTCGGTCCCGACCGGAGCACGGGCCACCCGGATCGGAGCGCCTCCCTCGCGCTCGACGACCCACGTGCCGGGGACGTGGGAATGACCGTGGACCGCGAGGGTCGTCTTCGGGCTCTGGACTAGCAGGTCTCCCAGCCGCGTCGAGCCCATGAACACCGTGCAGTACTCCCAGACGCGTTCGGGGATCTCGCAAACGGGGCTCCAGGCGTTGACGTGGTGGCGGAACGGCACGTGGTGCGTGACGGCGACGATCGAGCGAACGGCCGGGTCGCGGTCGAGCCTGGCGAGCTTCGTGGACAGGCGCCGGAGCATCACGTCCGTCACCTCCGTGACGCTCATTCCCCACTCGCAGAGCGCGAAGTCGGGCCAGCTCCAGCCCTCGAACTCGGCAGCCTCGAACACACAGACCGGCAGCTCGCGCAGGTCCGGGAGCGCCGGCCGGAACGTGAAGTCGAACCACCCGGTCTCGCCCGCGAAGCCGACTCCGTTCTGGATGAAGACGCCGGACGGCAGGTAGTGGTAGCCCGCCGCGGCGGCGAGCTCCGCGAGGCCCCGATCGTATGCGTCCCACGAGTCCCCGCCTCCGCGGTGCGGCGCCAAGCGCACCCAGAGATCGTGGTTGCCCGGGACGTACATCCTGACCGGGGCGACCTCGGAGAAGATCTCGAGGCCCTCGAGGATCGTCGGGGGCGTGGATCCCGCGTCTCCGGCGAGGATCAGGGCGTCGGGACGCTGGTCGGCCAGCCGGGAGGCGAGGGCGTGCGACGCCTCTCGGTTGCCCGAGTACTCGACGTGCAGATCGGAGACGAGTGCGATTCGCATGGCCGCCGGGATCAGGGGCTCCGAGTGGCCTTCTTCCGGACCGCCGCCGCGAGGGACCGCACCTCGGGCGACCGGTCCTCGTCGTCCTCGATCCTGCGCAACCTCGCGACGAGCACCTGACGCGCGGCGGGCGCCCGGAGCGGCAAGAGCGCGTCCAGTCTGCCCAGGGCGTTCTCCGCGATCCGATCGTCGGAGCACAGGAGCACCTGAGTCAGGACGTCCGGATCGTCCGGCAGCGAGAAGCGCTCCAGGAGCCGCGCGACCGCCGCCTCGACGGTGGTCCGCTCGGTCGCCGCCCGGATCGCCGCGAGCTCCTCCTGCCGGCCGGCGACCGCGGGGTCGGCAGGCATCTCGGGCAGCACCTTCTTCCAGCCCTCGCCGACGGCGCCGCCGTCGAACAGCTTGTCGAGCGCCGAGCGGTACTGCTTCTGCGCCGAGGAGGATCGCTCGGCCGCCCTCGTCCCGCCCCGCGGGCGCTCCTCGCGCCCGTGTGCCGAGCGATCTCTCGCCGAGTCGATCTCGCGCCAGCTCTTCTTCGGCCGGTCGTCTCGCGACATGACTAGCGACCCTCTCTTGCCTTCGCGGCGAGGGCCTTCCAGCTTCGCTCCGCGGAGGCGCCCACCTCGACTGGGAGCCCCGCGCGGGACCAGCCGGCTTCGGTCAACCGGCCCATCGGATCCTTCGCCCCGTCGAAGCCCGCGCGCTGGTCGACCACGGCGCAGAAGCCGGCCTTCTCGAGGAGCTGAGCCGCCCTCGCGGATCTTCCTCCCATCTGGCAACCCACGATGAGCCTGGCGTGCCTCGGGAACAGCTTCTCCATGACCGGCAGGAAATCCGGGTTCGGAGTCATGCCCCCGAGCGCCGGGACGGAGTCGAGGAGCGGGACGTTCATCGACCCGGAGGGGTGGCCGCGCTCGAACTCGGCGACCGAGCGGACGTCGACGTAGACGTACCCCTCGCTCTCCATCAACTCGGAAGCCTCGTGGGGAGAAACTCGCCTCGCCATCCGCAGGAGCCTCCCGTGGCGGTAGTTGCCACCCCGAGGGGACACGTCGGAACAAAAGATACTTTCATGTCCACCGGTCATGCAAGCCACGTCGGGCGAGCTCCGCCTCCCCGTGCGCTACTTCACGCTCGGCCTGCGCCATTCGATGTAAGCTCTTCCGGATGCCTCCGGTCGCGCTCCTCTTGCTCTTGCCGCGCGTCGCCCTCCTGCCGCCGGAGGCGCCCGAGCCGCTCCGCGAGACGGCGGAGGCCTGCGCTTCGGCGTTCGCATCGAGCCCGGCGCTCGACACCATCCGTCTCGAGCATGCTCCCGGTGCGCTGGGCCTCGCAAACCGTGTCGATCCCGACCTGAGGGCGGCAGCGCAGGCCTACCGTGAGCTGCGTTTCCGCCAGGCCTCCGCGCTCCTCGAGACGGTGACGGCGCTCCTCGAGACGGAGGCGACGACCACGGGCGACTTCGAGCTCCTCTTCGTGGCGCGCGTCCGCCTCGGGATGGCGCTGCTCGCCCAGCGCCAGCGGCGCGCTGCGGAGGATGCCTTCGGCAAGGCCGCGCGCCTGGCGGCCGACACCACCCTTCAGGAAGGCGACTACTCCCCCGCCGTCATCGCGGCCTTCGAGGAGGCGCGCTCGAAGGTGGCGCAGGAGCCGGTGCACCCGCTCTCGCTCGACGTGCGCTCGAGCGTGGGGGGAGTCGTGCCGACGGTCGTGATCGACGGTCGTCCCGCGACCACGCCGCAGGTCTCGCTCGGCGCCGGCGCCCACGTGGTGCAGGCGACCGCTCCCGGCCACGCGCCCGTGCGACTGGTCGTGACCTTGCCGCGGGGCGAGCCGCTCGCCGTGGTGCTCGCGCCGGCCGCGACGGACCTCTCGGGACGAGTCGTGGCGGGCCTCGCCCTGGCCCCGACCCCGGGCGGCGCGCGTCTCACGCTGCGGCCGGCGGGGCAGCCCGAGATCTCCGAGGAGGCCACGCGTGGGGCCGAGGCCGAAGCGGCTCGCAGGCTCGCGGCCGCGCTCGGCGCACGACTGGCTCCGTCGGCCGTTCCCACCGTGCAGACGGACCCTCGACCCGCGAGCGCGCAAGTCCAGGCGGCCTACGACTGGCGCGCGACTCTCGACCGACCGCGCCCACGGAGCTCCGGGTCGGTCTTCGGTCGCTGGTGGTTCTGGACGATCGTCGGCGGCGTCACGGTCGTCGCGGTCGTGGGGATCGCCGCCGCGGGCAAGGCGGATCCGGGCACCGACGTGAGCGTCGGGCTGGCGGAGTAGCCGCTCAGGGTCTCAGTCCAGGTCCGGGTCGAACACCCACGCGTCGTTCGTGGCGCTGAGCTCGACCGAAGTGGGGCCGAACTGCAGAGCCACGGCGCCGGCGACGAGGACCGTCCCGTCGCCGAGCGGCACGAGGGTGGGCCTGAGCAGGTAGTTCGAGTCGAGATCGATCGGGATCTCCTCGATCGCGTCCGTCTCGATCTGCTGCTCGCACGTGCACGCGTCGACGCGGAAGAGCTCGGCGTTTCCGACGCCCCCGGACCTGGCGGCGCCGCCCACCACGAGGATCCTCGAGCCCCGCACGAGGACGGCGCTCGCGCCGGCCCTCGCGCTCCTGAGCTCTCCGATTCGACGCAGCGGCGCCGGCGCCGATCCCGGCTCGTCGCGGAAGCAGAAGATCTCCGCGACCTGCTCCGCGGGCTCGGCCCCGATCTCCCCACCCATCAGGTACGCGGTCCCACCGCCGGCCGCGCAGGGAGCCCAGGCTCCCGCGGCGCTCTTCCAGCCCGCTCCGGGACCGAACCCGTCCGGGTCGCCGTCCTCGTCGATGAGGCCCATGCAAGGGGGATCGGTCGCTCCGTCGTCACAAGCCGAGGAGGCATCGAACAGCTCCGGCGGTGGCGCGACCCCCGCGTCCGAGCCGACGATCCCGCCCGCCATCAGCGCGCGGTCGCGCCCATCGAAGGCGACGACCATCGCTCCGCTCCGCTGCGCGGCGCCGAAGAGCGAAGGTACCGACGCGACGTCGAGGCTCCGGACCGCGTCGTACACCTCGGCCTGGCTCAGGCTCCCTGCCACGTCGTATGCCGAGCCGACGAGCGCGATCGTCCCGTCGTTCAGGACGAGCGAGCTGGTCTCGACCCAGTAGTTCGCCAGGTTCACGAGGCCCCTTCGGGTCTCGCCCTCCAGGGCCTCGACGGTGTCGAGCGGGGCGCCGGGCGACCCGTCGACCTCCGGCAAGCCGACTCCGCCGAGCACGGCGATCGTGCCGTCGCCCACGATCTGCGCCACCGGGGCGGCGCGCGGCATCGTGAGGGGCGGGTCCGACGAGAACTCGCCCGTGGCGACGTCATACCGCTCCACGGAGTCCAGCGGCACGAGCTCGGTCGGGCTCCCGTCCGCCACCAGGACGACTCGCGACGCGCCTCCCAGCAGCACCGCACCGGGCGTCGTCGCGTCCCACACGGCGGCGAAGCTCGAGCGCTCGGCCTGCATCCGGCTCTCGGTCGGCGCAAACTCGTCGGCGCAAGCGACGTACATCGTGACGCTCTCGACGGAGTCGTTCGACTCCACCTCGAAGGGCAGCGACCGCCCCACCACTCGTCCCGAGTCGCAGATCCCGGTGTCGCCGCGGACCTCGAAGACGTACCGCCTGTCCGGGTCCACGTCCGCCCGCCGGAACGCGGTGTCCAGCTCCTCGAGGCTCCCTCCCTGCACCTGCCCCTCGGCGACGCGAGTGCCGTCGGGCTCCGTCAACAGCGTGACCTCGAGCGTATCGACCGCATCGAGACCGGTCCCGTCGGGCGCCCGAAGCGCGAGATCGATGCGGCCTGGCTCCGCGCAGGCCGCCGTGAGGACTGGAACGAGGATCAGAGGGATCGGAAGTGGAAGGGCAGGGAGGTGGAGAATCGGGAGGAATCGCACGTTCTGCCGGCGAGTCTACTCGCCTTCGGGGACCTCTGCGTCGGCAAAGACGCAGGCGGCGGGGTCGCCCTCGGTGGGCGCGAGGTCGGCGGAGTCGGTGTAGAAGCTCCGGCCGAACGAGCTGTCCCAGCACTCGGTCACGGTGACGCTGCCGATCGCGACCGGGATGTCGCCGCTCGAGGCGGACGCGTCCCCGCGGCCGGCGCCCGAGGCGTCCCAGCGGCTCGTGACGACGATCGACTCCGGGAGGCTCCCGTCGTCGTCGAGGTCGGCGCTCGCGCCGAAGGCGAACTCGCCCGAGAGATCGTCGTTCTCGAGGTACGAGTAGTCTGCGTCGATCGGGGTCGAGAACACACCGCCGTCCGTCCAGCCGCGGAACGCGACGACGACCGTGCGCGGCGAGCCCGTCACGTCCCAGTCCGCCGTGACCTGCCCGGTGCAGCGGAACTCGTACTCGTCGAGGGCGTGGGCCTCGTCGCAGTGCGCGATGAGCGTGCCGCTCGACAGGCGGGTTCCCGCGACCAGGTGCGAGTCGCCGGAGAGGATCGCGACCCAGGTCGTGTCGTCGCCGTTCTTGGGACGCGCGTCGAGCGAGAACGTGTAGTCGCTCTCGCCGACCTTGTTCACGATCATCCGCCACGTCAGGGGCGACAGGGCCGGCGTGTGCGGGCCCCAGGTCGCCTGGTCGGCCGTGACGGTCGCGGGCGGGTAGCTGACGATGTCCTCGAGGACGCTGAGCAGGATGTAGACGCCGCCGTTGATGGCGCGGGAGATGTCGCGGGTCGCCTGGTACAGGACCGCGCGCTGGCCGATCAGGGCGTAGGCGTGGGCCCCAGCCTCGCTCGAGCCATCCTGCGGAACCCGGACGGTCAGGTCGTCGGAGTGGGGCAGCGCATCGCGGAACTCGTCACCCTTCTGGATGCAGCCGGCCGCGAACGTCGAAAGCACGAGAACGAGAGAAAGGATTCGCATCGTCGCCTCCTTGTCAGGCACGTCCATCGCGTAGAGCGAAGTCCATGCCGGCCGAAAGCGCGCGAGATCCTTGGGCAACGTCCCCGAGTGCCGCCGGTCTCAGGCGAGACCTGGTCTACTCACGAACCAGGTGCTTCTTCAGCAGCCTCTTGAAGTACATCCGGTCGAGGCCGGCAGCGGCGGCGGCGCGCGAGATGTTCCCGGCGTGGCGCTCCAGGATCGACGTCAGGTACTCGCGCTCGAAGCGGGCCAGCGTCTCGGCCTTGACGTCGATGAAGGGGCGCTCGATGTCGATCGCCCCTTCGGTCGCCGGCAACTGGCCGCCGGGGCGGGCAACCTCGCCGGCCGGAGCCGCGGCCATGCCCGGCAGACCCTCGGTGTCCATGGGCGCTCCCGGCCGGCTCAGGGCGACCGTCCGCTCGATGAAGTTCCTCAGCTCGCGGACGTTGCCCGGCCAGGGATGGCGCAGGAGGCGCTGCCAGTTCTCCTCCGAGATCCCGCCCAGGACCTGCTGGGCGCGCCCCGGATCCGAGGGCAGGCAGTCGCGGACGAACCGCTCGACCAGGAGCGGTATGTCGTCGGTGCGCTCGCGAAGGGCGGGCAGGACGACCCGGACCACGGCCAGCCGATAGTAGAGGTCCTCGCGGAAGGCGCCGCGGTTCACCTCCCTGGCGAGGTCTCGGTTCGTCGCGGCGACGATCCGCACGTCGACCTTGTGAGTGGTCGTCCCGCCGACACGGCGGATCTCCCGACGCTCGAGCACCCTCAGGAGCTTGGGCTGCTGGTCGAGGGGCAGCTCGCCGATCTCGTCGAGGAAGATCGTGCCTGAGTCCGCCTCCTCGAAGAGGCCGACGTGTCTCGCGTCCGCGCCGGTGAAGGCCCCCTTCTCGTGCCCGAGCAGCGCGCTCTCGACGAGGCTCGAAGGCACGGCCGCGCAGTCGAACACGACGTACGGTCCGTCCCCCCGCCGGCTCATCCTGTGGATCGCCTCGGCGACCAGCTCCTTGCCGGTCCCGCTCTCGCCCTCGAGCATGATCGTCGCGTCCGAGGACGAGGCGCGCTCGAGCACGCTGAAGATCTCGCGCATCGCCGCGCTGCGACCGAGCACGCGCCCGAACTGCTCGTGGCTCGAGGTGGGCACCGGGGCCTCGTCCGGCAGCGGGTCGAAGCGCAGCGTGACCGAGCCGATCTGGATCACGGAGCCCGGTCGGAGGTACGCCTCGATCACCCTCAGGCCGTCGATCCACGTCCCGTTCGTGCTCCCGAGGTCCCGGAGCAAGAACCCCGCGGAGGTCGCGACGATCTCGAGGTGGAACCTGGAGACGGTCGAGTCGTCGAGCAACAGATCGTTTCCCTCGCGCGTGCCGATCCGGAAGCTCGGCGTGCTGACCTCCACCGCGCGCGCGTGGCCGGCCAGCTCGGTCAGCCTGTACCGGGTGACCCGCCGCGACGCGCGTCCCGCGTCGACGACGAGCCGCGTGCCAATCGTCTCACCGCCCTGGCTCATGGTCGGCCGAGAGTTCTAGCACGATCCGGCGAACCTCTCCCTCCCGCAACACGACCACGAGGGTCCGGGAGATGCCGCGAGCGGGGTTGGTGAGCCGGAGCACGTGCCTCCCGGGGCGGACCCGCTGGCGCTGGGGCGTCGGGCCGATGCGGGCGCCGTCCACGTCGACGTACGTCCATGGCTCGGTGTTGATCGCCAGAGTGGCGGACGTTCCCCCGCCCTGCCCGACGACCGTCGGGACGGCGGGTGCGACACCGGGCGGCGCCGCACCGAGCGGCAAGCCGGCGGGCGACCCCGGGAAGTCCCCGACGGGGGACGAGACCGCGGGGTCCACGACGGGGGACGCGGGCGCCCGAGGCGCTGCCTGCGACGCCGCGAAGTCCCCGACGGGGGACGACGCCGCGAAGTCCCCGACGGGGGACGACGCCGCGAAGTCCCCGACGGGGGACGACCCCGGGAGGTCCCCGATGGGGGACGGCGGAACGGGCGGAGGGCCCGGGTCGCCGGATCGCCCGTCGCTGCGCGCCGCGAGCGCGCCGACCAGCGCGACGAGGACGAGCGCGGCCGCGTACAGGGCGTACAGCGCCGTCCGTCGGCGCGGGCGCTCGCCTGCAGTGTCCCCCGTGCCCGTGACGGAAGGTGGCGTCGAGTCGAGACGGTCACCGGCAGAGGCCATCGGGCGATCGGGCGTCGTCTCGCGAGTGGGAGGCCCGGCTTCCTCCCCGGACGGCTCTCGATCGCCGTGGGTCCCCGGCGGCCCGCCGCCGAACGACTCGGCGGACGGCCTGAGCGCGACGCTCGTGAACACGCTGAGCGCCTGTCCTTCGCCGACCTTGCGCAGCTCCTCGCCGAGCGCCAGGTCGAACGCGCCCGCGCCTCCCGCCTCCGGCGATGGAGCGGGAACGTCGAGCGCGCGCACGAACGACGCGAGGTCGAGCGAGGACAGCCGCCAGGCCTGACGCATCGCGAGATCCTCGAGCTCGTCGCGCATGGCGGCCGCGCTCTCGTAGCGGGCGTCCGCCGCCGGCGCCAGCGCGTGGAGCGCGATCGCCTCGAGCTCGGCGGGGATCGCGGGGTCGAGCTCGCGCGGGCGAGGGAAGCGGCCCTCGACCACGAGGGGGATGATCGCGCCCGGCGGGCCGAGGAACGGGGGACGCCCGCAGAGACACTCGTACAGGACCGCGCCGACCGCGTAGACGTCCGCCCGCGCGTCCAGCCGGGCGCCGCGAACCTGCTCGGGGGGCATGTAGGGGACCTTCCCCTTGATCGTCCCGAGCTGGCTCCTGTGCGTCTTCATCGTCGACCACGCGATGCCGAAGTCCGACACCTTCACCTCGCCCTCGAGCGAGATGAGGATGTTCGAGGGCGAGACGTCGCGGTGGACGATCCCGAGGGCCTTGCCCGAGCCGTCCCTGAACCGATGGGCGTAGTGCAGCCCCTTGAGGGTCTCGACCGCGATCGAGACGGCGTGCCGCTGTGGCATCGGCTGGCCGAGCACGTCGCGGCAGCCGCGCAGGACCTGCGCCAGCGTCATGCCCTCCACGTACTCCATGGCGAGGAAGTACTGCCCGTCGATGGTGCCCACGTCGAACGTCTGCACGAGGTTCGCGTGCGTCAGGAGGAACGCGACCTTCGCCTCCTCGACGAACATCTTGACGAGGTCCGGGTCGCCCTCGAGGCCGGTCCGGATCAGCTTGATCGCGACCCGCTTCTGCACGCCGTCGAACGCCTGCGCGGTGGCCTTGAAGACCTCGCCCATGCCGCCCGCGGCGATGCGGCCCTGCAGGCGGTAGCGCCCGAAACGCGGTCCCGAGTCAGCCACGCGAGTCACGAGTATACAGGTGGCCCGGTATCAGAGGAGAGTCGCTCGCCGTTCGCGCAGGAGGAGCACGAGGAGCGCCGGCCCACCGATCAGCGCGGTCACGACGCCGACCGGTGGCTCGCGGGCGGCGAAGGCGACCCGCGTCGCCGTGTCGCAGACGAGGAGGAACGTGGCGCCGGCGAGGGCGGAGGCCGGCGCGAGCAGTCGATGGTCGGCCCCGATCACCCGGCGCAAGGCGTGAGGGACGACGAGGCCGACGAACCCGATGGGGCCCACGATCGCCACGACGGCGCCGGTGGCGAGAGAGGCGACGAGGTAGAGCGACCGTGTCGTGCGCGCGACGTCCACGCCCAGGGACCCCGCGGTGTCGTCGCCCGCGGAGAGCAGGTTCATGTCGCGAGCCCGGCCGACGAGCACCCCGACCGCGACGATCGCGATCGGACCGGAGCACCACAGGAGGTCGGGGCTGCCGATGTCGATGCCCCCCATGAGCCAGCGCAGGACGCGCGCGCCGGGGAGGGGATCGGCCACGTGCAGCGCGAGGAGGATCCCCGCGCTGGCGACGACGCCGATGCCCACTCCGGCGAGGAGGAGCACACCCGGCGAGAACGCCCCGTGGCGGCTCGCGAGGCGCTCGACCAGGAGCATCGCCGACATCGATCCGAGCATCGAGGAGATCGGCAGCGTCATCCCGAGCGGAAGGACGGCGTCGATGCCCAGCGCGATGGCGAGGGCCGCCGCGAGGGCGCCGCCACCCGAGACCCCGAGCGTGTAGGGCTCGGCGAGCGCGTTGCGGAGGATCGCCTGCATCGTCACGCCCACGACGGCGAGGGTCCCGCCGGCCAGGATCGCCGCGAGGACCCGGGGAAGTCGGGCGCTGAGCAGGATCGCTCGATCGAGCGGGGCGTCGCCGCGCAGGACGGCGCGAAGATCGACGTCGGCGCTGCCGACGAGCGGCGCCACGAGCGCCGCCACGACGAGCGCGAGCGCCGCGACCACGAGCACGCGGACGAGCCGTGCCCGCGTCAGGGGAGGCGGCGGTTCACGGTGAGCGGGCATGGCCTGGTGAGCTTACGCCCGGGGTCGCGGACCCAGACAGGTGGAGCACTCGCAGCATTCGCCGCGCGACCTCGGGAACGCGGGGGCCGGGGATGGTGAAGATCGGGTCCGACGAGTCGACGAGCCGTCCGGTCGCCACTGCGGGAAGGGCGCCGAGCGCCTTCCATGGCTCGAGCCCGGCTGGATCGCGCGTCGCGTCGAAGATGACCTCGGGCGCGCTCGCGAGGAGGAGCTCCGTCGAGACGGGAAGCGCGCCGCGGTCGACGTCCCCAAAGACGTTGTCGCCGCCGGCGACCCGCGCGATCTCGCCCAGGAAGCTCCTGCCGCCGGCTGCCCAGACGTCGCGGATCGCGCCAGGCTGCCGATCGATGACGTACAGGAGCCGGACCGGCCGTCCGTCCTTCGCGGCGCTTCTGACCGCCGCGAGCTCGTCGTGGATGCGCGCTGCCAGGCTCCGCGCTCGTTCGCGGGCGTCGAGCCGCTCGCCGAGCGCCGCGATTGCGCGATCCAGGTCCCCGAGCGACTGGCACCGGAGCGCCAGCGTGTCCACGCCGGCCCGACGCAGTCTGGAAGAGAGGCGCTCGTGGTCGGACTCGATCACCACGAGATCGGGCCGGAGCGAGAGGACGAGCTCGAAGTTCGGGTCGACGAGCCCGCCGACTCGAGGCAGTCGTCGCGCCTCCGGGGGAAAAGAGGTGAAGCTGTCGATCCCGACCAGACGATCGCCGCGGCCGAGGGCGTAGACGATCTCCACGAGCGAGGGCGCGATGGCGACGACCCGCCGGCCGCCGTTCCCCGGCGCGACGGGCCGCCCGCCGCAGGCCGCGATCGCGAGACACATCATGGCGCCGAGCCGCACGCCAGGGTGCGTAGGCCGCGCGGGACGCGAGGTCAAGCACATCCGGCCGGGCGGATCAGTCCTCGTCGAGGAGCTGCGCGCGGAGGAGCTTGCGGGCGATCTCGTACACGTCCCCGGTCCGCCCCGGCCGGCGCAGCCCCACGAAGACCACGATGACCCGCCGTTCTCGAGCGTCGTCGCGGAACGCGATGCGGTGAGAGGTCCGTCGGGCAGGGAGAAGAAGCCCACCGCCTCCGGCTGTCTATCCTCGTTGTCCAGTGACCCGGCGGCGCGATGGCGGGCGGGTCTCCTCGAGAGGAGTCCAACCGAGCTTCTCCGCGCGACGCTGTGCACGGTCGACCTGGCGCCAGAACGCGCGGTTCTGCGAGAGAGCGACGACCTCCAGGTCGGTCTCTTCCGTCACCTGCATCAGCACGGCACATGGCCGCCCGTCCTTGGTGATGATCACCGAGCCTGTCGTCGGCAGCTCCCGCACGACCCGGTTCAGCGCCGTCTTCACGTTTCGGATTGTGTCGACCCTCATAGCACGTACCTCTTTCCGTCGATGACGATCGCCTCGCGGACCTTCTTCCCGATGAGTAGGACCCGAACCTCATCGGCGGCCACCCGGTAGAACACCCTCCAGGGATCGATGCGCAGCTCGAAGGCTGCCTCACCCACCGCTCGCTGCAAACGAAAGCGGTTTCGATCCTCGTGCCTCGCATCTTCCTCACCTAGTCGCAACCGGATCGAATCCTCGACTCGTGCGCGATCCGAGCCACTCATGCGACGGAGCTGCCGGATCGAATCCGGCGACAGGAAGACACGCCGAAGCACGAGCACACGGTAGTCTCTATTGAGACCTCGTGCAAATCACATCCGGTGCGCTCCATGGTCGCGACGGTGGGCGCCGCGTGGCTCGGGCGGTCTCTGCTCGGCGACGAGCGCTGGGACCCCGCGGCCTCGGCACTGGATCGGTCGGACGGTAGCCCGGGATCGCGCGCCTCCGTCGCCGCTCGAGCCACTCCCCAAGTTCAGGCGACGCTCACGAGCTGTTCGTCCACCACCTTTCCGACGACGTGCGCCCGGGGAGGCGCCGATGTCGCACGCCAATATTCGCCAATGAAGACACGATGTTATGCGGTGGCAAAGATCTTTGCTTGACGCCCCGGCCTATACAGTACTAAATAGGTCCTGTTTAGATGATTCGGATCGGCAAGCTCACGGACTACGGGATCGTGGTGATGACGCACCTGGCTCGCGATCCCGCCCAGGCGGTGATGGCGGCCAGCGATCTCGCGCAGGCGACCTCCCTCGGACCCTCGACCGTGGCGAAGCTCCTCAAGGTGCTCTTGCGGGCGGGGCTCCTCGTCTCGCACCGAGGGATCCGTGGGGGCTACTCGCTCTCCCGGCCCGCGGAGGAGATCTCGGTCGGCCAGATCATCGGGGCGATCGAGGGGCCCGTGGTCATGACCGAGTGCGGCGGCCAGCCGGCCAACAAGTGCAGCATGCGTCACGTCTGCACCGCGCAGAGCCACTGGCACCGGATCGACGACGTGGTCAGGGAGGCGCTCGAGAGCCTGAAGCTCGAGGAGCTCGCCAGGCCGCTGCGCCTGCGGAAAGCGGGAGCGCTCCAGCGGCAGCCGGGCGACCAGCAGCCAGCCGATCGACGGAGGTCGAAGAGGCCATGAAGCGGTACCACGAAAGCGCGTGCTGGGCCGAGGCCGACGGCTCCGGTCCGGGGAGGTCCTGCAAGCCGTGAGTCAATACAACCATCCGGAGAGAGACGACATCGGACTGCGCCAGTACGTGGCGGCCGTCGGGCGGTTCCCCTTGCTGGATCGTGAGGGCGAGCTCGGGCTCGCCTGGCGATGGAAACGCGATGGCGACCAGGACGCGCTGCGCGAGCTGGTCGAGGGCCACCTCCGCAACGTCGTGCGGATCGCGACCAAGTACCGCGGCTGGGGATTCCGCATGGCGGACCTGGTCGAGGAGGGCAACGTGGGGCTGCTCGAGGCGGCCCGCCGCTTCGATCCCGCGCGCAAGCTCCGCTTCATGACCTACGCGACGTTCTGGGTCCGCGCCTACATCAGGGCCTACATCGTCCGGCACTGGAGCGCCGTGGGCATCGGGTCGAGCTCGCTTCACGCGCGGATGTTCTTCCGCCTCCGTGGCGAGCGCGCCCGCCTGTCACAGAGCGTCGGCGAGCACGACGACGGCATCGACGGGCGGCTGGCGGAGATCTTCAGGACCAGCGAGGAGAGGATCCGCACGATGAGCGGGCGGCTGGTCGCGCGCGACGCCTCCCTCGACACGCAGGTCGGCGCCGGCGGGGGCGCGACCCTCGCCGACCTGGTTCCCGGCGACCTCCCGGATGCGGAGGAGCAGACCGGCGAGACCGAGCGGGTCGCGCAGGTGCGATCGAGGATGGCCGCCGCCTGGCAGTTCCTCGACGCGCGCGAGCGCCTGATCGTTCAGCAGCGGCTCATGTCCGACGACGAGGGCGCCACGCTGGCCGACCTGGGCCGCCGCCTCGGCCTGACCCGCGAGCGTGTCCGCCAGCTCGAGGCCCGCGTGAAGTCCAAGCTCCGCGTCGTCCTCGAGCCCGTCGTCCAGGCGTGATCGGTACTTCAGGTACGTCTGCGTCGACCGAGAAGCATGACCGCCAGCAGAGCCACGCCGAGCGCCCACCGCGCGCCGGCGCCGGCGCCGGCCGCACGGCAGCCGCAGCCGCCCCCGCCCCCGCGGTCGTCGCCGTCCCCGTCGGCCACGCAGACCCAGACCGTGCCCTCGGAGTTGCCCTCGACGCACTCGTAGTCGTTCGGGCAGGGATGCTCGTCGTCGCACTCGCGCGTGCAGGACTTCTCGCCGTGGATCTGGCCGCACAGGTAACCGTCCAGGCACTCGGTCTCGTCGCAGGCCTGGCCGAAGCAAGCGGCGTCGGGCTCGCAGGCCCTGACGCCGACCCGCTCCACGCACGAGTACCCGTCGGGGCAGTCGGTCTCCCCGTCGCACTCGCGCGAGCAGAAGCCGGCGCCGTCGCCGGAAACGCACAGCCTGCTCACGCAGTCGCCGTCGTCGTTGCAGGGCGCGCAGATCGTGCCCTCGTCCTGCACGAAGCACAGCCCGCCCTCGCAAACCCACCCGTCGGGGCAGTCGTCCGCCTCGTCGCACTCCCTCGTGCAGCGCTTGTTGCCGGCGAACCCGACGCAGCGGCCCGACAGGCACTCGGCGCCGTCCTCGCACGGGTCGCCGACGTCCCTGGGCGGGTCCCCGCCGCCGCAGGCGCCGCAGGGGCCCGGCACGTCGACGCAGCTCGCGTCGCCGCCGCAGGAGCCGTCGTCGGGATCGCAGGGCGAGGCGCAGACACGCCCCTCTTCGAGCTGGGCGCACCTGCCGCTCGCGCACTCGTCGTCGGAGTCGCAGGGAAGGGTGTTCGCCGTCGTCCCGAGCGATCCGGCGACGCACGCCCCCTCGTCGCAGGTGTCGAGCTGCCGGCACCAGAAGCCGCCGGGGCATCCCGAGCCGGGCTCCGTCTCCTCGCAGTCCTGGGAGCACACCGAGGCGCCCCCGTCCGGTGAGATGCAGAGCGCGCTCAGGCACTGTTCCGGCTCGTCGCACGGCATGCCGAGCTCTCGCGGCCCTTCGGGCACGACCGAGCACTGGCCGTTGACGCAGGAGCCCTCGCGGCAGTCGCTGTCCCGCGTGCAGCCCTCATCGACGGGGTACAGGGCGCAGATCCCCTCCTCGTCGTCGGGGTCGAGCGTCTCGAACCCGGTGGCCGGCATGTAGGCCGGGTACATGGTCGCGGTCTCGACCTGGCTGTGGCCCATGCCGAGGCAGTGCCCCGATTCCTGCGCGACGACCGCCTGGGCGAGTGTGTAGCCCTCGAGCTCGTCCCTCGGGTCCGTCGTCCAGGAGAACATGCCGTCCATGAACTCGTCGCAGTCGATTATCAGGCCCGACCAGTCGAAGATCGGCGTTGCCACGCCGAGAGCGCCGCCGCCGCCGAGGCATCCGGCGCCGCACCACGCGACCAGGTTGACCCCGTCGTCCTCGTTGCGAACCCAGTCGACCGCGCCATCGTAGACCAGCGAGACGTAGGAGCACTCGACGTCGGTCCACTGCTGGAACACGCCCTGGATGACCTGGTCGACGGTCTCCTGGTCGTTGTTCGCCGGGCCCGGGCCGATCTTGTACGGCACGGGCATCTCCGGCCGATCCCAGTGGACCGCCTGCCCGGGATCGGTGCACTCGGCACCGGTCGTGCAGATGAACGTGTAGGCGCTCGCGCCGGCCGGCCAGAGCGAGATCGCGGCGAAGAGCAGCGGCGCGCGATTCATGGCCGCCCCCTGACGCGCCCGATCATGCGGACGAGCTCGCCCAGACGCCTCGGTCGATCGGAGACGGAACGGCCGCCGGCGACGGTGAGGCCCTCGAGCGCGCGGGTGGCGACCGGATCGTTTCCCCCGGGATCGGCCTCGAGGCGGAAGAGCCCTTGCGCCCAGCCCTGGACGACCCACCGGTCGCCATTCCGCACGAGGAACGCGAGGTAGCGGCAGCCGACCGCGAACCGCGGCGCGCCGGCGACGACCTGGACGCGATCGCCGCGCCGCCCGCCCGCGACCGTCACGACCAGAGCATCGCGGCGATGCTCACCCGCGACCACGCGCAGGTCGCTCAGGGTCACGTCGGTCTCGGCCCAGTACACTCCCGTGCCGGCGCGCGAGCGCATCGCGCTGACCCGCCCTTGCACTATCAGCTCGGCCGTGGCCGCCAGGGTCTCCTCGGACATCTCGGCCACCACGACGGCCCGTGCATTTCCCGCTTGCACGAGGATCGCTGCCAACGTCGCCACCAGAATGCGCAGGGGATGACGCACCATGGGCGGCGAGCGTAACCGAAAACCAAGGCATTGACACCAAGCGCGGGTGGGCTGCCGCCCCCCCGCGGGCCCCCCCGCTTCGACGCTCGGTGCGATCGCTCACTACGGCCGAGTGAATCGGCCTCCGTTCGCTACGGTTCATACAGCGCTCGAGCGGAACGCCGCACCGAGAAGCCATTGACACCA
Source organism: Deltaproteobacteria bacterium (assembly GCA_016190375.1). Lineage (GTDB taxonomy): Bacteria > Myxococcota_A > Polyangia > JACPQR01 > JACPQR01 > JACPQR01. The sequence continues at coordinate 28,423 of JACPQR010000115.1, forward strand.
AGCCCTGCCTGCGGCTAGTGGTCCTCGCATTCGAAAGGAGGAGGACCGGACAGGCGCCCACGCACGATAGAGCCAAGGGAAGCCGGTGAAAAAGGCCCCAGCGAGCTGCGCTCGCCGGGGAGCCCTCGAATCCGGCGCGGCCCCCGCCACTGTGACCGGGGACGAAAGCGACACCGATTGCCACTTCGCGCGACTGCTCGCGAGGGAAGGCGTCGCGAGTAGGACGATCCGGCGAGCCAGGAGACCTGCTCAGAGCTTGCGCCGAAATCTCTCGGGTGGAGGGATCGCGCGACCCAGCGTGAGCCCTCTCCGAGCCGCCTGCAGGGCCGCGGATCCCGAACCGGGGTCCGAGGCTCGATGAAGTCCCCCGCAGCGATCCCGCTCCTCTTCGTCCTCTCCGCCGGCCGCGCCGCCGCGCAGGAGACGATCGTCGCGCCGCCAATCGAGGTCGTGGACGCCGCGCCCGGCGACGGCGACGAGCCGCCCGGCGCTCCGGCCACGGCGTTCGCGACGCGCGTGACCTTCGACCGCGCGAAGAGCGAAGGACGGACGGTGGCCGAGGAGCTGGAGACGCTGCCCTCTCTGCACGTCAGGAGCCTCGGCGGTCTCGGCGCCTACTCGGCCCTGTCGATCCGCGGCTCTAGCAGCTCCCAGGTGCTCGTGCTCATCGACGGCGTTCCGGTGACGCCCGCCAGCGACGCGACGCTGTCCATCGGAGACCTCCCGATCGACGCGTTCGAGAGCGCGGACGTCTACCGCGGGGTCGGGCCCATCTCGAGCTCCTTCGCCATCGGCGGCGTCGTGGATCTGCGAACGGTCCCGGCCACGACGAACGCCGGCGGCCGCGCGAGATCTCACCTCATCCTCGGCGCGGGCTCGTTTGGCACCTCGCGGCTCGCCGTGGCCTCGCCGGCCCGGATCGGCCCGGTGCGGCTCCTCGCACGGGCCAGCCTCCTGTCGTCCGAGGGCGACTTCGAGTTCTACGACGACAACGGCACGCGCCAGAACACCGAGGACGACTCCTTGCGGGCGCGCCGGAACGCGGACTTCACGGTCGTCGAGGCCGGGGTCGCCGGGGGCGCCAGGTTGGGGCGCGCGCTTCGACTCGACCTGTCGACCTCTCTGAGCGGCCGCGAAGCCGGGGTCCCGGGGCTCGGCACCTTCCAGGCCGAGAGTGCGCGCAGCCGCGGGCTCGGCGCGATCACCAGCGTCGCGCTTCGACGGGGCCATGCCGCGGGCAGCGCCGGAGCGCGGCTCGCCCTCCGAGCGACCGCGAGCGCGTTCAGGGATCGCGAGAACGAGGTGGGGCTGGGCGCACAGGATCGATCCGACCGCACCCTCTTCGGCCTCCTCGGCGTCCCAACGACGCTGGCGGTCCTCGGCGGGGTCCTCGATCTCGAGCTGCGAGGCTCGCTCGAACGCTACGCCGCGTCGGACCCGCTCTCCTCCGTTCCCGTGCCCTCCGGCATCCTGCGCAGGGCCGCCGCGGCGGCGGGCTCGTTCGAGCGGCCGGTCGGGATCGCGACGCTTCGGGTCGCCCTCGCGCTCGAGGCGATCGACGACGGCTACGAGCTCACCAAGAGCTTCATAGGAACGAGCGCGCGCGCGGGGAGCACGAGCGCGCGGCTTCAGCCGGGCGCGAGCGCCGGCGTGAGGATCGATCCGGCCCGCTGGCTCTCCCTGCGCTCGAACGTGATGACCGCGGAGCGGACACCCACGTTCGAGGAGCTGTTCGGCAACAACGGTTCGGTTCAGGGCAACCCCGAGCTCCGGCCCGAGCGCGCGCTGGGCGCGGACCTCGGATGCTTCATCGGGGCCGGAGCCCTGCAGGCGATGACCGGCGTGTACTGGCAAGAGGCGCACGACCTCGTCCAGTTCATCCTCACCTCGCAGCGGACCGCGCGCGCGGCAAACGTGGGTCGCGCGAGGCTCAGGGGGCTCGAGGTGGGCGCGAGGTGGCGCCCTTCGAGCTACCTCGGCGGCTCGGTCGCCTATGGCTGGCTGGAGGCGACGAACCTCGGCGAAGCCCCGTCGGAGCGGGGCAAGCAGGTCCCGGGAAGGCCCGAGCACGACCTGTACGGCCGGCTCGACGCGACCATCGGGCAGATCGGGATCGCGGGTGACCTCGAGGTGGTATCCGGCAACTTCCTCGACCCCGCGAACTACCAGGAGGTCCCGACGCGCACCTACGCGGGCGCGACCTTGCGCCTCGAGCCCGCATCCTGGCGCGGCATCTCGATCGCGCTCGTGATGAAGAACCTGTTCGACCACATCGTCGCGGACGTCCCGATCCGGCCTGCGCCCATCGGAGGACGGTCCGTCGTGCCACAAGCAGTCGCGGATTACGGCGGCTTCCCGCTGCCTGGGAGGACCGTCATGGTGACGCTCAGGATCGCGGAGCCCACGGAGGATGAGAGATGACGAAGACATGGCTGTTCGGTTTGATGATGGCGTTCGTGACGCCCGCCTGCGACGACGACGGCGGCGAGGGGGAAGGCGAAGGAGAAGGCGAAGGAGAAGGCGAGGGCGAAGGAGAAGGCGAGGGCGAAGGCGAAGGCGAGGGAGAAGGCGAAGGAGAAGGCGAAGGAGAGGGCGAAGGAGAAGGCGAAGGCGAGGACTGCGACCCTGGCGACGACCCCGCGGCGCTCGTCATCGCGTCGGACTACGTGACGTCGGTGTACGGCCGCGTCCCGGCCGATCGACCTGGGTGCTTCGACGAGGCCGGGGCCGCGGAGGGAGACACGATCGGCGCCATGTCGGGTGGGATCGTCGCGATCCTGGAGCGGACCCTGGGTGCCATGACGGTCCTCGGGCCGGACCTGTCGGTCGAGTCGAACTGCTCGGTCGCCGACGAGGACGGACCGGCTCCAAACCCGCACGGAGTCGCCTTCGCGTCGCCGACGAAGGCGTACGTGGCGCGCTACGCTCAGTCCACGGTCGCGGTCCTCGATCCGACGACGTGCACGCTGACGGCCACCATCGATCTCGCCGCGCACGCCGACGGGGACGCGGTGCCCGAGATGGACGCGATCGCGCTGGTCGACGGGTCCGTCCTCGTCTCGCTCGAGCTCCTCGACAACTGGCTCCCCACGGGAAACGGCAAGGTCGTCGTGATCGACGCCTCCAGCGACACGATCGAGACAGTCGTCGATCTGCCGCTGCCGTACCCGTTCGGGCGCTTTCGCACCCACGGCGAGACCGGCGAGACTCTCCTCGCGCTCGTGGGCACGTTCGGCGCGCCCGACGGCGCGATCGTCGGCCTCGGCGAGGACCTCCGATCGCCCCACGTGATCGTCACGGAGGATGCGCTCGGGGGCGACGTGAACGCCTTCGCCGTCGCGGACGCCACACGCGGCTGGGCGGTCGTCGCGACCGCGGAGGGCATCACCCTCCTCGTTCCGTTCGACCCGAGCTCCGGTGAAGCGGACGATCCATTGCTCGTCTCGACCGGCTTCGACCTCGGCGACGTCGAGATCGCCGGTGACCGGCTCCTCGTCGCGGACGGCAACTTCGAGACGCCCGGGATGCGCGCCTTCTCGTTCGACGGAAACGAGATCACGGACGGTCCACAGCCGCTGCCCCTGCCGCCGCGGATGATCCTCGCGCTGTAGCACTACTGCATGAACCCGCCGCCTGCTGCGGCCGCGGCTGCCGGCGAATCCGCGGCTTACGTCCTCGCGCCCTTGTGCGGCGTGGCTCTGCCACGCCGCACAAGGGCGCTCCGGGCGCGCTCGCGGCTTCACTCGGCAGCCGCGCCCTCGCGACGGCGCCGGGTTCATGCAGTAGTGCTAGTCCCAGGGTTGTCGAAGCTCCCCCTCCGCGCACGACGTGGCGCACAAGGGCACAGCCTCGCGCTCGCGAAAGGCGAGAAACTGCGGTACGCATCTTGCTCCGCCACGCTGCGCAGGAGGTCTTCGAGTGAGAGAGCGATTCTGGTCGTGCTTGGGGCTGGTCGTCGTGCTCTGTGGTTGCGACTCATCGTCTTCGTCGCCCGATGGCGACGGGGACGCCGATTCGGATGCCGACGCCGACTCGGACGCGGACACGGACGCCGATTCGGACGCGGACACGGACGCCGACTCGGACGCGGACACGGACGCCGACTCGGACGCGGACACGGACGCCGACGCCGATGCGGACGCGGACGCGGACACCGATGCGGATGGCGACGGCGACGCGGACTGCGGCCCGATCCTCTTCTCCGGCTGCGGCGATCCCGCTCCCGACGACGGAGTCGACGTGTGGTGCGAGGACGTCGCGCCTTGCGGCGGGCCCGAGGACTGCGTCGTCGCCTACGTCGATCCCTGCTGCGGCACGATCCGCGCCGCGGTCCTCGCCGGCCGTGAGGACGAGGTCGCCGCGCGCATCGGCGAGTGCGACCAGGATCCGGTCGCCTGTCCCGATTGCATGGTGCGGCCTGTGCACGCCGAGTGCGTGAAGGGAAGCTGCCTGCTCGTGGCCGGCGAGGACCCGCTGGGGTGCGGCGGCTGGTCCGGCGACACGTGCAGCGACACCGAGTTCTGCGACTTCGCGGGAGACTTCTGCGACTGGGCCGACGCGTCGGGCATCTGCCATCCTCGTCCCCAGGCCTGCGACGCCAACGTCGATCCCGTCTGCGGCTGCGACGGCGAGACCTACTCGAACCTGTGCGAGGCTCAGGCCGCCGGCGTCGACGCCGCAGCCGCCGGCCCGTGCGAAGAGGATTGAGGCGTCATCGGAGCACGCGCCAAGCCGAGGACCAGCCAGGGCGCGGGCCAGCTCGACAGGTGCACACCCCGGCTCTCAGGTCGTCTTCACTCGAACAGCACCGGCTGCTCGTGGAGCCGGAAGGTCAGGTGACGTGGGGTCGGCTGGTAGTGCGCGGGCGGGTAGTACCAGAAGGCCAGGACTGCCCAGGCCTCGCCGTCCATCGAGAACGTCTTCGACAGGGACGCCCGTCCGGCTCGGGTCCGCGCCTGTAGCCGGTGCGGTCCCGGCTCGAGGGGGACCTCGAACGCGTGCCACGTGTGCTGGTACCGTGTCTCGAGCGTTCGCTCGACGACGGCGATGCCGTCGATCCGTACGGTCAGGTCGATGCGCGGGATCGCGAAGCTCTGGTTGGACACGAACAGGTGCAGGCCGTGCCGGCGCGGATCCGCGGCGCTCGAGGGCACCTCGAGTGGCCCTGGCCCTCGAGCTTCCGGAGCCGGCTCGACAACGGGCGCCCCGGTCCGCGGCTGCTCGGGCTCGCGGCCCCGCGGGACTCGTGGGGCGGCCGGTCGTCCATGCGGCCAATACATCCCCATGGGCTCGCCGGACGCGGCGGGCTCGCCGGACGCGGCGGGCTCGCCGGGGGCAGCGTGCGAGACCGGCTCGGCCGCCTGGCGACCGCCGCAATCAGTGGCCAGGACGTACGCCAGCAGCACGACGCGACGAAGCGCCATGTGCCCTTGGACGGCGCGAGCGTCGGGAAGCTTCTGTGCCGTCGCACGCGCGCGCGGTACTACCGAGGCTCGACCTCGACCTCGGCCTCGCTCCAGCTCACGCCGCCGCGGCCGTCGCGCAGGACCGCCCACATCGTCACGGCGCCGGGGTCCGACGGCGCAGTCCAGGCGACGTCGAAGCGTTCCTCCTCCGGTCCCTGCGTCCGCTCCTCGTCGAAGTCGCCGCCGGTGGCGAACCACGAGACGATGAGCTCCTCGATCGTCCCGTCGTGGCTCTCGGCGGCGCCTGCTTCTGCCGACACCGACACCGTGACTTCTTCGCCGGCCGCCACGGCCGGCGAGGCGGCCGCGGCCGTCCCGTCCACCTCGAAGGCCGCGATGCCCGGGTTAGCGTTCGGCGAGGACGAGGAGCTCGCCTCGACTCGCTTGATCGAGTCGATCGCAGGGTCGCAGCCGGCATCGGCGCAGAGGCGGAGACGAACGAGCACGATCTCGACGTCCGGCATCACCAGGACCGCCTCGTCGACACCCGGGCCCTCGGCGAGCGGCGACTCCTGTTCGGAGCACTCGTCGCCGGCATCGTCCGCCACCGGGCACCACGTCCAGGTGAAGGTCGGAAGGCCGCCGAACGGATCGAACCAGAGCGCCCCGAGAGTCACGTCGTCGCCGGGCGTTGCCACGGGCTGGTCGGCCGAGATCGCCAGGAGGCGGAGCTTGGCCACCTCGCTCTGCTTCTCGAGCGGTTCGCCGCAGGCGCCGGCCGCGGCCATCAGACACGCGAGCACCGGGGCCGTGATCTTCACGGGTCCTCCGGGACGCTCACGCCGAGGCGCTGCTCGAGGGTGGATCGCTGCCCGTCCGTGTCCTCGACCGTGAGCGCGATCGTCACCGGCCGATCTCCCGGCGCGGTGATCGCGATGGTCGGGTCCGCCGGGTCGCCGCGGACGACGCGGATCCGATCGTCATCGAAGGCCCACGCGTAGCCCAGAGGGGAGGCGGGGTCGTCGAGCTCGTCCGCGCTGGCGCTGGCGTCCAGGGTCACCTCCGTCCGGAAGTCGTCGTCCAGCGGAACGTACGCCGGCTCGATCTCGAACCGAGGCACCGGAGGCCGGCCGAGCTCCTGCTGGCAGGCGGCGAGCGTCACGACTAGGAGGGCAACCCTCACAGGTCCTGCACCGCCTCCAGGGTGTCGCGCAGGCCGTGCGCCGGCGCGAACCCCAGGACCTCGCGCGCCCGCCGCCCATCCACCATGCAAACGAAGCGGATGTGATCGTACTCCGGCGCCGGGAAGGCGGTCAGCCTCCACCGCCAGAGGCGCTTCTGCACCCGGGTGATGACGCTCGCCGGCAGCGGCACCGAGGGCTTGTGCAGGATGTCGAGCGCGCGTGATAGCGGGATCTCGCCCGGCCCCGTGAGGTTGAAGATCCCTCGCACTCCCGGGGTGAGCGCCCGGACGATCGCGCCGACCACGTCGTCCTCGTGGATCACCTGGACCATGGGGTCGAAGCCCATCAGCGTCGGCACCCACTCGCGGCGAAGGTAGTTCGAGGGTGCGTTCTTGACGGAGCCGAGGATGTGGACCGGCCGCAGGATCACGGTCTCGGTCTCGGGCTTCCGCCAGAAGTAGGACTGGGCCAGCATGTCGACCTCGATGAGGTCGCGGATCTCGGGAAAATTCTGGCCGCCCATCAGCGGCGCTTCCTCGGTGAGGAACTGGGGGTTGCCCGGCCGCGGTCCGTACACGTTGGCGCTCGACAGGACCACGAGCTTGGGCACGTGGTACTGGTCGAGGTACTCGAGCAGCTTCGCGAAGCCGTCCACGTTCCAGGTGTGACGATCCTCGGTGCTCGCGCGAGGGTCGTGCATGATGCCGAGGTGCACCACCGCGGCGACGTCGCCGTGGCGGAACACGTCGCGGCACTTCTTCCGGCGGATGTCGATCTGATGATGAATGACGTCCTTCGGCCTCTCCGGGAACGGGCGCCTGTCGATCCCTTCGACCGAGTAGGCGCGGTGGAGCATACGGGTGACCCGCTTGCCGAGCCGGCCGCAGATCCCCGTCACGACGACCTTGGAGACGCGCTCGACCTCGTCGTTCCTGCCGCCCTTCCTCGTGCTCTTCGCGCCGGCCCTCATCGGAACAGCCCCCTTCGCTCCTTCAGCCCTCGATTGATCATCGACTGGATCGTCGACTTGACGACCCAGACCTTCTCCTCGATGACCGAGTCCTCGTCGTCCGGGTCGCCCGTGAACGTCATCGGCTCGCCAAAGTAGACGTGGTACTTCACCGGCAAGGGCAGCATCCCCACGATCGGGATCAGCATCTGCGGGACGATCGGGAAGGCCGGCATGCCCAGGAGGCGCGCCAGCGGCTTGACGTCGGCCACGCTGACGTACTGCTCCTCGCCCCCGACGACCGCAATCGGCACGATCGGCGTCCGGGTCTCGAGCGCGAGGCGCATGAACCCGAGGCCGAACTCGGTGAGCTTGTAGGCCGAGTCGATCGTCTTCGAGATCCCGCGGGCGCCCTCGGGGAAGACGAGGATCGCCTCCTCGTTCTCGAGCAGGCGCCGGCAGTTCTCGGGCACGCCCAGGACTTGCCCGCAGCGCACGAAGAACTCCGAGACGAACGGCAGCGTCTGGGCCCAGCGCTCCACCATGGCGCGGACGAGCCTCGGCGGCTCGGCCTCGAGGAACAGAGCGATGCCGATGATGAGACCGTCGATCGGGACCTGCCCCGAGTGATTCGCGATGAGCAGGACCCTCCCCGGCGGCACCCGCGCGACGCCGTGGGCCTCGGCGCGGAACCAGTACCGGTAGATCCAGGCGGCCGCGAGCACGGCCTGCCTCGCCACCTTCGGGTCGAAGCCGAACTCGTCGACGCCGAACTCACCCGCGCGGTGAGGCAGGCGCCTCATGCGATCTTCGAGGTCCGGGATGACCAGGTCCTGGCCGATCCGCTGCAGGCGTGACAGGGCCTTGCCCATCGCCTGCCCGACGAGCCCCAGGGCCTGGCCTGGCGCGCCCGACTGGAAGAGACGGCCGACGCCCCACCGTGTGCGGACGAGCGCGCGCGATGGCTCGGACCTCATGTCGTCAGGTCCTTATCCGCCGCCGCCGGGGGTGTCAAGGCGACGCCTCCGGTACAGCCAGCGGGCGAAGAGGAAGAGCCCGGCCGCCCCGAGCACTCCCCAGGCGGCGGCGGAGTAGGTCCGGATCGTCTGCTCCAGCCATTCGCGGTTGTCGCCCGCGACCCACCCGAGCGCGAGCAGGATCGAGCTCCAGACGAACGCCGACAGGCCGCCCCAGAGGACGGCGCTCGCCGGTCGCATCCGGACGTAGCCTGCCGCCAGCCAGAAGACCGACCTAAGACCGGGCAGGAACCGGTTGATCGCGAGGTAGACGGCCCCGTGCCGCCTGAAACGGGCCGCGGCGCTCTGGATCCCGCGAAGGATCTGCTGTCCCCGGAGGCTCCTGGGCTGCCAGCCTCGCCTCGCGAGCCACGCGCCGGCCAGGTACTGGCAGAGGCCCCCAGCGATCGATCCTGTCGTCAGCGAAGCGAGCACGAGGACGGGGCTCCAGCCGCGCGCGACGACGAGGAAGATGGCGGCGAGGCTGACCGCGTCGCCCGGGAAGGGAGGGAACAGGTACTCCATCGCCGCGAGCGCCGCGATGATCAGGAGACCCGGGGCTCCCTCCTCCTGGCCGATGCGTTCTAGGATGTCCTGCATGCGAGGTCCCGTCCGCAGGCCGGCCCCTTTGATCCACCCGGGCGCTCCAGTGAGGGTCGTCGCCCCCGCGGGGCCCGCACGGGATTTCGAGGAGGTGGAGCGAGGGCTGCAGGTGCTCTCACGGCGTTACGAGGTGAGAGTCGACCCTGCCGTCCGCTCGCGCAAGGGGTACCTGGCCGGCGACGACGAGCGCAGAGCGACGGAGCTCGCCGCCGCGCTGACCGAGCCGGACGTCCGGGCGGTGGTGGCGCTGCGCGGAGGCTACGGCACAATGCGGATCCTTCCGCGGCTCGCGGACGCGCTGGCGGAGCTCGAGGCCGCGCCGCGCCTCGTCGTCGGGTCGAGCGACCTGACCGCGCTGGGGTCGGCCATGCTCGCGGGCGGAGTGGGATGGGTCCACGGGCCGATGGTCGCGAGGCTCGGGCGGCTCGACGACGCCTCGCTCGAGCGGCTGTTCCGGATCATGGAGCAGCCAGGCGGTCCTCAGGAGCCGGGCCTGAGGGGCCTGTCCTCGGGCCGGGCGACCGGCCCCGTCGTCGGCGGCAACCTGGCCGTCCTGGCGGCTCTCTCCGGCACGCTGTTTCTGCCCGACCTGCACGGGGCGATCCTCTTCGTCGAGGACGTCGGCGAGAAGCCGTACCGGCTGGATCGCATGCTCACGCAGCTCCTCCTCTCGGGAGCGCTCCACGGGGTCGCCGGAGCCCTGCTCGGCGACTTCACGGACTGCTCGGGTCCGGAGGGCGAACCGCAGGCCGAGGAGGTCGTGGTGGAACGCCTGGCCTGCCTCGGAGTGCCGATCGTAGGCGGCTTTCCGGCCGCGCACGGCGAGAGGTGCTTCGCGCTGCGGATGGGAGACGTCGCGGAGATCGACGGGGATCGGGGCACCCTGAGCTGGGTCGGGGGCTAGAACGGATTCGGGGTCCCCCTGGGCTCCGTCGGCGAGCACCGAGGCGACGTCCGCGGGCGCTGCAATCCGGAGCGCGCCGACCATGCGACGGCGCGCAGGGAGGGAGCGGAGGCGGATTCACTCCGCCGGAGCGAGCGGCGTGCCGAGCGTCACGGCAGGGGGGCCCGCGGGGGGGCGAAGCCCCTCCCGCGCTTAGTGGTAGGTCCCCGAGCCCGCCATCGGCGGCGCGGGCTCGACGGTGCCGTGGTGGCTCTCGTAGTGGGCGAGCTGGTCCTGGAGCACCTTGATCAGACGCTTGACGTGGCGCGGGCTGGTGATGACCCGTGCCCGCACGGACGCGCGGGGCTGCTGGGGCTGGACGTAGAGGAAGTCCAGCACGAACTCGGAGTCGTTGTGGTGGATCATCGCCATGTTCGAGTAGACGCCGCTCGCCATCGCGTCCTCGATCTTTATCTGGATCTGACGCGGAGCCGGCTTCTTCACATCGGGAGGGGGTGAGTCACTCACGGCGTAACCTCTCATTCAGGGGCGCAGAAGCCGTCGTCCGAAGCGTCGTCGAAGGGCTCGCAGACGCGACCCTCGACACATTCGCCGGCCACGTCGCCGTCGCCGTCGCCGTCGCCGTCGCCGTCGCCGTCGCCGTCGCCGTCGCCGTCGCCGTCGCCGTCGCCATCGCCATCGCCGTCGCCGTCGCCGTCGGCGTCCGCATCTCCGTCGCCCCCGCCGCACTCCGCCGCGCCGCAGTAGCCGCGGCAGAAGCCCCCGTCACCTTCATCGCGGCAGCCCAGGCCCTCTTCGCAGTTGTTCACGTACTGACAGGGCTCGCCTTCGGTCCCGTCCCCCTCGGGGGTGCCGTCCTCGTCCTCGTCGAACGGAATGAACGGGGCGCAGTCGCCGGCCCGGTTGATCCCGTCGGAGAGCGAGTAGCAGACGTCGTTGCCATCGCAGCCCGTCTGGCAGATGGGGTCGCAGCCCGTCGTCGGCGAGCAGACTCCCAGGTCCGTGATGTCGCCGAACACCGGGAAGCAAAGCGAGCCCGGGTAGGGCTCGCAGTCCTCGCCTCCCTCGCACACCTTCCGGCAGCGCCGCCTGTTGTCGGCGCCCGTCAGGCAGAAGAAGCCCGGAGCGCAGTCGTCGGTGACCTCGCCCGGCTCGCCGTCCATCTGGACCATCACCGTGCAGCGCTCGCCTTCCTCCTGATCGCCGGTCACGACACAGTCGATTACCGGGTTGTCGCCGTAGACGAGGCCGCACTTCTCGCCCTCCTCGCACCCGCTGCCATCCCAGAAGCTGCAGGTGTCGGCGTCGCCGTCTCCGTCGCCATCGCCATCACCATCGCCGTCGCCGTCGCCGTCCCCGTCGGCGTCGCCGTCCCCGTCGGCATCGGAGTCGGAGTCGGAGTCGGAGTCGGCATCGGAGTCGGCGTCGGCGTCGCCGTCCGTGTCGTCATCGTCATCGTCGCCACAGCCCACACCCGTTCCGAGCGAGAGGCCGAGGAGAGCGGAAAGCCACAAAACCCTGATGCGCATCGAGTCCCTCCAAGTTCCAGTTCGAGTAGGAGGCACCATGATAGTCGCCATGCGCGCGTGGGAGCAAGGTCGTTCCCCGCCTGTCCGATCGTCCGGTCGCCGCAAGCGAGCGACCTTGGCTCACGGGCCATGACAGCGGTGTCAGAGCGCGCGGCGCGCGGCTTTTCGCGGCTGATCGCGATTCTTCCGGCTCGCCACCGTGGCACGCGACGTGCTTGGTCGCCGTGCATGCGCTCTTCCATCAGGCTCTTCTTCGTTCTCGGTTGCTGGGGCCCCGCGTGCGGGGCGGAGGGTGAGGACACGGGCGGCGGCGGCTATCCCGACGCCGACGCCGATGCCGACGGCGACTACGGGGGCGACTCCGACATCGACGCCGACTCCGACGCCGACGCCGACGCCGACATCCCGCCGGAGGTCGAGGTCGAGGCCGACTTCCGCACCCCGCAGGCGGGCCGCCGGTACGTCTACGTCGCGGACACCTCGCGCGACACGGTCGCCGTCATCGACAGCCGATCGCTCGCGATCGAGATCGTGGAGGTCGGCGACGCGCCGTTCGTCCTGGCGTCCATCCCCGGCCGGGAGGCCGCGCTCGTCCTGTACGAGACGATGGCGCAGGTCGGGATCCTCGAGACCGTGAACGGCGAGACCACGATCAGCCGGCTCGACGTCCAGCCCGGCGCGAACCGGATCGAGGTCGCCCCCGACGGCCGCCACGCCGTAGTCCTGTTCGACCCCGCGCGCGCCGTCGATCCCGGCGCCTCGGAGGGCAGCTATCAGGACGTGACGATCATCCGCGTGACCGACGATCCCGCGTCGATCAGGCTAACGGTCGGCTTCCACCCCACGGACGTCCTCTTCGCCGACGGCGGCGAGCAGGCCTTCATCGTGACCGAGGACGGCCTGCACCGGATCGTCCTCGACGAGGTGAGCGAGCCCGGGGTCGCGCCCACGCTCGACATCGGCCCCGCGCCCGACGATCCCTCGACGCGCGAGGTCGTCGTCGCGCCGGGCGGCGAGTTCGCGCTCGTCCGGCAGCCCGACCTCGCGGCGGTCTCGGTCGTCGACGTCTCGGCGCGCCGGCGCACCGAGGTCGCGCTCTCGTCGGTCCCCACCGACCTCGACGTGAGCGACGACGGCTCGGTGGCCATCGCGGTCCTCCGCGACGAGTCGACGGTCGCCATCCTGCCGCTCCCGGACGTCGCGGACGATCCCGAGAGCATCCGCGTGATTCCGATCGAGGGCGAGCTCTTCGGCCAGGCGGTGCACGCCGCCGGCAGCTCGCGCCTGGTCCTGTTCACGACGGCGGTGCCCCAGGAGAGTCTGGTCGTCCTCGACCTCGACTCGGAGGACTACTACCCGGTCCGGCTCCGAAAGACGGTCCGCACGGTCGGGATCGCGCCGGGCGGCCTGACCGCGATCGTGATTCACGACAAGCTGCCCGGAGATCCCCGGACCGCCGCCGACCTCGACGAGCGCATCGATCGCGAGTACGGCTACAGCCTCGTCGATCTGGACAGCCTCTTCGTCAGGCTCCAGACCACGCCGACGAACCCCGAGCCCTTCTTCCTCTGGGAGGACGGCTCGCACGCCTTCCTCGCCCTGCGCGACGATTTCGCGGGCGTCCGGGCGGTGGAGGCGGTGGACCTGGGCGCGTTCCAGGTGAACACCGTGCACCTGCCGTCCCCGCCGTTTGCGCTGGGCGGCGTCGCCGACACGAACCAGGCCTTCGTCGCCCAGGAGCACAAGTCGGGGCGAATCACGTTCATCGACATCGACTCGCTCGCGACCCAGACGGTCACCGGGTTCGAGCTCGGCGCGGAGGTGATGGAATGAGCTCTCGAACGTTCATCGGCAGGCTCGGCAGGCTCGGCCAGATTGGCAAGCTCGGCAAGCTCGGCAAGCTCGGCAAGCTCGGCAAGCTTGGCAAGCTCGGCAAGCTCGGCGCGCTCGCGACGATCCCGACGGCGGTCCTCCTCGCAGGTTGCCCGGACGACGCTCCGCAGTTCGAGGAGCCGTTCGAGACCATCGGCCCCGTCGCTTTCGGCGGCCGCGTGGCCTTCGTCGACCAGCGGCGCGCCGAGGTCCACCTGATCACCCCCGAGCTCGGCTCGGGCCCGATCGACCACGACATCGTCGAGATCGGCCGCGACCCGCAGGTCGTCGCGACGGACCTCGACGCCGGCCGCCTCCTCGTCCTCACCCACGGCTCTGCCGGCGCCCCCGGCGTGACCGAGGAGGAGGAGGCCATCTGGGCGATCGAGCCGAACGGCGAGGCGACCCGTTACGAGGTGAGGAGCCCGTTCACGGCGATCGGAGTCCACCCGGACGGCGATCGGCTCTTCCTCTACTTCGACCAGACGGTCCTGTCTCGGTCGGAGCTCGTCTACAACCCCCACGAGGTCGCGACGGTCGACCTCTCGGAGCCCCCGAGCGGCTCGAACCCCGCGCTCAAGACGGTCCGGTCCTTCGAGCTCGTTCCCACGCGCGCGATCTTCAGCCCGCCGCTGCAGATCGCCGGCGAGACCATCGACTTCGTCGCCGTCCTGGCGTCGGACTTCGTCACGCTGGTCGACCTCGACCACCCGGACCGCAGAGAGGTCTCGATCCCTCTGACCCTCGATCCCGCGCTCGAGGCCGTCCAGCCTCTCGAGGTCGTCTTCAGTCAGCCGAACCCCGCGATCGATCCGGTGGTCTACGTCTCGGCCCAGGGGTCGACCGACGTGTTCGCCTTCACGCTGCGCGAGATCGAGGAGGTGTCCGAAGGAGGCCACTTCTTCTCGGTCGCGCCGAACCTCTACGCAGTGGGCGCGATGCCGACGGACCTGCAGCCGGCCACGCTCGCGACCGGCGAGGCGCTCCTGGTCGCGACCGGCACCGCCACGCTCTGGGTCATCGACACGACGACCAGCGAGGCGACGCCGATCTCGCTCGAGGCACCGGTTCGGGACATCGTGCCCGTCCGTGCCTCGGACGGCACGATCTCCCAGGCGATCCTGTTCGCGGCAGGAGGCAACGTCGTCCACTTCGTCCAGCTCGAGGGCCTCGAGGACTCGGTCCTCCGCGAGGTCGACGCCGTGGCCCTCGCGGCCCCCGTGGGCGGCGTCTCGCCGCTTCCCGACGGGACGACGGCCGCGGTCTTCCACGCCGACGCGAACCGGTCGGTCTCGATCCTCCGGCTCGCGGACCACTCGGTCTCGGCGCTGACCGCCACGGCGCCGCTCGATCGCACCGTCTTCTCCGCGGACGGCGCGCGCGCGTTCGTGGCCTCGAGCTTCGACGCCCGGCTGAGCGTGATCGACGTGGCCACGAGGCACCCCGAGGACCTGCGGCTCGACGAGGTCCCGACGGGCCTCGTGCTCGTCCCGGGGCCGGAGATCCTGGTGGTGACCCACGAGGCCGAGGCGGGCCTCGTCACCTTCGTCGACGCGACCCAGCCGTCGCGCAGCACGGCACGGATGCTCGAGGGGTTCCTCCTCGAGGGCCTTCTCGACAGGAACGGAGAGATCCGATGAAGACCTGGATGACGCTTCTCTTCTTGGCTCTCCCCGCTCCGGCCCTGGCCCACGGGGTCGCCCTGGAGATCGGGACCGTCTTCGCCGCGCCCGAGGAGTCCGCGCTGCGCGCGGTCGAGGGCGACGCGAAGGGCCTCTTCGGCGTCGGCCTGTCGGCCAACATGACGGTGCTGACCGCCGGGACCTTCCGGGTCGACGCGCTCGTGGCGTGGTCGGTGACCCAGAGCGAGGCCGTGGTCGCCCGCTCGATCTCCAGCTCGCTCCTCGAGCACTCGTTCGCGGGCGGAGCCCGGCTCAGGTGGGCGCGGTTCTGGTTCGCCCAGCCGTACGTCTCCGTGCGCGGCGGCCCGGCCTTCGGATGGCTCGACGTCGACACCGACGACGGCGCCGGCCAGCTCCAGGCGTGGGACTACGCCTTCCGGGTCGAGCCCGCCGCCGGGTTCGAGGCGTTCCTCCCGTTCGCCGCGCTGGGCGGCCGCTTCCCGCACCCGGACGACTCGGTCGAGCGCGGCGCCGGCTCGTCTCGCCCTGGCGTGGGCCTGGGCCTCGAGGTCGGCTATCGCTTCCAGAGCCCCCTGCGCTTCACCGGGGAGCACCCCGAGCCCGAGGACGACGACGTCGCCGCGGACGAGATCCAGCGCACCGGCCCCGACATGGGCGACCTCACCCTCTCCGGTGTCCGCCTCGGCCTGAACGTCTTCGCTCGCTTTTAGCCGCGGCCGATCTGCTGATATCCTCGAAGGGTGGGGCGCCTGGACAGGCCGCGCGGCTCGCCCGTTCGGTTCCTTCTCGCTGCCGCGGCATCGATCTGGTCCGCCTGCGACGCGGGTGCCGAGTACGCCATCCTCATCGAGGCGTTCCCCGAGGTCGCGATCGGCCGCGGCGCCGATCTCACCGTGACCGTGCGCGACACGCGCTCGTCCCTTCGCGTGCAGTCCGCGGTGACCATCGATCGCGACGTCGGCGCGCAGGGCCCGATGAGGATCGGCATCGAGCTCCACGGGGCAGGGGCATACGTCGTGCACATCACGGTGGACGAGCCGGCCCTGACTTCGACGAGGTGCTACACGGTGACCGGTGTGACGCGTTCCTCGGTGCTCCTGCTCGGGGCGGAGGATCTGGACGTCGACGGCGACACGTGGCCCAGGGCCGAGACCTGCCGCGAGGTCGGTGCCGACCAGGTCGGCTGCGAGGATCAGTGCCCACAGCGCTGGGCCGTCGATTGCGACGACGGCGACCCGGCGCGCAACCCGGCCGCCGAGGAGATCTGCGACGACGGAGTCGACCAGGACTGCGACGAGGACGCGGAAGATCCTCACTGCGAGGACGCAGACGGGGACCTCTACCCGCCCTGTCCCGCAGGCGCCGGTCCGGACGTGGTCTGTGATTGCGACGACGAGGATCCGAACGTCAATCCGGGAGTCTCCGAGGCCGCCGACCCGGAGCTGTGCGAGAACGGAAGGGACGAGGACTGCGACGGAGAGGACCTCGGGTGCGACGGCGACGGCGACGGCTTCGCGGCGTGCCCTTCGGGTGAGGAGGGCCCGAGCTGCGACTGCCGCGACGACGATCCGCTCGTGTACCCGGGCGCCACGGAGCGACCCGACGACGCCTGCGACGGCGAGGACAACAACTGCAACGGCCTCGTCGACGAGGTGGAGGCTTGCCTCGCGCTCGATCTCGACGGAGACGGGGTTCCAGCGAGGTGCGCCGACGACCCGGACGCGCCGGCCGGGTGCGTCGACGATTGCGACGACTGCAGCGCCGCGGTCAGTCCGGGCAACGTCCAGGTCTGCGGCAGCGAGATCGACGAGGCGTGCGATCGCGGCGGCGATCGGCTGCTCGAGGGCGGGGACGAATGCCCCGCGGACGACCTGGACGCGGACGGCGTCCTCGGCGAGGCAGCCGGTGGATCGGACTGCGACGACGACGACCCGCTCGTCTACCCGGGCGCGGCCGACCTCTGCGGCGACGGCGAGGACTGGGCCTGCTCGGGCGCCGACTCGGCTTGCACGTCCGACTCCGACGGGGATGGCTACAACGAGGGCGACGACTGCGACGACGACGACCCGGACTTGCATCCGGGCGCCGGCGACGCGTGCAACGGGATCGACGACGACTGCGACGATCTCATCGACGAGGACGTGGCCGAGGGATCCGGCTGCATCAAGCTGGGCGAGTGGGTCGAGATCGATTACGACTCGGAGCTGCTCCACTGCGGCGGCTGCCGCCGGTCGTGCAACGTCGGCTGCGACGACACCCTCTGCCGCGCGGATTCCTGCGCCGACGGCGCCTGCTTCTGCGGCGAGGACGAGGCCTGCGCCGGAACCGACTCCGACTTCTGCTGTTCCGACGGGTGCCGGAACCTCATGGCCGACGCCGAGAACTGCGGGGAGTGCGACAACGCCTGCCCCGTGCCGGTCCAGTGCCTCTCGAGGGTCTGCAGGAACGGGGAGTGCGCGACCCAGGCCGCTCCGGACGGGCAGGAGTGCGTCGGCGGCACGTGCTGCCACGGCGCCTGCGTGGGCCGGTGCGCACCTGCCGAGGAGGCGACGCAGCCCTGCGGCGACTGCGGCACCCAGGCGCGCACCTGCGACGACGAGTGCCAGTGGGGAGAGTGGGGGGACTGCGAGGACGAGGGGGCGTGCACCCCCGGCGTGGACGATGAGGAAGGCTGCGGCCGTTGCGGGACCCGCAGCCGCCGCTGCGACGACGACTGCTCGTGGGGCGCCTGGGACGACTGCGAGGGCGAGGGCCCCTGCGCGCCCGGGGCCACCCGCGAGGTCGCCTGCGGCGACTGCGGCAACCGTCCGGAGGAGTGCGAGGACGACTGCACGTGGTCGAGCGCCGGGGGCTGCGACAACTCGCCGGCTCGGCCCTGCGACGACGACGACCCTTGCACCACCGACACGTGCGCCACGGACGGTGACTGCGACTACACGGACTGCGCCGGCGGGACCATGTGCTGCGATTCGGGCTGCGAGGAGTGCTGCGACGACACCGACTGCACGGGCGATCCCGGACGATGCCAGGAGTGGTCCTGCAACCAGGGCTCTTGCGAGGCCGTCGACGTCGACGACGGGACCGACCCTGGCAACGACTGCGGCGGCGGCACGCCGATCTGCTGCGCCGGCGAGTGCGCCGGATGCTGCGACGGCGACGGCACCACCTGCCCGGGCAACCCCCCCGGGGACTGCCGCGTCTGGTCGTGCAACGACGAGGACGCGTGCGTGCCCGAGCTGGCCGACGACGGGACGGACCCGTACAACGACTGTCGGGGCCATGGAGGCTCGGACTGCTGCACTGCCAGCGGCGGCTGCCGCGACAACGACGGCGACGAGGACTGCGGGTAGCCCTTCGCCGTCGTAGAATGCCGTCCGTGCGGATCCTCGGAGTGGACCTGGGCGAGAAGAGAGTCGGAGTCGCGCTGTCCGACGAGACGGGCACGATCGCCTCTCCCCTGGGCGTCATCGAACGCGTCGGGGACCGCACGCTCGTCATAGACCTCAAGCGGCTGGTTCGCGAGCACGGCGTCGGATCGGTCGTGGTCGGCCTGCCGGTGCACATGGACGGGCGCGAAGGTCCCGAGGCCGAGCACGCGCGAAAGGTGGCGGCGCTCCTGTCGGAGAAGGCCGGCGTCCCGGTCGAGCTGTGGGACGAGCGTCTCTCCACCGTCCAGGCCCAGCGCGCCGTTCGCGCATCGGGCAAGCGCCGCCGCCGTCCGCCCATCGACGCCGTGGCGGCAGCGCTCATCCTGCAATCGTTCCTCGACGCGCAGAGACCTCGACCATGGCCCGCCGAAGATCCCGAGCCCTGATCTGGCTCGCCCTCGCGCTCGTCGCGGGATGCGCCGTCGGGTACGGGGGCCTCGTGCACCTCTGGGGCGAGCTGCCGCGCGCGGGCTCCGGTCGGGAGATCGCGATCGACGTGCCGCGCGGCACGGGGCCCCATGCCCTGTCGCGGCTGCTCGCCTCGCATGGCGTCGTCGACAGCGCCTGGCTCTTCGAGCTGTACGTGCGCGTCCGGCGCGCCTCACCGCGGATCCGGGCGGGCCGCTACCTTTTGGGCGACGACCTGAGCCCGTCGCAGGTCCTCGGGCGGATCGCGCGCGTCGGCGCGGGAGGGGCGCTCAGGGTGACGATCCCCGAGGGGATGAACCTCTTCCGGATCGCCGAGCTCCTGCAGAGGGAGGGCGTGGTGGCCGCTCCAGCGTTCCTCGAGGCCGCGCGCGATCCGCTGCTCCTCGCCGAGCTCCGCGTCTCGGGCGAGAGCGCCGAGGGCTACCTGTTTCCGGACACCTACGATCTGCTCCCGGGATCGCGCGCCGAGTCGGTGGTGCGCCGCCTGAAGTCGAACTTCGACCGCCGCGTCGCTCCGGTCTTCGCCACCGAGGCCGCGCGGGTCGCGGCGCTCGGTCAGATCGCGAGGCTCGACGAGAGGGGAGTCGTCGTCATCGCCTCGCTCGTCGAGGCGGAGACGCGGCTGCCCGCCGAGCGCCCACGGGTCGCCGCGGTGTTCCTGAACCGCCTGAGCGCAGCCGGCTTCGTGCCGCGGTACCTGAGCTCCGACCCCGCGGTCGCCTACGGCTGCCAGGTGGCGCCCTCGCTCGCCCCCTCCTGCGCCCGCGCAACCGGCCGGCCGGGCGACATCACCCGCGCGATGCTGGACGACCGGAAGAACCTCTACAACACGTACCGTCACGCGGGCCCTCCTCCCGGTCCCGTCTGCAACCCCGGCCTCGAGGCCATCCGCGCCGTCCTCCACCCCGCCGAGACCGAGGACCTCTACTTCGTCGCCCGCGGCGACGGCTCTCACGCCTTCGCCCGGACGCTCCCCGAGCACAACCAGAACGTCCGGCGGTACCGATGAGGAACGGGGCTCTTCGGCCGGAGGCGCGGTGACGGATTGACTCGCCCCATCGCAACACGTATAGCACCTGTATGGCACGCAAGCTCACGACCACCGTCAGGCTCGATGCAGAGGACGCCCAGGCCCTCGCCAGGGCAAGGGCAGACGGACTGTCCGCGTCGGATCTGATCCGCAAGGGGCTGAGGATCGCGGCCGCGCGGTACTATCGCGGAAGGCGTCCCCCGACGACCGGCCTGTTCGTTGCGACCAGCGCGAAGCTTGGCGACGAATCGGAGCTGTTCCGGGAGCTCGAGGACCTTGCCAGGCGATAGGGCTCGAGGGCCGCTCATCGCCGACACAGGGGGCATCCTCAGGGCGCTCGCCTCGCACCCGGACGGCCGGCCTTCGTGGCCAGCTCACGAGGCCGCGCTCCGCCTGGCGTCTGCGATCATCGTTCCCACCCTCGTACTGGCGGAGGTCGACTACTTCCTCCGCGGCCATCGGCCAGCGATGCGAAAGCTCCTGGCCGAGATCTTCGACCCGAAGACGACCTACGAGCTCGAGGTGGCGACGCCGGCCGACATCGTGAGGGCGATGGAGCTCGACGCGAAGTTCCGCGAGCTCGAGATCGGTCTCGTCGACGGGACGGTCGCCGCGGTGGCCGAGCGCCGCCGCGTCTACCGCATCCTGACCATAGACCACGACGACTTCGCGCCGCTGCGTGTCGGACCTGCGTATCGCCTGGCCTTCACGCTCGTTCCGTGAAGGGCGGCGCGGGCCTGCTCGGTCCTGTCCCCGCTGTGTCCGTCTCCGCGGTTGCTTCGGCGTCGACCAGGAGAGGGCCCGTCAGCCGTCTACAGCGTCGCAGTCCTGGTCGATACCGTCGGCCGCCACGTCCGGCGCTCCGGGGAAGACGGTGTCGTCGGCGTCATCGCAATCGTCGCCGCCGGTGGCCGCCGACGCGTGGCCGTCGCCGTCGTCGTCCACGCCATCCACGCCGTCACAGTTCTGGTCGACACCGTCGGGCCGGCGGAACCTGGCGTAGCGGAGGTCGGCGCTGGACTCGTCGTAGTAGCTGATGTAGCTGATGTGCGGCGCGCCCTCCGCGTCCAGCGCGAGCGATGTAAACACGCCGGTGTCGAAGGCGGAATCGACCGTCTCGACGGCCCAGTCCCCATCACGGTTCGTGGCGTAGCGGAGGTCCCTGTTCGTCTCGTCCCGGTAGCTGATGTGCGCCGAGCCGTCCGCGTCCAGCGCGAGCGAGCTGTAATACCCGGTGGTCCCCGTGGCATCGACTGTCTCCAGCGCCCAGTCCCCGCCACGGTTCGTGGCGTAGCGGAGGTCGCCGTTCGTCGAGTCGAAGTAGGCGATGTGCGCCGCGCCGCCCGCGTCCAGCGCGAGTGAGGTGGAATACCCGGTCTCTCCGGCGGCATCGACTGTCTCTAGCGCCCAATCCCCGCCACGGTTCGTGGCGTAGCGGAGATCCTGGTTTGGCCAGTCGAAGTAGCTGATGTGCGCCCCACCCTCCCCGTCCAGCGCGAGCGACGTGTAGTAGCCGGTGTCTCCGGCGGCATCGACTGTCTCCAGTGCCCAGTCCCCACCACGGTTCGTGGCGTAGCGGAGGTCCCCGTTCGTTCCGTCCCGGTAGCTGATGTGCGCCAGGTCGTCGGCGTCCAGCGCGAGCGAGGTGTAATGCCCGGTGTGTCCCGTGGCATCGACCGTCTCGAGCGCCCAGTCCCCGCCGAGGTTCGTGGCGAAGCGCAGCTCGCCGCTCGCGCCGTAGCTGATGCGCGCCGCGTCGTTCGCATCCAGCGCGAGCGAGGCGTCCACGCCGGGCCTCTCCGGGTCGATCCAGTCGAGCGTCCAGACGCCGTCACGGTTCGTAGCGTAGAAGACGTCGTCGATGGACGCGGCGTAGTAACTGATGTGCGCCGCGCCGTCCGAGTCCAGCGCAAGCGAGGTCGGGTACCCCCCGGCGGCACCCCCGGGATTGACCGTCTCGAGCGCCCAGGGGTTCCAGGCCAGGTTGTCAGCAGCGCCAGGATGGACCGACGGGTCCACGTCATTGCAATCCAGGCCCCCACACTCCGCCGAGTAGTGGCCGTCCCAATCCCGGTCGCAGTCCGCGTCTCCTTCAGCACCGTCGCAGTTTTGGTCGATGCCGTCACCCGCCGCGTCCGGAGCGCCTGGGAAGATGGTGCCCTCGGCGTCATTACAGTCGCCGCCGCCGGTGGCCACGGACGCATGGCCGTCGCCATCGTCGTCCTCGCCGTCCACGCCGTCGCAGTTCTGGTCGATGCCGTCCGGCGGAAGCATCGTCGCGTAGCGGAGGTCCCCGTTCGTCCGGTCCCGGTAGCTGATGTGCGCCAGGCCGTCGGCGTCCAGCGCGAGCGAGGTGTCCTCGTTGGTCGCTCCGGCGGCATCGACCGTCTCGAGCGCCCAGTAGCCGCCGCGTTTCGCTGCGTAGCGGAGATCCCCGTTCAGCAGATCGCAGTAGCTTATGTGCACCGCGCCACCCGCTTCCAGTGCGAGCGAGGTGTAGCCGCCAGTCCATTCGGCGGCATCGACCGTCTCGAACGCCCACTCGCCGGTGCGGTTCGTTGCGTAGCGGAGGTCGCCATTGCGCCCGTCGAGGTGGCCGATGTGCACCGCGCCGTCCGCATCCAGCGCGAGTGAGGGGTATCCGACGGCGTCTCCGGCGTCATCGAGCGTCTCGCGCACCCACTCGCCGCCGCGATTCGTCGCGTAGCGGAGGATGTCCCCATTCGTCCAGTCGACATAGCTGATGTGCGCCGCGCCATTCGCGTCCACCGCGAGCGAGGGGTAGTAGCCGGTGTCTCCGGTGGCATCGACCGTCTCTAGCGTCCAGTCCCCGCCGCGGTTCGTGGCGTAACGGAGGTCACCTTCCGCACCGCGATAGCCGATGTGCGCCGCGCCGTCCGCATCCAGCGCGAGCGAGGCGTAAGACCCGCTGTCTTCTGTTGCATCGATGGTGTCGAGCTCCCAGTCGCCTCCGCGGTTCGTGGCGTAGAACAAGCCACCGTTCGTCCACCGGTGGTAAGCGATGTGCGCCGCGCCGTCCGCGCCTAGCGCGAGCGGGGTGTACCCGCTGGCGTCTCCGGCGGCATCGACCGTCTCGAGCACCCACTCACCGCCGCGATTCGTGGCGTAGCGGAGGTGCCCATTCGTCCAGTCGACATAGCTGATGTGCGCCGCGCCGTCCGCCTCCAGAGCGAGCGAGGAGGACCCGCCGGTGTCTCCGGCGGCATCGACTGTCTCGACTGCCCAGGACGGCCATTCGGGGTTGTCGGCAGCGCCAGGACGGACCGACTCCTCCGCGTCATTGCAATCCGGCCCCCCACAATCCTCCGAATCGTAGCCGTCCCCATCCTGGTCGCAGTCCGCATCCGCGCCCCCATCGATATCGCTGTCGCCGTCCGAGTCGGCATCCGAGTCGGCGTCCGAGTCCGAGTCGGCATCCGAGTCCGTGTCCGAGTCCGTGTCCGAGTCCGAGTCCGAGTCGGCGTCCGAGTCCGAGTCCGAGTCGGCGTCCGCGTCCGAGTCGGCATCCGAGTCGGCGTCCGCGTCCGCGTCCGAGTCGGCGTCCGAGTCGGCGTCCGAGTCGGCGCCGGCGTCTCCGGCAGCTTCCGCGTCGTCGCGGCAGCTCGACGCGAGCACGGCCCCGAGAACCAGCGGTAGCGTTCCTCTCCAAAGCCTCACGCGACCCTCCTTCGCCATCGTCGTCGTGACCCGACGAGCTCGTACTCGCCGACATCATCGCACGGCTGGCGGCTTTGCGTACGGTCGGGGCTAGCTCGATGTCACTCGCACGCACAGGAACCGCGCAAGCAGGAATGCCGAAGAAGCCGCAAAGTCGCGAAGCTCGGATGGGTCTGCCCCACGGCGGAGTCGACCAAGCCAGCGCGAAGCGAGATCCCGCCTCCGGCCCTTTGCGCCCTGGCGCCCTTGCGCGAGACGTTTTTTCCGGGACAGTCCTCGACTTCGCGCGCCGCAAGCAAAGACGGCACGGTCCGGCATCGTCCTCCAACCCCTGGTCGGATCTGCGCCGCGCGGTACTAATGCCCCGCGGCTGCCGCGGCGGCCGGTGTCGTCTGGAAGCTCGTGAGGTCGAGCGCGATCGCGATCGTGTTCGAGAGCTTGAGCCGCAGGACGGGCATGATATTGACGCCGAAGTCCGACAGGTTGACCCGCATCGTGCCCTTGATGCGCAGCATGTTCGCGTTGATGCCGAGCTGGTCCATGCCCGCGTGCTCCCGTGGGTCGAGCGGGATGAAGCGGACCTCGACCGGGACCGTGACCTCGCGCGCCTGGCCGTGAAGCGTCAGCCGGCCGACTACGTTCCCGCGCGCCGTGCGTCCGGGCGCGACGGCCCGGATGGACGTGCGGACCACCTCGAACGTGATGTTTGGGTGGCGAGCCGCGTCGAGCCAGTTGGCGCTTCGCAGGTGCTCGTCCCGCATGGCGACCCCCGTGGTGAGCGAGGCCACCGTGATCTGGACCTGACCGGATAGCCGGGCGCTCGGGTTCCCGAGGTCGACCGTGAAGTTGCCGGTCGTCTGGCTCGACAGCCCCTCGACCGTCTCGAGGGGCGCGTCGGAGGTGAACGAGACCCGCGAGATCCCGCTCGGTCGGAGCTCGAACGTCTGCACGCCCGTCGTTGGCTGCGGGACGGGCGGCGCCTGCGGGCGCGGCTGCGCGGAGACGGGTGCGGCGAGGAGGGCCACCAGGGCGATGGGGAAGATGATCTTGGTCTGCATGGGGGAAGTCTTGAGCCTTGCCAGGGCGCAAGACAAGTGGCAACTTTGCAAGCGAACGTTGCAGCATCGCAAGAATCGTGGTCCCCAGCAGCCGAAGGCCGCCGGGGGAGTCGATCGATGGGACGATCTCCGGGTCTTCCTCGCCGTGGTGCGCGGCGGCTCGCTGGGCGCCGCGGCGTCTCCGCTCGGCATCGACGCGTCGACCGTGTTCCGCCGCGTGATGGCGCTCGAGCAGTCCCTGGGAACGCGGGTCTTCGAGCGGCGGGGGCGCCGCTGGGCCCTGACTCCCGCCGGTGAGCTCCTGACCGAGCACGCCGCCCGCATCGAGGAGGAGATGGAGGCCGCGCACCGCGACGTGGTGGGCCGCGACGTCGCCCTCGAAGGGACGGTCCGCGTGACCACGCCCGCCGATCTCGGCGATCGGCTCGTCGCGGCTCACGTGGCGGCTTTCCGCGCGAAGAACCGCGCCATCACCGTCGAGCTCCTGCTCGAGGACCGGATCCTCGATCTCGTACGCGGAGAGGCCGACGTCGCCATCCGGCCGCGGCGGCCCCCTGCCGTCGGCGCCCTCGTCGGCCGCAAGGTGAGCGACCTCGCCGGGGCGCTGTACGCGTCGAGGAGCTACCTGGAGCGCCACGGCCGCCCCAGGCGCCGCTCCGATCTCGCTCGCCATGACGCCGTCGCGGTCGACGGTGCGCTCGCCCAGACGCCGTACGGCGAGGTCGCGAACGGCCTCGGGTCGGCCCGGCGCGTCGCCCTGCGCACGAACGCCCTGCTCGGAGTGCTGCGGGCCGTGAGCCTGGGCCTCGGGGTCGGTCCCTTGCCCTGCTTCCTCGGCGACGCCGACGCCGACCTCGTCCGCCTCTTCCCGCCCGAGCCCGAGCTGGCGGCCGAGCTATGGCTCCTGTACCACGGGGACCTCCGGCAGACCGCCCGCGTCCGGGCATTCTGCGACTTCATGCTCGAATCCCTCCGGGCCCAGCGTCCCCTGCTCGAAGGTAGGACCCGGTGACGAGGCCCTCCCGCTCCTCGCCTGTGTCGTGATACCATCTCACCGGGGTTGCCCCGGCGTCCACCCCGCGACCGGTCCGCCCCGCTCGAGGAGGGTAGTGAAATGGAACGAGCTGGGACCTGGAAGTTCGCGCTCTTGCTGACTGCGTGGCTCGCCATCGGTTGCGGTGGCGGAGCTGGGAAGCAGCAGACCGACGGCGACTCGGACTCCGACGTCGACGCGGATGCCGATTCCGACGCCGACGCCGACTCCGACAGCGACGCCGACTCGGATTCCGACACCGACACCGACACCGACTCGGACGGCGACGGGGACCGGCCCTGCGAGGACGCCGACGGCGATACCTACGGCGAAGGTTGCGAAGGCGGGGAGGACTGCGACGACGCCGATCCCAGACGCCACGCCGGTTGCGGTCTCGAATGCGCAGCGGATCCCACGGCTCGCGGGTGCCCCTGCGCCGACGCCGCAGAGCCGATCGATTGCTTCGACGGCGGGGGGCAGGCCGGCATCGGCGCCTGCCAGTCCGGGCAGCGCGCCTGCGACCACGGCGAGTGGGGCGAGTGCGCGGGCCAGGTCGTGGCGCGCGACGAGGGCTGCAACGGCCTCGACGACGACTGCGACGGCCAGACCGACGAGGGCGTGCTGTCGGAGTGCGGCGATTGCAACCCGGCCTGCCGCGCGGGCGGCGGGGAGCAGGGGACGTTCGATCCCGAAGGGATGGACGGGGTCACCGACGATCCGGAAGCCGGCGGTCTCGTCCTGGGGTCGACCCGGTCGGTGCGAAACTACGTGATCTGGGTGGCCAACTCCGGCGAGGGGACCGTGACGAAGATCGACACGCGCCTCCGCGTCGAGACCGGCCGCTACCGCACGGGCTGGGGCGGCGGCTCCGACAGCCCGTCTCGCACGACGGTCAACCCCGGCGGCGACGTCGTCGTCGCCAACCGCGGCTGGGGCGGCGAGGCGACGAAGTACTACGCGAGCGACTGCCCCGACGTGAACGGCGACGGCGTCATCCAGACCTCGACCGGCGCCGGCGACGTCTACGCGTTCCAGACAGACGAGTGCTGGGCCTGGACCACGGCGATCGGCGGGGGCGCACGCGGAAGCGCCTTCGAGGTTCGAACGAACGCCGATGGAAGCCAGACCGAGTGGGTCTGGGTCGGCGACTACACTCACTACGACGTCCACGAGATCGACTCGGAGACCGGCGCGCTCACGGGAAGGACCGTCGGCGGGATGGCCCCCTACGGAATCGCGCTCGGTCCGGACCACACCTTGTGGGGCTTCACCTCGGACGGCCGTCGCCTCCTCGCCATCGACACCGAGGACCTCACGACCTGGACCGTCGATCTGCCGTGGAACGAGTCCTGGTACGGAATCACGGTGGATGGCCTCGGCCGCGTCTGGATCGGCGGCAGCGTGGCGCGTTACGACCCAGCGACGGGGCTGTGGAGCTCCCCGGCCGACAACGTCTGCGGCGGCGGCATCGCCGTGGACTCCGAGAACAACGCGTGGGTCGGGGAGGACTCGGCCGGCTGGGGCAGCTACTGCGGCAACCGGCGAGCCTGGCGCCTCGACGCCGACACGCTGGAAGCGACCGAGATCCCCGGCGCGGGAGGCCATGGCTGGGGGATCGACTTCGACGGCTACGCCTGGTCCATCGCGTTCGTGAACACCCACGCGTTCGTCGTCGATCCCGTCACGCTGGACGTCGAGCGGGTCGAGCCACCGTTCGTCTCCGCCTACACCTACTCCGACATGACGGGCTTCCAGCTCGTCAACGCCGCCAACCCGCGGGGCGACTACCAGGCGACCTACTCGAGCGACTGCTACATCGGCCCGGTGACCTGGGGCCAGCTCACCTGGGACGTCGACACGCCCGATGGCACCACCGTCCGCTTCCAGGCCCAGTCGGCCGACGACGCCGACGACCTCGACGCCGCGCCGGTCGTGATCCTCGCCGAGATCCCGGACGACCTGCCCCCGACCGACGTGGCCGCCGCCTTCGCCGCCGAAGGTCTCGAGACGGGCGAGCTCCTGAGGCTAGGAGTGGTCCTCCTGCGCCCCGAAGGCGACGCCAGCCCCGTGGTCCACGGCTACCAGCTCACCTGGCAGTGCGCCGGCGACTAGGCCAACGCCGGCGGGGACACGCCGGCGGCGCCGGCGGGGATACGCCCGCCGGCGGGGACACGCCCGCCGGCGGGGACACGCCCGCCGGCGGGGATACGCCCGCCGGCGGGGACACGCCCGCCGGCGGGGACACGCCCGCCGGCGGGGACACGCCCGCCGGCGGGGATACGCCCGCCGGCGGGGACACGCACCCACCTCCCAACCGACCGCAATCATTAGCCTCTCAGACCTAACCGCGCGATCTGCTCGAGCCTGCCGAGGACCCGTGCCTCATCGAACAACCTCGAACGCGCGCCTCCTATCCGGTCCGTATCGGTACACGGCGAAATCGTCGTCGAGGCTCGCCACTCGCTCGAGCCCCAGCCGCTGCATCACCACGAAGCACGTCCGGTCCACGATCGAGAAGTCCTGGTCCGGGTAGAGCTCGCCGATGGACCACGCCGCTTCCAGATCGGCGCTGGTGATCGGCTCGATCCGCGCGACCCCGGAACGGAGCCCGTCCCAGAACCGCTCCGCCGCCCGGCGGTCGATCCGGTGACGAAGCAGGTGCCACGTCTCGACGAGCACGTGGTCCGTGGTCAGAAGCGGCTCGGACGCGCGCAGGATCTGCTTCGCGCGACGGTTGCTTCGATCGCCTCGGTCCGCGGCCGCGTACCAGATCGAAGTGTCGACGAGGAGTGTCACCCCCGCCGCTGGCGCCTCCGCGCTTGCCTCCGCCCGGACGCGACGGCGGCGCCCACGTACTCGTCCTTGTGCCTCGCGACGTCGGACACGCCCGAGCTCCCGAGGTCGAAGACCGCTTCGGGCGGGACCGCGGGCTGGGGACCGGCGAGGTCCCGGGCCACGAGTCGACGAACGTACTCGGCCAGCGAGACCCCGAGCTCGGCCGCCCGGCGCCGGGCTTTTCGATGCTCCTCCGGATCCAGCGTCACCTGGGTTCTTGCCATCATGATGGCTACAGCATAGCTGCGGAGGCCGGCGGGGCAAAGTGCGCCGCATCGGACGGGCTTGGGCGGGTCCCGCGGCCGCTTCAGCGGCCGCGGAACCCCTGCATGCCATGGCACGGAGGTCCTCGGGCCGCCCGGGAGGGCGGCCCGAGGACCCCAAGCCCGCTCCCGATCTGATGTAGCATTCGCGCGCCATGATCCTTCGCCACCTTCCGCCCCACCTGACGTTCCTTTTCCTCGCCGGATGTGGCGGCGCCGAGCCACCGCCGGCCCACGCCGGGCACGATCGGCATCAGCAGCGGCACCATGAAGAGAACCATCGACAGAACGGCGGGCCGCTCGTCCATCGCTTCGAGGATCCCGAGGCCTACGCGCGCGAGTGGGACGACCCGGCGCGTGACGCCTGGCAGAAACCACAGGAGGTCATCGCGCTCATGGGAATCGAGCCCGGCATGACGGTGGCCGACCTCGGGGCGGGCACCGGCTACTTCCTCGGGCACCTGTCCCGCGCCGTCGGCGAGCACGGCAAGGTCCTCGCGCTCGACATCGAGCCCGCGATGATCGAGTACATTCGTGAGAGGGCCCGGCGCGAGCACCTCGCGAACGTCGAGGCGCGGCTCGTGACCACCGACGACCCGTCGCTCGCTACGGGCGAGGCCCACCGGATCCTCGTCGTCAACACCTGGCACCACATCCCGTACCGCACCGTCTACTCGCGGAAGCTCGCCCGCGGCCTCGCTCGGGGCGGCGCCGTCTTCGTCGTCGACTTCACGCACGAGGCTCGTATTGGACCGCCGCCCCACGCGCGCGTCGCCCCGCCGGACGTCGAGTCCGAGCTCTCCGCCGGTGGGCTCGAGGCGCGGACCATCGAGGAGCCGCTGCCCGAGCAGTACGTCGTGGTAGGCCGCGTTTCGAGGTAGTCTCCGGCCGTCGATGCTGAACGTCCTCCTCGTCTCGCCGAACCAGGAGCGCGCGCCCGATCCCGTGCCTCCGATCGGCGCGGCGTACGTCGCGGACGCGGCTCGCCGCGCCGGCCACGCCGTGCGCATCGCCGACGCGTGCTTCGACGGGCCGACCTTCCCCGGCCATCTGGCCCGCGAGCTCGACGAGCTTCGTCCCGACGTCGTCGGCCTCTCCCTGCGCAACGTGGACAACACGACGCTCTTCGGCACGGAGAGCTACGTCCCTGCCTACCGCGAGGTCGCGCGGGTCGTCCGGGAGCACGCCCCGCGGGCGAAGCTCGTCCTCGGCGGCTCCGCGTTCACCCTGTTCCCGCACGCCCTCCTCGAGGCGCTTGGCGCCGATCACGGGATCGCGGGCGAGGGCGAGGCCCAGTTCGTGGCGCTCCTCGATCGCCTCGATGGCTCCGCCGAACAGCCACCCGAGGGCCTGCTCTGGGGCGTCCCCTCGGACCTCGGCCCTCGCGCTCGCCCCGCGCGCGATCTCGTCGATCTCGCCCGCTACCACCGCGAGGGCGGAAGCACGAACCTGCAGACCAAGAGAGGCTGCGCGTTCCAGTGCTCCTACTGCTCGTACCCCGCGCTCGAGGGCGCTCGGATCCGGACGCGACGACCCGAGGACGTCGTGGACGAGATCGAGGGGGTCCTGCGCGAACACGGGATCGACTGCTTCTTCTTCGTCGACAGCGTCTTCAACGTCCCGCCCGACCACGCCGTCGGGATCTGCGACGAGATCGTCCGCCGGAACCTCGAGATCACGTGGTCCGCGTACCTGTCGCCTGCCGCAGTGACGGCGCGCCTGTTCGAGAGCATGGCCCGGAGCGGCTGTCGCAGCGTCGACTTCGGCACCGACGCGGCGAGCCCTGCGACGCTCGTGGCGCTGCGAAAGGGGTTCGGCGTCGAGGACGTCCGCCTGGCATCGGCGCTGTGCAGGGAGCACGGGATCAAGTTCAGCCACAGCCTTGTCCTCGGCGGGCCGGGCGAGACCTGGTCCACGCTCGACGAGACGGTCGCGAACGTCGTCGCGACGGAGCCGACGGCCGTGGTCGCGGTCGCCGGCGTTCGCCTGCACCCCGGCACGGAGCTCGCCGCCCGCGCGATCGCCGAAGGGCAGGTCGCTCACGGCGCCATCGGCCTCGAGCCCGTCTTCTACGTGTCCGAGGCGGTACGCGACGGCCTGCTCGACCGCCTCGCAGGCATCGGCAAGCGTCATCGAAACTGGTTCATTCCCGGGATCACTCCGCCCGTCCCCGAGCCGCTGCGGGCCCGGCTGCGCGCGCGCGGTGCCGAGGGACCGCTGTGGGAGCAGCTCTCGAGAGGAGCATCCAGATGAAGATCGCGATCGTTCACGACAGCCGCACGGGCACGACAGCGGCCGCGGCGAAGGCGATGGCCGGGATCCTCGAGCGAAGGGGGCACTCGTGCACCTTGGGCCCCCTGGCCGGGGCCGATCCGAGCAAGATCTCCGAGGCCGATCTGGTCTGCGTCGGGAGCTGGACCCAGGGACTATTCGTCATCCTGCAGCACCCCACCCGCGCGTCGATGGAGTTCATCTCGCGCCTCGGCGACCTGCACGGCAAGAAGGCGGTCGTGTTCTGCACCTACAAGCTGGCGACCGGCTCGCTCCTGCCCAGGATGGCTGCGGCCATGGCGGCGCGCGGAGCGACCGTCGTCGGGCAGTTCCGTTTCCGCGGGCCGTCCGTGCACGAGGGATTCGTCTCGTTCGCGTCGTCGCTCGGGGACGGCGCTTGACGAAGCGCATCAGCCGCAGGGGATTCCTGAGGTGGACGCTCGGTGCCGCCCTCGTCCTCGCCGTGTTCGGCTTCTTCGCGGGAAGATGGTCGAGCCGCATCAGGCGCCGGCCCGGGCGGCGTCTGCGCTTCTTCACGCCGGCCGAGTACGCGGTGATGACGGCCGTGGCCGAGACGATGCTGCCCAGGATCCCGTTCCACTCGACCGAGACCGTCGAGCAGATCGATCGCAGCCTCGCCATCCGTCCAGCGGCCGAGACGAAGGACATCCGGACGCTCCTCTGGATGGTCGAGCACCTGCCGCCCGTCCTCGACCGAAGGCTAGGCTTCTTCACGGCGCTCTCCGACGCCGACCGCGCCGCCGTTCTTCGCGGCTGGGCGTCGAGCACCTTCGCCTTCCGGCGGACCGGCTTCCAGGCGCTCAAGTACCTCGTCATGATTCACCACTACGCCGATCGCAGGAGCTGGCGATCGATCCACTACGAGCCGATGGAGCTGCCGGGCTGGCCGGAGCTGCCGCGCGCGGGGAGCTCGCGCTCGTGAGCGGCAGGATCCCTGCCGGCCGCGTCGCGACGGGCGACGACATCGACGGCGACGTCGACGAGACGGTCGACGTGGTCGTGATCGGCTCCGGCTGCGGCGGCGCGACCTTCGCCAGCGAGCTCGCCGAGGCCGGTCGATCGGTGCTGCTCCTGGAGAAGGGCCACCACCGCACCTCCCGCGAGTTCGACGGCCTCGAGCTCGACATGTACCACCGCGTCTACGCGGAGGACGGAACGACGGGCCCTGACGACCTCTCGTCGTCGATCCTGTACGGGAACACGATCGGCGGCTCGTCGATCCACTACATGGCCAACTCGTTTCGCGCGCCCGAGTGGAAGCTACGGGCGTGGCAGCGCGATCACGGGGTCGATCTGTCGCGCGAGATCCTCGACCCCTTCTACGCGGTGATCGAGGAGCGTCACGGCGTCCACCCCGCCACGCCCGAGGAGACCAACGTCAACAACGCGATCCTGCGGCGCGGCGCCGAGGCGCTCGGCTGGCGTGGAGCGTCGATTCCCCACGCGCGCCGCGACTGCGCCAACGCGGGCTATTGCCTCCTCGGCTGCCCCTTCGACCGCAAGCAGTCGCAGCTCCTCACCCAAGTGCCGCGCGCGATCTCCTTCGGCGCCCGCGTGCTGGCGAACGCGCTCGTGGCGTCCATCGAGGTCGAGCACGGCCGTGCCGTGGGGGTCCGCGGCGCGGTCCTCTCGCCCCGAAACGACAGACCTC
Organism: Deltaproteobacteria bacterium; assembly: GCA_016190375.1. GTDB lineage: Bacteria > Myxococcota_A > Polyangia > JACPQR01 > JACPQR01 > JACPQR01. The sequence goes on from JACPQR010000115.1 coordinate 61,225, forward strand.
GCGCGAAGCTGGCCGTCCGCGCGAGGGTGGTCGCACTCGCGGCGGGCGGCGTGGGCACGCCGGCGCTCCTGCTTCGCCAGGGGCTCGCCGGCTCGAGCGGCCAGGTGGGCCGAAACTTCTTCGTGACCCCCCACCTGTTCGTCTTCGCCCTCATGGAGGAGCGGGTCGAGGGATGGAACGGGCTTCCCGCCTCGTACGCCGTGCACGAGTGGGTGGAGCAGCGCCGGCACTCGCGGCGGTCCGAGGGCGGCTACATGATCCAGGGGATCTTCTCCCAGCCCGGCTTCATCGCGACCCTCCTGCCGGGCTTCGGCGAGGCGCACCGGGAGCTGATGGAGCGGATGGCCTACGGCGCCGGCGCGATCTCGCTCCTCGACGACGAGGAGCCGGGCCGGATCACCGCCGGCGAGCTGCGCCCGAAGATCGAGTACCACCTGCGCGGCAAGGACGTCCCGAAGGCGAGGGACTTCTTCCGCAAGCTGTCGGAGCTGTACCTCGCGGCGGGAGCGCGCAAGGTCCTCGTGCCCGACGCGTCGATGACGTGGATTCGCTCGCGGCAGGACCTCGACAGGATCGACCGGATCGACTTCGAGCCGGGCAGGGTCCCGTTCGTGGGCACGACGAACTGCTCCACTTGCCGGATGGGCGCCGATCCGAAGCGCTCCGTCGTACGAATGGACGGCCGCACGCACGACCTCAGGGGCCTGTACATCGTGGACGGCTCCGTCCTGCCCACGACTCCCGCCGTCGACCCGTCGCTCACGATCATGGCCAACTCGATGCGCGTCGCGAAGGACGTCGCCGAGAGGTGGAGCGAGGTCTGACTTCAGCGGCGGTGGCGCGATCGACGATGGTCGAGCAGAATCTCGACCAACGGCCGTGCAGAACTCCTCCCCGGAGCTCCCCGATCCGCTCCGCCGCCTCGAGCTCGCGTCGTTCGGGCCCGGCTCGTCGGGCGCGACGCGCACGTACTTCGGCAACGAGTTCTGCGAGCGCCTCATCCCATCGCCGCCGCAGGCGACCGCAGCGGTGCGGCGGGCCGGGGAGGAGGGAAGGGCGATCACGCTGGTCCTGCCGGTCCTCGGCCCGGCGGCGTTCGAACGGGCGGCGCAGGTCCTGGACGCAGTGGCCCGCGCGGCGCCCGGGACGGAGGTGGTCGCGAACGACTGGGGCGTCCTCCGCAGAGCGGCGAGCGACGAGCGCCTCGTCGTGGTGATGGGCCGGTGCCTCAACCGGACGATCCGGGACCCGCGGCTGCCCGTGCACGTGGGTGAACAGATGCCGCCCGCGGCCCGGGAGGCGCTGCGGGGCGGCCCGTTCCGGTCGCGGGCGTTTCGGGCCTTGCGCGAGCGGTACCGCGTCTCGCGCCTCGAGATCGACGTCCCCCCGCTCGGCATCGCCGAGGCGGCGTTTCCCGATGACCTGCCGCTCTCGGTGTACCTGCCGTTCGGCTTCGTCGCATCCGGGCGGATCTGCGTCTTCGCCGCTGCTCATCGCCCCGACGGACCGGAGCGGATGTCCGTCGGCGAGTGCCGCTACGAGTGCGCTACCGCGAGCCTGCTTCTCACGGGTGGGCAAGCCGCCAACGGCCTCGAGCTCAGGCTCCGGGGCAACACGGTCTTCTACCGGCACGACGCGCGGCTCGAAGCGGAGGCGCTCGCGGCCGCCAGCCGGTTCCCGATCGATCGGGTCGTCTGGCAGCCGGACGTCCCGATGTGGCGGCCGAGGGATCTCGCACAGGGCGAGGCGGGCGAATGACGAGCCACTTGCTCGCGCCGGTCTCGGACCCCTCCGACGTCGCCGCTCTGATCGACGCCGGCGCCACACGCCTGTACTGCGGCGTCGCGCCGCGGGCCTGGTCGCAGCGGTACACGCGGGCCGTGTGGCTCTCGCGCCGCGGGCCCTCGGCGAACCTGCCCGACCTCGAGTCGCTCGCGCGCGTCACCGACCTCGCCCGCCGCCGCGGCGCCGGCGTGCACCTGGCGCTGAATGCCCCCTCGCTGACGGGCGAGCAAGTCGAGATGGTCGCCGGGCTCGCCCGGCGGGCCGTCGGAGAGCTGGGCGTCGAGGCCGTCATCGCGGCCGACACGTCCCTCATGCTGGCGCTCGGCGAGCTCGCGGTTCCCTTCGTAGCGAGCACCGTGGCCGTCGCCCACAACTCCGAGGCGCTGCGGTTCTTCCGTGATCTGGGCGCGGTCGCCGCCGTCCTGCCGCGACACCTGCGCTTCGACGAGATCGCCCGGATCTCGGGCGAGGTCCCCGACCTCGAGCTCGAGTCCCTCGTGCTCTTCGACGGCTGCCCCTGGGAGGAGGGCCTCTGCCGCACGGTCCACGAGGTGGGACCGACCTCCGCCTTCTGCCGGACCGGATGGACCGCCCTGGTCGAACCGGTGCCCGGCCGAGCTCCCGACGCGGACGCGCTCACGGGCGCCTTCCGCGCCTGGCGCGAGTGGACTTACTGGGCCGACGCCTGCGGCTCCCCCGTCACGGACCGCGGAGTCCCGAACGGCGCCTGCGGCCTCTGCGCCCTCTATCCCCTCGCAAGGAGCGGCGTCCGCGTCTTCAAGCTCGGCGGCCGCCAGTCCCCGATCGAGCGCCGTGTCCGAGGAACACAGATGGTCCGCCGCGTCCTCGACGCTTCCGACCAGGGCCCCGATCTCGCGCGCGCGATCCGCGCCACTCCCGACCTCTGCGACTCGGGCGCCATGTGCTACTACCCGCAGCCCCGCGGACGGTAGCGATCAGAACGCCATGAGCGACCCGGCCGTGGACACCGCGGCCAGCGTGAAGTAGCCGGCTACCAGGTGGGACGCCGCCAGGGCGTCGCGCGTTCCGGCGTCGTCGGTGGCGGTCGTCGCGAAGCCGAGGACGGCCGACGCGATCATCCCGGTCAGGTGGACCCAGGAGAGCAGGCGGTGGATACGCAGCCGGCGCGAGAAGCTCGTGTTCCCGGATGCGGCGTCGAGCGGGTCCGGCATCTTCGCCGCGATCACGCGCGTGGCGACGTAGCTCAGCATCGTGACGGAGGCGGCCACGAGGTGCCAGGTCCTCAGGCCCATCCCGCAGCCGAACTCCCGCCCGAAGATGGGCGAGTTGCCCTCGGCGCACAGCGGCTCGCCGAAGCCGGTCGCGTTGGCGTAGCGGAGGGTGCCCACGGCCACGGTCCCCGCGAGCGAGATCCAGGTCGTGAGCCCGAGCACGCGATGCAGCCGCGCGAGCTTCGCGCGCTGGCGGACCAGCTCGGCCGTCCGTGCCTCGGCTTCCCCCTCGTCCGCCGCGACGGGGCGCGAAAAGCCCCAGGCAAGGCCGGCGGACAGAACACACGCGATCACGAGCGAGCGACTCATGGCCGCGCAAGGTAGCCTCGCGACGCGCCGCTGGCAATCACTCGGTGCCCGGGGTCGCGTTACTGCCTGGATCGTCGTGGATCATGGGAAGCTTCTTCTCGTGCGAGGCTCTGATCTCGGGGTTTGTTCCGATTCGACCGTGGCGGTAGGCTTCGCCTCATGGTGCCAATGGACGTCGAGCGGGCGCTTCGGGATGCGCTCAAAGGGGAGGACGAGATCGTCTGGGCGTACCTCTTCGGCTCGGCCGTGCGCGGAGGCGCCTACAGGGATGTGGACGTGGCGGTCATGCCCGCGCCCGGTGCTTTTTCGAGGCTCACCGATCTCGGGCGGCTCCAGGTGCGGCTATCTGCGGCTCTGGACCGCGAGGTGGACCTCGTGGATCTCCGCCGGGCGTCGCTCTTGCTTCTAGGGCCCATCCTCCGTGAGAGGCGCGTCCTTCGGGACCGTGACGTGCGGGCCCGACACTGCTGGGAGGCAGAGACCGCGAGCCGCGTGCTCGACTACGAGCCCGTGATCGGACGTTACTCGTCGTTGCGGCGCGAACGGCTGCGCCTGCGCCGCGCACGAGGAGCGTGATGGTCCGGTCCGACGTCCTGGGCAAGCGCCTCGACCTCCTGCTCGACGTCCTCGCGGACCTGCGCCGGTACCGTGAGTCGGTGACGCGCGAGCGGCTCGCGGCCGAGCGCGATACCCAGCACATGGTCCTGCATGCCATGTACGTGGCGGCACAGGCGGTCATCGACATCGCGCTTCACGCCTTGGCCGACGCCGATCGGCCGCCGGGCGCAACCTACCGTGACGCTTTCCGTGAGCTCGCCTCGGCTGGCCTTCTTGATGCGGGCCTCGCGAATCGGCTCGAGGGTTGGGCAGGTCTGCGCAACGTTCTGGCTCATCACTACGCGAGCGTGGATTACGGCCTCTTGCACGACGCCTTGGTCGGGGACCTGGGCGACCTGGAGGCGTTCGCGGCGGCCGCCGGGGCGTGGATCGACGGCGACACGACCAGCTCGGAGTAGGCAACCGGCCGGACGGCCTCGGTCGTCAGTCCAGGTCCACGCGGGCGACGGGCTCGACGGCCGGGTCCGCGTTCTCCGCGAGGCCGGTGATTCCGGCGCGAAGGCGCGGCAGCGTCAGCTCGACCAGGAGCGTCAGGCGCGACTGGTCCGGCTCGGGGTCACGGCCGCGCTCGCGGCGGCCTCGGACGAGCGCGAAGGCACAAGCGAGCGCGTAGCAGTCGACGAGGAGATCGGCGATGCGCCGCGCCTCGAGCTGGCGGTCGACGAGCCGGACGCCGAGGCGCTTGACCCGCTCGGCCAGGGCGGCGAGGACCTGCGCCAGGGTCGGGTCGACGCGGGCGGCGAGCGGCGCGAGCTCCGGCCCGACGTGCGGCTCGAGCGGTCCGACCGCGGCGAGGCCGCCGAGGTCCCACATGAGGCAGGCGGACGCGAGGTGGAGCTTCAGGACGTCGTTCGCTCCCTCGAAGATCCGGGTCACGCGGCAGTCGCGGAGGCGCCTCGCGACCCCCGTCTCCTCGATGTACCCCATGCCTCCGTGAAGCTGCAGCGACGAGTCGATGACCTCGAACGACGACTCGCTGCAGAGGATCTTGGCGACGGTCGACACCCAGCCGATGTCCTCGCCCGACTCCTGCAACGCCGTCGTCATCGAGAGCACGGCCTGCATCGCCAGCTCCTGCGCGCGCATCCGGGCGACGCGCTCGCGAACCATGCCGAAACGCGACAGCGTGCGGCCGAACTGCCGCCGCGTGCGGACGTGCTCGACCGCCTGGCGGATCGCGCCCTCGGCCGAGCCGACGCAGCCCGCCGAGAGGAACGTTCGCCCCCAGGAGAGCGCGTCCCGGAAGTGCTCGAGGCCCCGGCCGGGCTCGCCGAGCAGGTGGTCCATGGGTACGCGGGCCTCGTCGAGCGCGATCGAGGTCGTCGACGAGCCCTTCAGACCCAGCTTGTGCTCCTCGCGCAGCCGGCGGACGCCCACGAGCTCCGGGTCGAGCAGATCGACGAGGAGGAGGCTCGTGCCTTCGCGCGCGCCGCCAAGCCCGGGCGTTCGCGCGAGCACCGTGAAGAGGCCCGCGAAGGCGGAGTTGGTCACGAACGCCTTCTCGCCGGTGACGATCAGGCGGCCGTCGGCGACCGTCGCGGTGGTCCGGATCGACGACAGGTCCGACCCGGCCTCCGGCTCGGTGCCGCCCACCGCCGCGATTCGCCGGCCAAGGGCGACCTCGGGCAGATACCGCGCCTTTTGCGCCGGCGTCCCCAGGGAGACGAGCGGGCGCAGCGCGAGGCCGGAATGCAGGCCCACGGTCGTCGCGAGCGATCCGTCGAAGGAGGCGAGGCGCGCGATGATCCGGGCGACCGCCTGCATCCCGAGCCCCGCTCCGCCATGCTCGGCCGGCACGGTCAGCCCGAAAAGCCCGAGCTCGGCAGCCCGGTCGACGACCTCGGCGGGCAATCGCGCGTCGCGATCGAGCCGTCCCAGCTCCTGGCTGCAGAAGCGGTCGATCGTGCCGAAGACCTCGCGAACGACCTCGGCCTCGCCTTCGTCGCGCGCGCCTCGGGCCGCCGCGGGAGCGATCTCGCCGAAGGTCCCCAGGAGCCGGCGGAACGGGTCGACCTGCCCAGCCATCAGAACTGGATGGTCCGGTCCTCGTGGACCTTGCCCTCGAGGTGCCGCCGCGAGCGGTAGAAGTCGCGCCAGAGCCGGAGGTAGCCGTCGAGGAGCTCGTCGGGGGTCATCTGCTTCGGCCGGAAGACCACGTTCGCGTCGTTGTAGTGCGCCCAGTTCCGGTCGAGGATCCGCCCCTCGGCCAACAGCCGATGCCACGCCGGCGTTCCCGGGTACGGCGTGAAGATCGTGAACTCGCTCTTCTCGAGGCGCGTCCGCTCGCAGAACTCCAGGATCCGGTCGACGACCCCGGGATCGTCGCCGTCGTTGCCGACCATCAGCGACGTGTAGGGCTCGATCCCCTCGTCGTGACAGCGCGCGATGCACGCCTCGGCCCTGCGCATGGCCTCCGGGTCGCCCGACCCGAAGGCGCGCCTGGTGATCTCGTCGAAGCCGCAGACCAGGTAGAACATCCGGATGCCCGCGTCGCGCGCCGCGGCGAACAGCGTCTTGTCGAGCTTGTGCACGACCGGCATGCTGATGCCGACGTAGCTGATCCGCGCGCCCTCGACCCTCGGCACCTCCTCGAGGAACGCACGGAAATGGGCCCGAGCGCCCGAGAAGCCGAAGAACGAGGTGTCCTCGGTCAACGAGAGGAGCTTGCCCGCCCGAGCGAGAGCGCGAACCGTGTGCATCACGGTCGGCATCGGGACGAGCCGGAGCTTCTTGCCCATCGATCCGGGCAGGACGCAGGCGTCGCAGGTGAGGGGACAGCCCCGCGAGAGCTGCACCGGGTAGTCGTCCGGGCGCAGGTGCGGCTTCTCCACGTCGAGGTACAGCTCGATCCGGGGCGGCGCCAGGTGCTCGAGCGATCCGGGCTCCGCCGAGTAGCTGGGCTTCAGCGAGCCCGATTCGAAGTCGTCGAGCAGCCGCCGCCAGACGGGCTCGCCCTCGCCGACGACGATCGCGTCGGCGTGCTCGCGCGCGACCTCGGGAACGAGCGTCGGGAAGATCCCGCCCATGACCACCTTGCGCCCCCGCGCCCGCAGGTCGGCGGAGATCTCGAAGGCCCGCGTCGCGTTCGGCGTGAAGACGCTGAGCGCATACAGGTCCGCCACGTGCCTCTCGGGGTCGAACCTCTCCACGCGGTCGTCGACGAGGCCGACCTCGACGTCCCCGGGGGTGGCGCCGGCCACGCAGGCCATGCCCAGCGATGGCGGCCCGAGGTACTCCTCGCACGGGACGTACGCGGTCAGCTCGGGGTGATCCGCCGCGTGCCGCGAGAAGGAGGGGTAGACGAACTGGACCCTCACGCCGGTCTCGCCTCGGCCTCGTTGGCGCTCTGCAGGGTCTTGGCGACGAACTCGATGATCTCGCCGAAGGTCCGGATTCCGGCGGCGTCCTGGGGCTCGATGTAGACGTCGTACTTCTCCGAGATGCAGCTCAATAGCTCCATGCTGTCGAGCGAATCGAGACCGAGGTCCTCGCGGAGGCGATCGGCGTCGCCGACCCCGGAGGCCTTTCCTTCGGTGATCTCGACGAGGATCGCCTTCACGTCCTCCCGGATCTGGGGCTCTTCGAGGGTGCGGTGCATCGTCATCTCTCCTCCACTACCTGTCCGGCGCTCCTGCGCCGGGGAATGTACCTGTGATCCTCGTACCACGTCACGGCGCGATCGAGCACCGCGGCGACATTGGTCGGCCCGAGCCCGAGCTTGCAGGTCGCGAGCCACGAGTCCACCGGGTGACCGTGGCGAACGATGTCGACGAACTCGCGCGGCATGGCCTTTCGCGGGCCGCCCGTGCGGGACGCCTCGACCTCGTCGGCCGTCGCGAGCTCCAGCGCTGCCTCCATCGGGATGGCGGAAGCCCGAAGCCGCACGCCGAGCACCCTCGCGCTGGTCTCGAGGAGCTCGCGGACCGTGATGTTCGGCCCGCCCAGGATGTAGCGCTCGCCGACCTCGCCGAGCTCGGCCGCGCGCACGTGCGCCCGCCCCACCTCGGCGACGTCCACCATGTTCGTCGGGCCGTCCACGAAGTGCGGCATGATCCCGCGCGCGACTCCGATCAGGAAGAAGCCGGTCCCGACCTTGGCGTCGTGCTCGCCGACGCAGCCCGTCGGGCAGAGGACGACGGCCAAGAGCCCCCGCGCGATCCCGGCGCGGACCTCGTCCTCTATCGCGAGCTTGACCGCGTGGTACACGCTGCCGTCGGGCGGCGACGGCCACTCGTCGCGCTCGCGCGCGAGCCCTCCGTCCGCGGACGGCCCGATCGTCGCGACGGAGCTCGTGAGCACGAACCGCTCGACCCCCGCGGCGAGCGCGCCCTCGACCGCCGCCCTTGCTCCGAGCCGTGCAGCCGCCACTTCGCGGTCGAGGTCGAGCGAGAACCGAGGGTAGTGGCCGGCCGCGAAGAAGACCGTGTCGCAGCCGTCGATGGCCCTCGCGAGCGCCTCGCGGTCGCCGAGCTCCAGCTTGACGGTGGTGACGGGCAGGTCGCGGACGTGGAACGGCACGCGCTTGGGGCGCTGAGCCACTCTCACGGGCAGCCCACGGCCGAGGAGCGCGCGAACCACGTGCGTCCCGATGAATCCGTGGCCACCGATGACCAGCGGACGTCGAATCGTGAACCCGCTCACCCGGTCACCGGCAGCGTACCGTCGAGGTAACGCCGCTTGCACAGCGACCGCTGGAGCTTCCCGCTCGTGGTCCTGGGAAGCGACCGCGACGGGCAGAAGACGATACGCTCGGCCGCGATGCCCAGCTCGGCCAGCACCTCCGCGTTGATCTGCTTGCGCAGGGCAGCCTGGTCCTCGTCGCCGCGGGCCTTCGACTCCACGATGAGCACGAGGTCCTCGGTGCCCTCCTCGCGGTTCTCGAGGCCGATCGCCGCCGCGGAGGCGCCCGTCACCGAGGCGGCGATCCGCTCGATGTCGTAGGGGTAGTAGTTGCGGCCGCGCCGGATGATGAGCTCCTTGCTGCGGCCCGTGACGTGCAGCCGACCCTCGAGCACGAACCCCAGGTCGCCCGTGTGGAGCCACCCTCCCGCCAGCGTCCGAGCCGTCTTCTCCTCGTCGCGGTGGTAGCCCTTCATGACGCAAGGGCCGCCGACCACGATCTCGCCGACCTCCCCCTCGCGTCGCACCTGGCCGTCCTCGTCCAGGATCGCCACCCGCTGCCCGTCGAGCGGCGTCCCGCACGACACGACCGAAGCCGAGGGCGCCCCGTCCGATGCGCCGCGGACCACCCGCTCCCCTTCCAGCGCGGCCCGGTCGATGGCCAGCGATCGGACCGCCTCGCCCCTGGGCGGGAACGTCACGGCCAGGCAGTTCTCCGCCAGCCCGTACACCGGCGTCATCGCGCGCCCGTCGTAGCCGACCCGCCCGAATTTTTGCGCGAACGCGCCGACGCTCTCCACGTCGATCGACTCGGAGCCGTTGAGCGCCACCCGCCACGACGAGAGATCGAGCCCCTCCATGCGCGCCTCGTCGATGCGGTTCGTCGTGAGGCGGTACGCGAAGTTGGGCGCGACCGAGAGCGTCCCGCGCTGCTTGGAGATCGCTTGCAGCCACCTCCGAGGGTGCATCAGGAACGACTCGGTCGGAAGGAGCACGAGCAGGTACTGCCAGTAGAGCGAGGTCAGCATGGCGCCGATGAGGCCCATGTCGTGGAACAGCGGTAGCCAGCTCACGCCCACGTCCGCGGGGGACATCTGGATGCGCTGGCCGATGCCGTAGACGTTCCACAGGAGCGCCCGGTGGGAGACCTCCACTCCCTTGGGCAGGCTGGTCGTGCCGGAGGTGTACTGGATGAGCGCGATGTCCTCCGGATCGGGGGAGGGGAAGGCCGCTCCTGGCCCTGGCGGCGGGACCATCTGCTCCGGAAGGACGAGCGCCGAGAGGGTCGTGCAGTTCGCGGTCAGCGTCTCGCGAGCAGCGGCGGTGCGCGAGTCCGTGATCAGGATCCGCGCCTCGGAGTCGCGAACGATGTGGGCGAGCGTCTGGAGCGTCCTCTCGGGGCTTCCGAAGACCGGCACCGGCGCGACCGGGACGGGGATGCCGCCGGCCATCAGCGTGCCGAAGAACGAGGACAGGAAATCGATGCTCGTCGGGAGCATGACGACGACCCTGTCGCCCCGGCGCACCCCCAGGTGGATCAGGTGGGCCGCGGCCCGCGCCGCCCGCTCGAGGACCTCCGCGTGGGGGAGCTCGGCCGGCGGCTTCTCGCCCGCCAGGAGCCGGTAACCCCCCGGGCCATGCGCCGCTTCCTCGAGTGCTTCCGTGAGGGTGCCGACCCGAGGGCCGGCCGGTGCTGGCCCGCTCGGTTCGAGCAAGGCGCGTAGATCCGTGGCGCCGGACAGCGTGGACATGGGACGTGCGACCCCTTAGCCGGTCGCCCCGGCAGGTCCCATGACTCCTGTCAGGCCCCTGACGCGATGATTGCCGCGGCGGGCGGAACGTTCTCGGCGGATTCCGCCTCCGGCAGGGCCTCGGCCTGGCCGACCCAGTCGCGGCCGAGCCGCTCCTTCACCTCCGGGCCCGACAGCTCGTGAGGGCCCCGAACGACGAGCGGGACGACGTCGAAGTTGTGGTGCGGCGGGGGCGAGGGGAGCGACCACTCGAGCGTCCCGACCTCCCACGGGTTCTCCCCCGCCTTCGCGCCTCCGACCACGCTCTTGAAGAAATTCCAGACGAACACGAGCTGTCCGATCCCGAGGGCCCAGGCCAGGTGGCTCGTCAGCTTGTTGAGCGGATAGAGGTGCTGCAGGAACGTGTACTGATATGGCTCCCACAGCCGCCGCTGCTGGCCCGCGTAGCCCACGAGGAGCTGAAGCGAGAAGACGAGGGTTATCAGCACGACCGACGCCCAGAAGTGGACCTTGCCGAGCCGTTCGTCCATGCGGCGGCCGAACATCTTGGGGAACCAGAAGTAGATGCCGGCGAAGCTCGCGAGGAACGAGGACGCGGCCATCGTGAGATGGAAGTGGCCCACGACCCACATCGTGTCGTGCAGGTACACGTCGGTGAGGAACGTCCCGAGGTAGAGCCCCGTCAGACCCCCGAGCCCGAAGACGAAGACGGTCCCGAGCGCGAAGAGCATCGGCGTCGTGAACCTGAGAGATCCCTTCCAGATCGTGTTCAGCCAGTTCAGGAAGAGGATGATCGCGGGGACGCTTATCGCGAGCGTGAGCGCCTCGAAGCCCACGCCCAGGAGCGGGCTCATCCCCGTCTGGTACATGTGGTGGCCGTAGACGACGGCGCTCAGGATCGTGACCGCGCACATCGCGATGACGGTCCCGCGGTACCAGAACGCGGGCTTGCGGGCGAAGAACGACAAGAGATCCCCGATGATCCCCCAGGCCGGCAGGATCAGGATGTAGACCTCGGGGTGGCCGAAGATCCAGAACAGGTGCTGGAAGAGGACCGGGTCGCCCGCGGCGGGCACGGCGGCGCCCGCGAGGAAGAAGCTCGTCCCGAGGACGCGGTCGAAGAGGAGCAGGAGCGCGCCGGCGCCCAGCACCGGGACGAAGAGCACGTTGAGGATCGCGGTGAGCCACAATCCCCACACGGTCAGCGGCAGCCGGCCCCACGTCATCCCGGGCGCCCTGAAGCGGATCACGGTGGTCACGTAGTTGATGGACCCCATGATCGTCGCGACGCCGGTGACGAACACCGCCAGGACGACCAGCGTCTGACCGGGCCCTGGCGTGCCGGCGTTGGTGGACAGGGGCGGGTAGGTCGTCCAGCCCGCCGCCGCGGGGCCGAGCGGCACGAAGAAGGACGCGATGATCAGGCCCTGCGAGACGAGGAACGTCCAGAAGGACAGCATGTTGAGCTTCGGGAACGCCATGTCGCGCGCGCCGATCATGAGGGGGATGCAGAAGTTGCCGAACGCGCCGATCAGGATCGGGGTGATGGCGAAGAAGATCATGATGAGGCCGTGCATCGTGAACAGGCTCGTGTACGTGGCGGGCCCGATCACTCCGCCCGACCGCGGGAGCACGGTGCGCCCGACCAGCGGGATCGCCTCGCCGGGGTAGGCCCACTGCCAGCGGATCGCCATGGCCAGGAGGCCGCCGATGGCGAGGAAGACGAGCCCCGACCAGAGGAACTGGCGGGCGATGACCTTGTGGTCGGTGGAGAACACGCGCCTCCGCCAGAACGAGCCAGGCGGCGGGTGTATGGGTTGAAGCTCGATCCGCCTCACTTCGCCGGTTTCCACGCCCATCCCCAGTGCGCCTCCGTGTCGGCCTCGTCCCAGGCGCGCGACGCCAGGACAGAACCCTCGCGAGCCCACTGTGCGAACGCTCGCTTCGACAGGACGGTGAGCCGTCCCCTCATCTTGTAGTGGCCGACTCCGCAATGCTGTGCGCAGCCGATGTCGTAGGTGCCGGTCCGGCGCGCCTCGAACCACATCCGGTTGATGGTGCCCGGGACGACGTCCTGCTTGATCCGCAGGTTGGGCAGGTAGAAGGCGTGGATGACGTCGGTCGAGCCGAGCTGCAGGCTCACGGGCGTGTGGACCGGCACGCGCAGGTCGTTCTGGGCCACGATGTCGTCGCGAGTGCCGAACGTCCCGTCCTCACCGGCGTAGCGCAGGTCCCACGCCCACTGGTGCGCGTTCACCTCGACCTTCACGGTGCGCGGGTTCGAGTCGACCTCGCCGAAGGCCCAGAAGATCCGCTCGAGATCGAGCGTGGAGTTGAGGAACAGGTTCCCGTCCACGACGAAGAAGATGGCCGCCGCGATCCCGAGGGTCACCATGATGCTCTTCCTGTCGCCGCCCGCGTCCGGCCTCGCCACGTGCTTCTTGCCGTGCCGGAAGCAGGCCCAGAGCATCCACACGACCATCGTCGCGAACAGCCCGATGACGAAGACGTTCGTGGTGTTGATGAGCCAGTCGATCCGCCACCCGTGCTTCGAGACGTCGCGAGGCAGCCCGACTCCCAGCTCGATCTCGGGCCGCGGCTCCGCCCACGCGCTCACCCCGAGCGAGACGGCGACCGCGGCGGCCGCGCCGCAGAGCCTCCTCACGGCCCCTCCTTCTCCGCGGCCTCCCGGGCGAGCTCGCTCTTGATCGCGCGCAGCACCACGGACACGACCGCGTACGGCAGAAGGATCAGCGCGCCCAGGATCACGACCTGCGACACCCCACCCCCCGCCCGGGTCGCGCACTGCGGGCAGGCCTCGGCAATCCCCGATCCGAGCAGCACCGCGAGCCCGACGACCCAAGCCCCGACGACCCAAGCAACGTTCATCCGCCGGTCACGTAGGGCGCACCCCTCCGACCGGCAAGGGCCCCACTGGCAGAAACGCTGGCTCGACCCGCCGGCGCTCTTCCGGGGCGTCCGGCGCATCCCCCTGGTCCGCGGCCGCCCCTGGCGGCCGCGGACCAGGCAAGGCATGGCACGCAGGGGCCTCGGGGCCTCCCGGCCTCGAGGCCCACCCGAGCCCGCTTCACCCCCCCGTGACGCTCCGCTCGAGCGCCTCGAAGCTCGGCGGCTTGGCGAGATGCGCGTCGAAGCCCGCCTCCCTCGCCTTCGCCACGTCCTGGGGGCGCGCGTAGCCGGTCAGCGCGACGAGACGGACCTGGCGAAGCGCCTCGTCCGCCCGGAGCTCCCTCGCCACCGCGTAGCCGTCCATTCCGGGCAGGCCGATGTCGCAAAGGACGACGTCCGGCTTGAAGGCTCGAGCCTTCTCGATGCCCTCCGGGCCCGCGTAGGCGACCTCGACCGAGTGCCCGCCGAGCTCGAGCGCGTCACGCAGGCTGTCCGCCGCATCGACGTTGTCCTCGATCACGAGCACGCGCCGGGTCGCTCGCTCGCCGCGCGGCTCGGGCCGCGTCCTCGCGGTGGTCTCGTCCCCGACCGCGAGGGGGACGCGGATCGTGAACGTCGCTCCCGTGCCCGGCCCTTCGCTCGCCGCGCTGACCGAGCCGCCGTGCATCTCGACGAGGCCCTTGACCAGCGCGAGCCCGAGCCCGAGCCCGCCCTTGCCGCGGTCGAGGCTGGTGTCCGCCTGCGTGAACGGCTCGAACACCCGCGGCAAGAGCTCGGGCGCGATCCCGGTCCCGGTGTCTCGCACGACGAGGACGGCCTGGCCCACGGCGGCGTCCGCCTGCACCGACACGGTCGTCCGTCCGCCCCGCGGCGTGAACTTGACGGCGTTCTGCAGGAGGTTCCCGACGATCTGCGCGAGGCGCGTCCTGTCGCCGTCCACCCACACTTCTTCCGGAGCCACCTGCAGCTCGACCCCCCGGGCCGCGAACACGGAGCGGTGGTCCTCGACGGTGCGCTGCACCAGCTCGCCGAGGTCGAGCCGCTCGCGCTGGAGCTGCACCCTGCCGCGCGTGATGCGCGTGACGTCGAGCAGGTCGTCGATGAGGCGCGTCATGTGGCCGACCTGCCGGTCGATGATCCGGAGCGCTCGCTCTGCCTTCTCCCCGCCGGCAGGGGCGCGCTCGAGGATGTACAGGCCGTTGCGGATCGGGGCGAGCGGGTTCCTCAGCTCGTGCGACAGCATCGCCAGGAACTCGTTCTTGCGCCGGTCGGCCTCGAGGAGCTGCGCGTTCGCGGCCAGGAGCGCCTCCTCGAGCCGCCTGGTCTCGGTGATGTCCTGCACCGTCCCGAACCCGCCCAGCAGCCCTCCGTGCGCATCGACCTCCACCACCGCCCGCTCGCGGACCCACCGCGTCTCGCCGCCGGCGACGATCCGGTGCTCGACGTCGTAGGGCTCGCCGCGCAGCGCCGCCTGAAACCTCCGATCCACGAGCTCACGGTCCTCGGGGTGCACCCTCTCGAGGAAGCTCTGGTAGGTCATGGGCGTCCCCTTCGGGACCCCGAACATGCGGTGAACCTCGTCGGACCAGATCAGCTCGTTCGTCCTCACGTCGAGGCGCCAGCTCCCGGTACAGGCGACCGCCTGGGCTCGGTTCAGATCCCTCGCGCTCTCGCGGAGCGCCTCGTCGACCCGCTTGCGCTCGGTGACGTCCCGCTCGGTCGTCGCCACCGCGACCGGCTCGCCGCCGGCGTCCACGAGCCTCGTCATCGTCAGCCAGACGTCGATCTCGCGGCCGTCCTTCGACCGGCGCCTCACCTCCAGCGAGGCCACGTCCTCACCGCGCCGGATCGCCTCGAGGAAGCCGCGCGCCTCCCCGCGGTCCTCCTCGGGCACCAGCGCCTCGCCGTTCATCTGCAGGGCCTCCTCCTGGGAGTAGCCGTACATCCGCTCGGCTCCGCGGTTCCAGGCGATGATGCGTCCCTCCAGGTCCTGCACGGTGATGGCGTCGTTGGAGTCGAGGACCACGGTCGCCAGCCGCCTGAGGTCGGCATCCGCCTGCGCGATCCTCGTGATGTCGACGAGCGTGACGATCGCGCCGGCGACCTCGCCCTCGACCGTACGGTAGGGCAGGACGCGCAGCATGTACCAGGCGCTCCCGTCGAGCGCCTCGACCTGTCTTTCGATCGGCTGCAGGGTGCGAAGGACCTCGTCGACGTCCGCCGCCAGGTCCTCGCCCGCGAGCCGCGGCGCGAGGTCGCCGATGGGCCTGCCCACGTCCCCGTCGAGGAGCCTCAAGAGCGCCCCGGCGGCGGGCGTGAACCTCGTGACCTGCTTGTCGCGGTCGAGGAACACGGTCGCGATGGCCGTGCTCGAGATCAGGTTCTTGAGGTCGCTGTTCGCGCGCGCGAGCTCCTCGACCGTGCGCTGCAGCTCTGTGTTGGAGCTCTCCAGCTCCTCGTTGACCGACCGCAGCTCCTCCTGGGAGGTCTGCAGCTCCTCGTTCGCGGACTGCAGCTCCTCGTTCGCCGACCTGAGCTCCTCGTTCGTGGCCTCGAGCTCCTCGATCGCGCCCGACAGATCGGCGCGCGTCGTGCGAAGCTCGCTCTCGAGCTCGGCCGTCGGCGCCTCGCGCTCCTCGGCCGTCGGCTCCGTCTCGCCCTCTGCCTCGGGCGCCTCCTCGAGCACGATCGCGTAGAGCCCCTCCGGCCCGAAGCCCGGCAGCGGCCGCACCGTCAGGCGCAATCGTCGCATCCCGTCGAGGTCGACGCCCACCTCCGGGCGGACGATCTTCTTCTGGGTCGTCACGGCCGCGTGGATTGCAGTCCGGAGCTCGACCCTCAGGGCGGCGTGAGCGATCTCCAGGATGTTCGTGGTGAGGATCCCGGCCGGCGGCTGCAGGTACTTGCCGGTGGGACCGACGACGCAGAGGACCTCCCCGCGCGCGTTCACGACGGCGCCGGCCGGGGAGTACTCCTGCAAGACGAGCCGCTCGAAGGCGGCGCAGGCCGCCTGCGACCGGGTCAGCGCCGACTCCCGGGCCGGTCCCGGGCCCCTGGTGGCGGCGCGTTCTCCCATCGGGAGCTCGGGGCGAGGACGGATCGCGGTCTCGGCCCGCGCGAACACGCGGTGACGCTTGTCCACGACGTCGAAGAGCTCGGGGTAGCCCGTCAGGCCCTCGGCGGGCCCGAGGAAGAGATAGCCGCCGGGCTTGAGCGCCCAGTGGAAGACGGGGATCAGCCTCTTCTGGAGCTGGGCGTCGAGGTAGATGAAGACGTTGCGACACGAGATGAGGTCGAGCCCGGAGAAGGGCGGATCGCGCGTCAGGCTGTGCTCCGAGAAGATGCATGCGTCCCGGAGCTGCCGCGCCACCTGGTAGCCGTGGTCCTCGTGGGTGAAGAAGCGCGCGAGCTGCTCGGGAGAGACATGCGCCGCGATCTCGTCGGAGTAGCGCCCCCGGCGAGCCTCTGTCAGCGCGGCCACGTCGATGTCGGTCGCGAAGATCTGCACGTCCGGCGCCGGAATCACCTTCGCGAGCTGCTCGAGGACGAGGATGCCGATCGAGTAGGCCTCCTCGCCGGTGGCGCACCCCGGGACCCAGGCGCGAAAGGGCTCGTCCGTGCTCCTGTGCGCGAGGATCCTCGGCAGGATCTCCTTGCCGAGGTGCTCGAACGCCTCCGGGTCGCGGAAGAACTGGGTGACCCCGATGAGCAGGTCCTTGCCCAGGAGCTCGGCCTCCTGCCGCTCCCTCGACAGGAGCTCGACGTACCCGCTGGCCGATGAGGCCCGCGTGACCTGCATGCGCCTCTGGATCCGCCGCACGAGCGTGCCCCGCTTGTAGCGGCTGAAGTCGTGGCCCGTGACGCCGCGCACGATCTCGCAGATCCGGCCGAGGCTGGCGGCGACATCCTCCTCACGACCCGCTTCCGGTGGCGGCATCCCGTCCTGACCCGCGTGCTCCATCAGGATGGCCGGCACCCGTTCGATGGGCAGGACGTGGTCGGCGGCGCCGGCCTCGATGGCGCTCCTCGGCATCGAGTCGTGCTTCGCGGTCTCGGGGGCCTGGACGATGGTCAGTCCGCCGCGGGCCCGGATGGCGGCGAGCCCCTTCGTGCCGTCCGAGCCGGAGCCCGACATCACGATTCCCACGCAGCGGTCACCCTGGTCGGCGGCGAGGTCCACGAAGAACTTGTCGATCGGCTCCTGGGGGCTCCCCTCCGCGACCGCCCGCGCGCGGAAGGCCCCGCCGGCCATCCCGAGCTCGGTGCCAGGGCTGATCACGTAGACGTGATCGGCCAGGGCGCGAGCCCCGTTCTCGGCCGGACCCACGGGCATGCGGGCGACCCGACCGAGCAGCCCCGGAAGGATGCTCGCGTGGTGCGGATCGAGGTGCTGGATCACGACGAACGCCATGCCGCTATCCTCGGGCATCAGCGAGAAGAGCTGCTCGAGCGGCTCCAGCCCTCCGGCCGAGGCGCCTATCGCCACGATCGGTGGTCCCTGCCGTCGCTCCATTTCTGATTCCTCGATTGCGTTGGTGTTCATCGATAGCTTGACAGCGCCGGCTCCGCGCGAGAGGCGGCGGCGAGCTCCGTCCGCCACTACCGCAGCTTCTGGGGCGTCGCAAGGCTCGTGGCAACGCTGACGACGCGAAACCTCTGCGGCCCCCCTCCGAGCACCCCTCCGAGCGTCAGCCAGCCTTCAACTTTCCATGCTCGAGCCCATCACCGGCGCCCACCCCCCGCGAGCAGTCGCGCTCGCTCCGTCAACAGCGCGGCGTACTCGCTTCTCATCGCCGCGTCGAGGAGCGATCTCTCGATGACAGCGAGGCCGTCCGGCAACGCGCCGACGATCTCCGCGAGAACGCGCTCGGCCGCGCGTGCAGCGAGGCCGCAGTAGGCCGCGTGGCTCAGCCAGGCTTTGCGCGACAGTCGGTCCCTCTTGCCGCCTACCGGCAGCGCGAGCTGGTCGCCCCGGATCACGAGCCGGGTACAGATCTGGTCGTATGCCGGCGACAGCCGGTGCCGTCCATCAGCGCCGGCGAGGAGCGAGTAGTTCTTGAGGTGCATGTCACCGTTTCCGGTCCACCAGGCGAACACGTTGCGGCGGAACAGCTCGACAAGGGCGACCCCCGGCTCGCTGGCGAAGCGGCGCACGATCCGCGCGCAGAGCTCGGCCGAGCCGTCGTACTTCTCCTTCGGTGACTTGTCCGCGAGCTGGCAGAAGTCCTCCTGGCGGAGCTTCCCGCCCTGCGGGAGCCGATCGAAGCGCACCACGAGGTAGGCGACGGAGCCGTCCTTGAGCCGGAACAACGCGCAGGGCGGGATCTCGATGCCCGCGCGGCGCGCTATCTGCGTCGTCACGTGCTCGTTCTCGGGCAGGTTAGGGTACGTGCCGGCTTGCGGCTTGAGGAGGAACCGGCCGCCTTCGATCGCGACCTGAAGCGTCGTGCGGTCTGCGGACAGCCGCATCGAGATCTTCCGCTGGATGCCCGAGATCGACGTCCGTCCGACCATGGCGAGCGCCAGGGTGTGGAGGCGCGCCAGATCGACATCGACGATTGGCGGGCTCGACGTGCCGAACAGCCCGACCAGGCAGCTTGGATGATAGCCGTGCTCCGAGCTCGTCGGCTCGAGGCACGAAAGGCAGGGCCCTGCGCCACGCTGTCTCACCGCCGTCTCCGGCTGGCGCCGACTCGCAGGATCTCGACTGCCCCGATGCAGTCGGCGCAGGTCCCGAGCAAGAGCCCGAAGGCGTCGTCCTTGGGGATCTTGAGCTTCGTCGTGGCGATCTCGAGAAGCCATCCCTCCGGCAGCAGGTTCTCGAAGAAGGGATGCAGGCCCCGGCTCACGTAAGGCTCGGACCGGAGCGGCATCGTGAGCGAAACGGGAGCGGCGTCGGCTCGGGCGAGCCACTCGGCGTCGTAGACGAAGCTGGTCCCACCCTCGACCTCGCGGATCCGGCCAACGGGTACGCCGTCGAGTCGCACGATTCCCTCACGAGCTCGCGCGCCGCGGGCCGTGCGGCGTGTCATTCGTCGATCTCCGGCCGGTGTGCGTCGACGACCCCCAGGACCTTGCCGAAGACCGCGAGCACCGAGTTGGCGGCGTCCATCCGCAGCGTGGGCTTGTCTCGCTCCAGCTCCACGACGAGCCGCCGCCCCACCCCCGCGAGCTCCCCGAGCTGGGCCTGCGTCAGGCGGTTCGCCCTTCGCCGAGCACGAACGAACGCGCCGATGGTCTGTTCCCGATCGGGAACAAGACCCGCGGGAACGGCTCGCTTACCAGGCATCACTTCCACGCATCACTCAGAAGTGTTCCCGATCGGGAACACGAACTCAAGCGCCACGTTTCGAGCGGCCTTGGGAGGCCTCGTGGCGGCCCCGAGGCCTCCCGAGCCCGCAGTTGTGCTACTGAAAGCCGAGATGCTCGAGGACACGGTGATCGGCCGCAGCGCCGCGCGCTTCAACCTGCAGTGGCACGTCACCCACGCCTGCGACCTCGCCTGCAAGCACTGCTACGACCGGACGAGGCTGTCCGCGACGCCGCTCGACCAGTGTCTGCGCACCCTCGACGACCTGGGATCGTTCTCGAAGGAGCGAGGCGTGCAGGCATCGGTGACCCTGACCGGCGGCAACCCCTTCTTGCATCCGCGCTTCTTCGACCTCTGCCGCGAGGTCGCGGCGAGTGGCTTTCCGCTCTCGATCCTCGGCAACCCCGTGTCCAGGGACGAGGTCCGCCGGCTCGTCGCGGTCGCACGGCCCACCTTCTTCCAGGTGAGCCTCGAGGGGCTCTGCGAGCACAACGACTCCATCCGCGGCCCGGGAACGTTCCAGTCCGTGCTCGACTTCCTGCCCGTCCTGCGCGAGGAGGGAATCAGCCCCATCGTGATGACGACCTTGACCCGGGACAACCTCGGTCAGATCGTCCCGCTCGCGCGTCTCCTCGGCGCGAGGACCGACAGGGCCACGTTCACCCGGCTCGCGCGCGTCGGCGAGGGCGCCGCCCTCACGCTGCCCACGAAGGACGAGTACGGTGAGTTTGCGATGAATTATCTCGCGGCGCGGCGGGAGCTCGGGACTCTTGGGCTCAAGGACAACCTGCTCAACATCGTGCTCCACGCGCTGGGCCAGCCGCTCTCCGGGGGGTGCACGGGCTTCGGCTGCGGTGCCGCGTTCAACTTCGTCGCGGTGCTCCCCAACGCCGAGGTCCACGCGTGCCGCAAGTTCCCGTCGAGGATCGGCAGCCTCCTCGAGTCGCGGCTCTCCGACATCTGGGACTCGCCGGCCGCCCGGCGCCACCGGCGCGGCTGCGCCGAATGCGACGGCTGCCCGATCCGGAAGAGGTGCGGCGGCTGCCTCGCCGTTGCCCATGGGGAGGGCCTCGACCCGTCGAAGGAGCGCGACCCGCACTGCTTCATCGACGATCTCGAGGGCTTCCGCGATAAGCTCCGGGCCCGATGAAGAAGGAGACGCTGCTCGCCGGCGACGGCGCCATCGAGGTCCAGCTCCCCGACCGCGCCCGATCGGTCGGCGGAGGGTTCGGGACGAAGCTCGCGCCGCTTCCCGACCTCCAGACCGCGC
This sequence comes from Deltaproteobacteria bacterium, assembly GCA_016190375.1. Lineage (GTDB taxonomy): Bacteria > Myxococcota_A > Polyangia > JACPQR01 > JACPQR01 > JACPQR01. The sequence continues at coordinate 82,051 of JACPQR010000115.1, forward strand.
TCCGCCAGGCGCTCGATCGACCGCTCGGCCTGCCCCCGATCGGCGAGCTCGCCCGGCCGGGCGCGCGGGTCACGATCGCGTTCGACGATCCGACCGTGCCCTCGTTCGGTCCCGTCCGCGAGGTGGCCATCGGGCTCATCCTCGACGACCTCGGTCGCGCCGGAGTCCCGGACGACCGCATCACGCTCCTGTGCGCGAACGCGCTGCACCGCAAGTGGACGACCGAGGAGCTGACCCAGATCCTCGGCGCGAGTCTCGTCCGTCGCTTCGAGGGGCGCCTCCTCTGTCACGACGCCGAGGATCCGGACAACCTCGTCCATCTCGGCGTCACGCCCGAGCACGGCTGGGACGTCGAGGTCCACCGCCTCGTCGTCGAGTCGGACCTGACGATCTACGTCAACGCCCAGTGCCTCCGTGGCTTCACGGGAGGCTGGAAGTCCATCTGCGTCGGTCTGTCCACCTGGAGATCCATCCGCCAGCACCACACGCCCGACGGGATGTCCATGTCGTTCCGGAACAACCGGATGCACGCGATGCTCGACGAGATGGGCGCGCACCTCCAGGCGACGATCCGTCGGCGCGTCTTCAAGGTCGAGACGATCCTCGCGAACCTCTTCGATGCGGCGCACGTCTTCGCCGGCGGCGTGGACGAGACGCGGGCGCGGGCGCTCGAGATCCTCGAGACCCAGTACCCGCCGCGACGCGAGGCGGCCGAGCCCGCCGACGTCGTCCTCTACGGAGTCCCGGGCTACAGCCCCTACGCGCGGAGCTCGCGCATGAACCCGCTGCTCACGCTCGTGTCCTCGGGGCTCGGCTACTTCGGCGGATCCATCGAAGCGCTCGGCAAGCCCGGCTGCTCGGTGATCCTGGCGACACCCTGCCCCGACGAGTGGGACGAGGTCCACCACCCCTCCTACCGCGAGGTCTGGAACCGCGTGCTCGGTGCCTCGCGCGACCCCTGGGAGATCACGCGGTTGTTCGGTGACGAGTTCGCGACGCGCCCCGACTACATCGACAAGTACCGCTTCCACCACGGCTTCCACCCCATCCACGGCATCATGGCGACGCACCCCTTGAAGCGCCTGCGCCACGCGGCCCGGGTCTTCGTGGCCGGGATCGAGAAGCCTTCGCTGGCCGAGCACCTGGGCTTCGTCCCGACCGCCACCGTCGAGGAGGCGATCGCCCGAGCCGAGGAGCTCCACGGCCGCGACTGCACCATAACCTGCGTGAGGACGACGGCCGGGCTCGGCTAGAGACTGGTGCAGAGCTCGCTCCGTCCGCCCGAGGTCAGTATCCGCCTCTAGCGCGGATCACTGACCAGCTCCCACGGACGTCCCAGTCGGGGATCTCCAGGGCGAGCGCGTCCACCTCTCGATCGAGGAGCGCGAAATCGAGCACGTCGCCCGTTCTGCGCAGGACCGAGGCGGCGTCGTCGCGGTCGCGGTCGCGGGTGGCGAGGGCCTTGAAGAGCACGTAGTCCTCAGGCGTGACGAGGCGGACCACGCGGCCGCGAAAGTCGCTATCGACTGCTCGGTCGAGCGCGGCGCTCGCGTAGCGCGCGCTGCGAGGCCGGACGAGGTCGAGCACGTTCAGGCCGAGGTGCCCTTCGCCACCCAGGAGGGTGACGCGCCCGAGGGAGAGACCACCGTACGTCGCACCGTCGAACGCCGCCAGGCAGGAGATGCCAGACTCCTCGAGCGCGCGGCATGCCGTCTCTGCCGCGAGATCGACGACCGCGATGTCGACGTCCTTCGTCTCTCGTGGCTCGCCGAAGGCAGACAGAACCAGGCCACCGTAGAAGGCGTAGCGGAGGCCGGCCGCGTCGAGCGCCTCAGCGCAAAGGAGCGCCGCGCCCGTCGGGTCGGTCAGATCCACTTCGGCGTTTCTCCAGGATCCGGTCCCCCATCGCGCGCCACTCTCGCGTCGCCTGGCGCAGCATGGTGCGAATCTTCGCCCCCTCCTCCAGCCGGTGTGCGAGCTCCTCGCGACTCATGCTCACCGAGCCAGTATACACGGTCTCCGGCCAGTGCTCCTCGTCGCGGCTCGGGCCCCGTGCTCATCCCGAGCGTCGGCGCCTTCCCGCGCCCGTTCCTGACACGGTAGTACCAGGAGGCTAGCGCAGAGCTCCGAACCGAGCGCGCCTTCGGTTCGGCGGTCGAGGCTGCCCGCGCGAGCTCGATCCTGAGCGCCGACGGTGACGGCTCCCGCAACGCTTGCGGCCCGCAGTGGCCCGGGCGGCCACCGAGCGCAGATGCTTCGGCCGGGAGGTCGGGGCCGCGAGCGTAGCGGTCGCCGGCATCTCGGGGGCCAAACCCGGCAAGGACCGGTGGATCGGGCCTTGACCGCCGGTCGGCCGGCGGTGAGGGGACGAGGTCAACAAGTTCACGAAAGCAGTCGACGTCGTCCGGGGGACCCGTCGCGCAACAGATTCGGCATGGACCCCCTGCGACGCAGAAACTGCGCGGGGATCTGGAAGAACGTCCGGTCGTTCCCGGGTCCCAGTCTTGCTTCTCTCCGTTCGACCATGAGGGAATCGGAAGCAAGACGAGCGTATCGCGCAAGCATTGCGCGCCCGTCTTGCGTTCCTCGCCGAGGCTGATGGGCGAGCGGGTCCTGGTGATCGAGGACGATCGGGCGGCCCGGGAGGAAATCGTCCGGCTCCTCGTCGAGCGAGGGCACGAGGCCGAGGGGATGGGCGACGGCGATGCCGCGCTCGCCGCCGCTCGAAGCGGACACCACTCGGTCGTCGTGGCGAATCTGGACCCCCCGGGGAGCGACCACCTCGCGCTCCTCGTGAGCCTGCGCGCGCTCGAGCCGGACGCGGGAATCCTCGTGGTGACCGAGCTCGCCCGAGCGCAGACCCGGTTCGCCGGCGAAGCGCTGCGCCTCGGCGCCCTCGAGCTTCTCGCCGGGCCGGTCGGGCCGGACGAGATCGTGCGCAGGGTGGAGTCACTGGCCAGGATTCGCGAGCTGACTCGCGAGAACGCGAGGCTCAGGCAACAGATCGTCGGGCGGACCGACCTTCAGGCCATCGTGGGGTCCTCGCCCGCCATGAAGATCGTGCGCGAGTGGATCGAGCGAGCGGCCGCGGCAGCTTCGAACGTGCTCGTGACCGGCGAGAGCGGCACCGGCAAGGAGCTCGTCGCGCGCGCGATCCACGCCGCCGGCCCCCTGCGCGACCGACCCTTCCTCGCGGTCAACGTCGCCGCGATCGCACTGCAGCGCGCCGGCCAGGGCGGCGGCGCGGTCCAGGCGGATCTGTTCGAGCTCCGACTGTTCGGTCACGAGAAGGGAGCCTTCTCGGGCGCCATACGGAGCGATGGCGCTCTCGGGGCGGCGGCGGGCGGGATCCTCTTCCTCGACGAGGTCGCGGAGCTGCCGCTGCAGGCGCAGGCCAAGCTGCTCGGCGCGATCGAGGAGAAGCAGTTCTTCCCGAGCGGGAGCGATCGGCCCGTGCCAGCGGCCGTGCGAGTGATCGCCGCGACGAGCCGCGACATCGAGACGATGGTGGAGCGCGGGACGTTCCGCGACGACCTGTATTACCGTCTCAACGTCGTACGCATCCGCGTCCCGCCGCTCCGCGAGCGGCCCGCGGACATACCTGCCCTGGCGGCGGACCTCTTGCGCCTCCACGCGGGCGACATGGGACGGCGCGCACCCAGCATCGAGCCCGAGGCGCTGCAGCTATTGATGGCGCACGAGTGGAAGGGGAACGTGCGCGAGCTCTCGAACGTCCTGGAGAGGGCGCTCCTTCTTTGCCCCGACGACCGCATCGCGGTCGAGGCGCTGCCCCGCGACGTCGCCACGAGGACCACCGCGCCGCCCACGCCGCTGCGCGCCGCCGTCGCGGACTTCGAGAGGCGACACATCGCGTGGGTCCTCGACCTCGCCGGCGGTAATCGCGAGCGCGCCGCCAGGCTCCTCGGCCTGTCGCCCGCGACCCTCTACCGTCGTCTCGACCGCCTGGGGCTCTCGCGCGGCAGAGCCCTCAACGGTCACCCGTAGCGCGCCGGCCGTCGGCGGACAACCGCTCCACCCGGCACACGGTCGAGCGCAGCGCCGGAAAGCCGGAGATCGGGTCGAGCGCATCGCCGTCGGTCAGCTCGTTGGCGCTCGCTTCGGGCCAGCCGCTCGGGATGACGACGGTCGTCCGCTCCACCGCCCGGTCGACGCGGGCTCGAAGCTCGATCCGGCCCCGCCCGGACACGACGGCCACGCGGTCGCCGTCCTCGACGCCGAGCCCGGCCGCGACCTCCGGATGGATCCGGGCCAGGGGCTCCGGCATCTTCGCCGCGACCGACGGGATCTGCCTGAACTGCGAGTTGATGTACGCGCGCGTCCTCGGGCCGCTCACGAGCCACAGCGGGAACCGGGCGCTGGTGCGCGCGGAGGGAGCGGTCCAGCGGGGCAACGGGTCGTGGCCGAAACGCTGCATCGTCTCGCTGTACAGCTCGACCTTTCCGCTGGCCGTCGGGAAACGCGGGGCCTCCCGGTCGCCTCCGGGATCGGGCATGAGCGTGTGCTCCGGGTCGCGCATGAAGGGCACGTGCCTCGCCTCGAGCGCCTCGGACAGGCTCTGCCACGGAAAGTACCGCCCGAGCCCGAGCTCGCGCGCGAGATCGAAGACGATCCTCCAGTCGGGCCGGCTCTCGTGCTGCTCCCCGACGAGACCGCGCTTCGCGACGCGATCGTCGCGGCCCCGGACGCTCGGCGCCTCGGCGAACGTGCATGCCGGCAGCACGTAGTCCGAACGCGACGCGGTCTCGGTGAGGAACGGATCGATCGTGACCAGAAGATCGAGCCGATCGTAGGCGCGCCGCAGCCTCCTCGAATCCGGGTACGTCACGAGCGTGTTGCAGCCGAAGAGGAACAGTGCCCTGAGCGGATACGGTCGTCCCTCGAGCATCGCCCGCGGGAAGAGGTTCGCCTGCGCCTGGCGGTTGTAGACGTGAAAGAGGGGCCGCTCGTCCCACCCGATCGGCTTGTCGGCGACGGGCGGCGGCGCCGGCTCTGGAGTGGTCATCCGCCACAGGGCCGGCAACGGCTCCTCGCGGAAATGGGGACCGGGGCGGGTCATGAGGGCCGGCCCGCCGGGCGCGTCGAGGTTGCCACAGATCGCCTGGAGCGACGCCACCGCGCGCACCGTCTGGATCCCGTTCTCGTGGTGCTCGATCCCCAGGCCGTCCCAGACCTGCGACGGTCCCGAGCCGGCGAAGATCGTCGCTGCGCGGACGATGTCGCCCTCGGCGAGCCCCGTGAGGCTCGCGACCCGGTCGGTCGGGTACTCCTCGGCGAGCCGCGCGAGCTCGCCGAAGCCGACGGTGTGCGCGTCGACGAACGCGCTGTCGTGAAGCCCGTCCCGGACGATCACGTGGATCATCCCCAGCGCCAGCGCGCCGTCCGTCCCGGGCCTGACCTGGAGGTGAAGGGTCGCCCGCTCGGCGAGCTCGGTGCGCACCGGGTCGATGACAATCAGATTCTTGCCGCGGAGCGCGTTCGCGGCGACGGCATGGGCGAAGGGGGGCGCCGCGAGCGTCGGGTTCGCTCCCCACACGACGAGAGTTCGGCAGCCCCTGAGATCAGGGTGGAAGTTCGAGCCCGCGACGATCGTCCTGCCCATCCGGCCGGCTGCCTCGCACAGGGTCGTCGTCGTCGCCAGGTTGGGAGTCCCGAAGGCCTGGCAGAAGCGGTGGAGCATGCCGATGAGCGGGCTTCGCACGAAGGGCCACCCGGTCTGCAGCGCCAGTGCCCGCGCGCCGTGGCGCGCCTTCACGCGCCGCAACCGCTCCGCGATCTCGCCGAGCGCCTCTTCCCAGGAGACCTCGTCGAACGAAGTCCCCGAGCGCTTCAGCGGCCGGCGAACCCTCTCGGTGGAGTGGACGATCTCCGGGAGAGCTTGGCCGTTCAGGCACAGAAAGCCCCTCGTCGCGGAGTCGAGATCGCCCTCGACCCGGACGAGCTCGTCACCGCGAGTCGTCGCGACCAGGCCGCAGTGCATCGTGCACAGCCGGCAAGGCCCGCGAGCCGTCCGATCCGCGGACGCATCGCGGCCGATCAGCGACAGGCCTCCTGCCGCCGCGAACAGCCCCGACACCTGCGCGGCCTTCAGGAGCTCGCGGCGCGTCATCCTGAAGGGCCGGACCTTCCTCGTCGGCTTCCGCTCGTTCATGGAACCAGCGCCCCCCCCGCGGGCGCGATGCGGATCGCGTGCGCGTCGGTCGGGCAAGCCTCCTCGCACAGGCCGCAGCCGACGCAGGCGTCGGCGACGAAGACCGGCGCCTGCCTCGGTCCCTTGAGCTCGATGGCGGAGTCCGGGTACGGGCAGGCGTAGTAGCAGAGCCGGCAGACGCCGCGGCCGCTGTACGGCAGGCACCGGCCGCGATCCAGCCTCGGGCTGCCCATCCGCAGGGTCTTCTGCGCCTCGGCGAGGTCGGTGGTGACGGGCTCGAGCGCGCCCGTGGGGCAGACCTCGGTGCACTTCATGCACAGGATGCAGGCGCGCGAGTGCGCGTCGATGAAGGGAGTGTCGCTCGAGCGCAAGTCGAGGACGCTGTCGAAGAGGATCGCCTTCGGCGGGCAGACCTCGGCGCAGCGGAAGCAGCGGATGCACTTGGCGTCGAACTCGCGCGGCGGGCGCGCGCCTGGTGGACGCAGCCGCGCCTCGCTCCTGGTCGGCCAGAAGCCGAGCGTCAGGCCCGCGAGCCCGCCGAACGCCACGAGCGCGTCACGCCGATTCACGTCCGACTCCCTTCGCCGGCGTGGTCGCCCGGGCTCTCGGATGGAGGAGCGGCGGCGTTCCGAACCCGATCGCCAGCGCGTCCGTGGGGCATGACGCGACGCACTTGCCGCAGCGGTCACAGCCCGCGTCGACGCGGTCGGTCATGGGCTCCTGAAGCATGTTGCAGACCTGATCGCACAGTCCGCAGTCGGTGCAGGCGCTCGCCGTCCTCTTCACCACGACGGGCGACAGCGCGCCGAAGAGGGCGAACATCGCCCCACCCGGGCAGAGGTACCGGCAGAAGCCCGCGCGCGAGACGAACGTGTCGAAGACGAACGCGCCGCCGAGGATGACCGCACCAGCGCCGAGGCCGCCATAGAACACCGCGCGGAAGGCCTCGCGGCCGATCACGGCCGGCGGGTAGACGAGCGGCAGGATCTGGCTCCCTGTCGCCGCGCTGGCGACGAGCAGCACCCCGAGCACGGCGAACGCGGACCGCTTGGGAAGCGGGACGTCGCGCGTGCGAAAGCCGAGCCGCGCCAGGAGCGAGCGCATCGCGTTCGACGCGGCGAGGATCGGAAGGTACGGACAGAGCCAGCCGCAGAAGAAACGACCGAAGAGAACGACGAGCACGGCGACGATGATCGAGGCGATCCCGAGCTGCGCGCTCGGCCCGGCCGAGACGAGCACCGCGAAGGCCAGGACCGGATCGAGGAGCTCCAGCCCGACGATCGCGATAGAGGTCGGCGCGCCGACGAGCGGCGGCGCCCAGTCGGGAAACCCGATCGCCTCGCCGATCACGGCCCATCGGCCACCCCGCGCGAGCCCCTCGCTCTGCGCCTCGATGCTCCTCAGGTGCCAGACCGGAAGCGCAAACGTCAAGGCGCACGAGATGAACAGACAAGCCCGGCGCAGCCGCTGATACTTGCGCCCGGTCCGGAGCCGGATGTCCGCCGGCTCGATCAGCCGCAGCCGGACCTTGCCGCCCGCAGACGCCATCGCCGCCGTAGACTAACCGGTTTCGGCGATGATGACAACAGTCATGCCGCCGACGCGACCCCGTTGTCCGGCGGGTGCCCCCAAGAAGTTGCGTGCGGGATCTACGCGCCGCAGCGCCGGAGCAGCTCCACGCGCTCCTCCTCGGAGGTCACGCGGTCGAGCGTGGGGTAGAGGATCAGCCGCTCGCGCAGGTCGTGGTGCTCGACCAGGCCCTTGAAGGGCGCCTCCTCGTCGAGGAGCGCGATCACCTCGCGGGTCGCCGGTGGTCGGCCCGAGCGCGCGAGCTCGGCGAGGCGATCGCGGAAGCGTCTCAGGAACCGGAGCATCTTGCGGTGCTCGCCGGTGAAGAGCTCGGCGGGCCCGCGGGGGACCTCGCCCGCACGCTCGTAGATGGGCATCAGGATCTCTTCCTCGGCGCGCATGTGGGCGCTGAGGTCGAGCTCGTACTCGGCGAGTCGCGCCTTCGCGAGGGCCAGGTCCCCGGCGAGGAGCGCCTCCTGGTGCAGGAGGAACAGCTCGCTCAGCCTTTCGTGGACGCCGACGAGCTTCAGGAAGGTCGGAGGCTCCGTTGTGCCCACGAACGGAATGCTACGCGATGCTTCCTAGAGCGTCAGGAGGAACGCGATCAGATCCTCGAGCTCCTCTGGCGAGAGGTGCGAGGTTCCGCCGTGGGTGTTCGGGAATCCGTCCCGCTCGTTGAAGCCGCGCTCGCCTTCCTCCAGCGCGGGGTGCCCGGGCGTCGCGAGGGCCTCGCGCAGCGTCCCCGCTCGACCGTCGTGGAAGAAGCTCGGAGCGCGGTCCCAGATGCCGCGGAGCGTGGGAGGCTGGAAGCGCACGCCCTCTGGTCCCTGCTCCGCGGCGAGCTGGCCGGTGTTGAAGGTGTCCATGAACTTCTGGCGTAACAGATCGACGTCCGCGCCCGTGTCGGGCCGCCGCCGCGGGCTCACGAGCGGCGGGAAGCGGACGGGCATCTCGAAGGGGTTGAACTCGGGCGAGGTCGCGATCGTCGTCAGCGGCAACGGGTGGCAGAGGTTGCAGCCGGTTGCAGCGGAGCGGTAGAGCGCCTCGCCGCGGCGCGCCGCGGGGAGGTCGAGGGCGCGGTTCGGGTTAGGCAAGAAGCGCGGCTCGATCAGCAGGAACAGTCCGAGCGCGCGCGTGATCCCGTTGAAGTCCAGCGGCACGGTCTGGCGGCCCGATGGCACGTCGAGGTAGAGCGCGTCGCCGAACGTGCGGTCGCGCCCGAGCGTCGTGCGCGCCGCCTCGAGGAAGAGCTCGTTGCGCGTCAGGGTCGGCGCGTCGTAGGGGCGCCTCGTGCACTCCGGCGGCGGGTTGGACGGGCAGTCGAGCACGTGCTCGCAGCCCTCCAGATCGGGCGCCGCCGCGCACTCCGCCTCGCTGGGATACCGAGACCAGACGCGCGGGTCGAGCCCTTCGCAGCAGAAGTTCTCCTTGCGGGCGAACTCGTTGATGACGGCGAAGAAGTTGTTCTCCTCCATGATCCCCTCGAGGAACCATGGCCGCGTGTCGAACGCGCCGCGGTAGGCCTGCACCTGTCGCGCGCCCCACACGAAGTCGGCCTGCAGCGGCATCGCCTGCGGCTTGGCGACGTTCGAGCCCTCGCGATGGCAGGCCACGCAGCTCTGATCGCCGTCGACCGTGAACCGCGCGGTCATGTCGTTGAAGGCCTCGCCCAGCTCGGCGTCGGTCGCCGGAAAAGCGCCGCCGGCGACGTCGCCGACGATCACTCGCTCGCCGGCCCGGGACCCGTCCCCGAGGTCGATGAAGGTGGCCGTCTCGCCGAGGTGGTCGGCCGTGTAGAGGGCTCGTCCGTCCGGCGAGAGCGCCGCGCCGACCGGGTTGAGCCCGGTCTCGTAGAGGTCGCCCGCGAGCTGGAGCGCCTCGAGCGTTCCGCCCTCGTCGTCGACCTCGAACGCCTGCGCCTCGTTCGAGGCGGAGAAGACCGCGACGAGGACGGGCCTCCCGTCCGGTCGGCCGGCGACGAGCTGCTCGGGAAGCGCGCCCGCGACGATCCAGGTGTCCTTCGGCTCGAGGTGCTCGATCCGGGAGGGAGGCCAGGTGTCGGGCTCGGGAAGCTCGAGCCCCGTCTGGGCGTGATCGGGGTCGACGTCGCGAAAGTCGTGGCAGCAGATGCTGTCGGAGGTGTAGCGGCGGACGATCTCGCGCCGATCGAGGTCGAGCACCGCGATCTCGTTCTGCAGGTCCTGGAACATCACGTTGGCGGTCGGATCGCCGGGATTGCCGTCGCCGTCCAAGTCGAAGCCGTCGTCCGGCTGCGCCCCCTGGCCAGGCCCGTTGTTCGCGAGGAACGCGAAGCGCCCCACCGTCGCCACGTCGTGGACCGGGGAGTGGATGTCCACGCGGTACAGCCACCTGCCGCTCGTGGCGTCGATGACGTGGACGTCGGTCCCCGACAGGCTCGCGGCGACGACGGTGCGACCGTCCTCGGTGATCGCGATGTCACGAGGGTTCGACCCGACGGGCACGCCCACCGGCCCGTCGGACGCCGTACCCTCGAGGCCATTCGAGCGCACCACGAATCTCGCGCCCACCTCGAGGTCCCAGCGCAGGACCGAGTCCTTCCACCGATTCGTGAGGTACGCCGTGCGGCCGTCGGGGGTGAAGGCGACGTCGATCGTGTACCAGGGCACCTCCACGTCCAGCGCCACTTCGTCGGTCTCGGTGTCGATCACCGACGCCCAGTTCGAGTAGCGGTTCGTGACGACCAGGAAGCGACCTGCGGGGTGCAACACGGCGCGGACGGGCGAGCGACCGACGTGGATCCGGCGCATCGCCTCCCTCGAGGCGACGTCGACGACCGCCACCTCGTCACCGGGCTCGTCCTCGCTGCCGCCGAGCACCACGTAGAGCTTCGAGCCGTCTGCCGAGACGGCCACACCCGATGGGTGATCGCGGTGCGGCTGCTCCGCCCACAGGAGCTCCTCCTGGCCGAACGCGTTGGGATCCGGCGCGAGCGAGAGGTGCTCGAACCCCTTCGGCCGCTCGGAGCCGCAGGCCGCCACGAGAGCAGACGCCAGGAAGGCTCTCTGCATCACTCGCCCGCGTCGGCGCCCGCGTCGGCGCCCGCGTCGTTCGAGCCCGCGTCGTCGACGCCGCCGTCGACGTAGCTGCAGCCGCCCGTCTCGACGTCGTCGGCGCCCTGGATGCACGGGTCCTCGTCCAGGAGGAGCACACCGACCGAGAAGGTGTCCGAGCAGCCGGGATGGAAGACCTCCACGGCGAGGTCGCACCGCTTGCCGACGATCTGCGCGTACGGGATGTCGTTGAAGTAGATGGAGACCGGATCCGAGTAGGCGGCATCGCCGGCCTCCTCGACGTCCGCGCGGACCCACTGGGGGTAGGGGATCTGTCCCTCGACGCTGATCGTGAAGGAGGCGTTGACCCGGGAGCTCCCGACGCCCGAGACCTCGAGGATCGTCTGGATGAAGCGGAAGCCCTGGTAGCCCAGGATCACCTCGGCGTCGTCCCCCTCGGCGAGCCGCACGAAGTCGGCACCTTTGCCGCCCGTCCCGAGCCTCGCCTCCATCGTGCAAGGCTCGGCCGCGTCGCCGGCGTCCGCGCCACCAGGATCGTCGTCGGGGCAGCCCGCGAGGAGCACCGTGAGGATCAACGAAGCTCGAGCCATCACATCCTCCCGGTCGCCCCGAGTGCGAAGAGCCACGCCGTACGCCCGTCGAGGGCCGCGAAGTCCAGGTACTCGAACCTCAAGAGGTCGACCCCGGCGCGAAGCCAGAGCTCGCCCGACCGGCGACCTCGAGCGACGCGCGTGTCGATCGACGCGCCGCCCATGAGCGACCACATGCGCCCGAGCTCTCGATCGGCGCTCGCGTTCCTCGGCGCCTCGGGCAGGGTCTCGTACCTCTCCTCGTGGAAGCGTGCCGCGCCCTGGACGTACCCCCTCCCGTGCGCGCGCACGGCCAGGCGGCCCGAGAGGAGCTCGCGCTCGAGCTCGGTCTGGAGCGTGCCCGCCGTCATCCCCCACCCGTCGACGTACCCGGTCAATCGCCCGGCGACGAACAGCTCGCGATCGAGCGCGCGTCGCACCTCGAGCGCGACGGCGTGCCTCTCGCGGACGCTGGGGAGCCGCTCGGGGACGAAGACGGGTCGTCCCTGCGCCGAGGGATCGGCCGAGTAGATCGGGACGAACCGGTAGGGGCTGGCCTGGTATCCCGCCAGGACGCCCAGCGTGTACGAGAGGGACGCGACCGTCCGGCGATCGAGGACGACGGTCGCGCCCGCGCTCGCACGCTGCCCCCAGAGGCTCTCGGCGAAGGTGGGATCGCCGGTGCGCCCCACGAGCGAGTACTCGATCCCGTAGTCGGCCGTGAGCGTCAGGGTCCGGTCCAGGAAGTCGCGCGATACGAGGAGCGAGCCGCCGACCAGGTCGTAGTCGTTCTCCGTCGACCCGCGCGCCGAGACCCCGAGCTCGGTCGAGCGATCCAGCTTCAGGTCCGCGCCGAGAGCTCCTGCGTGCCGCGTGTCCTCGAAAGCGCGCGGAGTCGCGCTCGTGCGCACGTCGACCGTCGCGGCCGTGATCACGTCGGCGTCGTAGCCAGCCCTCACGGCCACTCGCTCGGACAGATCGAGGTGGGCGCTCGCCCTCGGCGAGCTGACCGTTGCCTGGTCGTCGTCCGCGTAGACGCTCAGGCTCGCGGTAGCCTGGTCCTCCGCGGCGAGTGGGGTCGGAGCGAGGAAGAGGGCGACGACGCAGACTCTCCTAGTTGCATCCACAGCCGCCCCCGCGCCCGACGCCCGCCGGCATGCTGCCCTCGCGCGCGGCCAGCGCGTGATCCATCCGGGCATTCTCCTCCGGATCCCCCCCGATCCGCATCGCCGGGCGCGCGAGATCCTCGCGCTCCCACGGGCGGACCGTCGCGCAGCCGGGGACGACCAGCGCGAGACAGAGGGCCAGGACCCGGCTCACTGCCTGGCTTCCTCCGGTGGATCCAAGGGCGCCCTGACCCATGCCTCGACCGTACGGTACTCCCGGTCGCGCTCGTCGATCCAGACGTCACCCCCGAGGTGCCCCATGCCGCCGGCGTCGATCGCGAGCGGCTTCTGGAGCAGCTCGCAGCTCGAGGGCGAGGTCGACTCCAGCTCCAGCGCGAAGCCGCAGGCCCCGATGTAGTTCTGGGCCAGCTCCTCCGGGGTGAGCGGCTCGTCGAGGAAGGTCCGCGCCGGATCGGCGCGGTAGGCGCCGGCCGAGTAGATCGAGAAGGGTCTGTCCGCCCTGCCATGACAGGTCGGGTTGCCGCACCGAGTCGCCAGGATCGGCTGCACGTCCTCGCGGAACACGAGCGGATCGAGGACCGGGATCGCGACCGTTCCGTCATCGGTCCCGATGCAACCGACGAGCGCTGCGACGACGGCGAGCGCCACTCCTCTCATGGCGCCTCCGGAAGACCGCGGAAGACCGCGCCGAGCTCGATCCAGCGAACGATCGTCGTGACGTCGTCCTCGCCGAGCTCGTCGACGCCCGACCCCGGTGGCGGGCAGCTCCCCGTGACGGGCGCCGGAGCGTCGAGCTCGCGACCGAGGATCCGCTCGACCAGCGCGCTCTGCCTCGCGCTCGAGCCGCGCTCGTCCACCCACGCGTGTCCGGCCCCCGAGCCCTCGCCGAGGCTGGTCAGGGCCTCGTAGCTCCGCGAGTACCATGTCGTCGCGTCGCCCGTCAGCTCGAGGCCCGCGGCCGGATCTTCGCCCGAGTGGCACCCGGCGAGCGCGCACGAGCGATCGAGGATCGGCTGAACGTCGCGGCGGAAATCCACCTCGATCGGGTCGCCGATCACGACCGGCTCGAGCTTGCGGCGCGGGTTCAGGTCCTGATGCGTCGCCAGCGTCATGGAAGCCTGCGTGACGACGTCCGGGACGACGATGGCATCTTCGGGTGCGCCGGACGGCGAGCCGTGGCATGGCGCGCAAGCCTGAGGGAACAGCTCGGGAGAGATGCCGCCGGGGAAGGTCTCGCCTCCGCTGACGAAGATCCATCGGTTCTGCTGCGCTCCGATGGCCATGCGCTCCGCGTCGAGCGCCTGGATCCGGAAGGGAACGTCGCTCGGGAGATCGAGGAAGAACGACGAGTCGGCGGCCGTCGGCACCTCCGCGAGGATCCGGGTCCGGTCGTGCGCCCCGTTCGAGATCCAGGTGGGCGCCGGGTCGCCATCCGCCACCTCGCTGGGGTCGACGGACCTCCACGAGTCGGGCGCCACGGGCAGGTGCTCCACCAGCCGGACGAACGCGATCCCCTCGGGGAACTCGAGCCCGCCCGCCGGCCGAGGGTTCGCGAAGACCGCCTGCAGCGAGCGCAAGTGCCGGTAATTGATGATTCCGCGCGGCGCCCCGGGCTCCCACGCCAGGGGGTGATCCTCGTGCTCGATCGCGCGCGCGACGACGGGCACGGGCTGGACGTCCCACAGGCCCGGCGCGTCCGCGAGCACTTCGGAGGAGGTCAAGGTGGGTCCGTCGCCACGGTCCTCGGTCAGCACGACTCGCTCTATCGCAAAGTCCGCACCAATTGCGTCACTCGCGTCGGTCGGGTCGGCATCACCGTCGAAATGTGAAACGAGAACGCTACCATCCGGCATCGGCTGGGGGTCACGGTACAATCCTGCGCGGATGACATCAGTCAGGCCACCTGGCCGGTTGACCCGTGCCAGGGCGTGCCTGAACCCCGGCACGGACGCCTCGGCCTCCCGACCCTCCGGGAGGTCGGGCCCGAAGCTCCGCTCGACCACCGCGAGGTCGCCCGCCTCGAATGCCGCGCGTCGCTCCAGCAGGGCGACCGCCTCCCTGCCGTCGGGCATCTGGCGGGTGTGGTACTCCGCCATCTGTGCGCCGGCCGTCGCGCCGTGTCCGATGTGGTACTCGGGGTCGCCGTGGAAGTCGGGGTTGTGGCAGAGGGGAAACCGGAACACGACCCCCTCGAACCGGTCGCCCAGGGCCCGTATTGCGGTGAAGGCCAGGACGCCCCGGTTCTTCCCGCTCGCGAAGAACGTGGGCTGTAGCTCGGGCGAGGGCGTGAAGGTCACGCGCTCGAGGTCGTCGGGATCGGCGCCGACGCTCCACAGATCGGAGTCCAGCCCCGCTCCGTGCTCGCGCAGCGTTCCGGCGCGGGTCGAGCTGAAGTACAGGCGGCCATCGGGACCCCACACCGGCCATCGGTCGGCGACCCTGCCCCCGCCGGGCAGGTCGCAGGTTCCTCGCGTGCGCTGCCGCACGACGCGAGTCGCGAGCTCGAGGTCGTAGATGTGGAAGCAGTCCGCTCGGGAGGTGCGCATCGCGAAGGCCACTCGTCGGGCGTCGTGGGACACGGCTGGATCGCGAACGTCGGCGGGACCGTCAGGATGCGCGCCTTCGGTGAGGACTGCCACGCTGCCATCGGGTCGGGCGGGGCTCAACAAGAAGAGGTCGCTTCCCGGGAAGAACCCGTCGAGATCGCCGATCGCCGCCGGGGCCGCGGGGCCGCGGACGAAGACGATGCCCGAGACCTCGCCGAGCGCGCTCGCCCGGTCGGCCGCGAGATCCCCTTGCTCGCGCCGGGTCCACTCGACGATCGCCTGGACCTCGGGCCCGAGCCTGCGGTCGTCCTCCGTGCGATCGGTGAAGAACGCATCGTTGCCTCCGCGGTGCGCGATGCCCCCCTGCTCGGGAGGAAGCGGCTTCCTGACGAGCCTGCCCTGCAGCGGGTCGCCCGAGAGGAAGAGGAACTTGCGCAGCGTCTCGTAGTTCGCCTCGATGTCGGCGGTCGCCAGCTCGCCCGTGCCCGGATCGGCGACGCCCCTGAGCGCCGTGAATGCGGCCGAGCTCGGGCCGTGGCAGCCCTCGAGCAGGCACCCGCCGTCCCGAACGAACGGCATGACGTCGGTCGCGAAGAAGCGCTCGGTCTCGGGCAGCTCGTCCTGCGATCTGCCTTCGCCGCCTTCCCGCTCGAGCTCGATCCAGCCGAGCAGGGCTCGATAGCTCGGGTCGTCCGCGCTCCGGAACGGCGAGCCTCCTTCGTGCGGCAGCCCGCCCCACGCCCGATCGAGAGGCTTGCGCAGAAGGGTGGAGAACTGCGGCCGCTCGACCGTGTTCACGAAGCGCAACGCTTGCTCATGGGCGGCGTCGATGTCGCGCACGGCACCTCTCGTGTCGACATCGAAGAACAGACCCACGTCGGGCAGGTACGCGCCCGACTCCCGCTCCCCTGGGCCGACGCCGTGGCAGGTCGTGGAGACGCAGCTCCGCTCGAGGACGGGCACCACATCCTCGAACCGATCGCGCCCGGTCTCCTCCTGGCAGGCGACAGCCGCAAGAAATGCGATTCCGGCCCTCCGCACGCGCAAACGTTGCGTCGACGGCCCGAGTCGCGCCATGACAGCAGTCACCCCGGGCTCGGGGGGCCTCGGGGCCGCTAGCGGCCCCGAGGCCCTGCGCGCCATGGCATGCCCGGTTCCCGCGGCCGCCGAGGCGGCCGCGGGAACCAAACAAGCCCCAGGAAAGCGCCCCCGATTCGCGAAAGGGCTGCGGAGGCGGGAGGGGGTAGGCGCCGCTTTTTCGCGGCCCGTGTTGGGAGTCAGCCGCGATCGGTCGCCCGCCGTCCCGCGGCCCTGATCTGGAAGAGACTCACCGCCTCCGGGGTCGCCGCCGGCCCGCAGTTGCACAGGAAGCTCCCGCCGTCCTGACGGGGCACGAGCGGGCCGAGCTCGCTCCAGACCTCCGGCGCCTCCAGGCACAGCGACACCCGCGTCGTCGGCAGGCGGTCGCGGATGACGTCGATGATGTCGCGATAGATCGAGCAGCGAATGGAGGGAGGGAAGGGCGATCCCTTCTCGCCGTGAAGCGCCCCGGCGGCATCGCGAGCAGCGGCGAGCGCGGTCTCGTCGAGCGACGCCAACGGGACGATGCGCCCGAGCTCCTCGACGTCGATCATGCTGAGAGTCCACAGCGTCACGAGCTCGGGGGACGCTACCCTCGCCAGCCTGCCGACGAGCTCGCGGTACACCTCTCGGTAGCCCTTGACGGGGACGATGGGCGAGAAGCGGACGCGGGTCGGATAGCCCGCCCTCGCGAGCCGGCCGAGAGCTTCGATCCGCGCGGAGGGCGGCGGCGCGCCCGCTTCGAGGACCGCCGCGATCGGCTCGGGCGTGAGCGTGAACGATGCGACGGTCCTCCCTCGGTGCTCGAGGCCGACCAGGTGATCGACGGCCTCGCCCTTCGTGTAGAGCATCAGGATCTTGTCATCCAGACGGGAGAACCGCTCGATGAGCTGGCCGGCGAGGCCGTACTCCGGCTCGAGGCCGAGCGTGTCGGTCCGATTGTTGAGCTTCCACAGCGCCTGGGGGCTCTCCCGGACCAGCGCGGTCACGCGCTCGACGAACGCCTCGACGTCGAGCCGAACGCAGACGAAGGAAGGGTAGGGGCAGTAGGCGCAGTCGAACGGGCAGCCGACGGCGCTCTGGATCTCGATCGCGGTCTGGCAGAGGACTCCGTGCTCGCACCGCTCACGGGCGCCATCCCGGCGCTCCCGCCATGAGTAGCCGGGGAACACCTCGTGTCCCTCCAGACGTGCGAAGGCGACGACGTCTTTCTCGCGGCCGCGACCCTGCAGGCCTACCCGGTTGCGACCCTCCCTCGGCCCGAGGGTGGCCAGAGCGCGCTCGACCTCGTCGTCGGGCAGCACCTCGGCCTCGGGCCCTTCGATCGCCCCGAGCATCGCTTCGAGACGTGTCCGGCACCGCGGATCCTCGAGGACGCCGCGGGCCACAAGCACCCTGTGCGCTCGTAAGTGCTCGATGTCACATCGTGGACCCGGCGCGGGGGGCCCGGCATGACATCAGTCATGGTGCCCCGGGGGGCGGCATGTGAGAGGGGTCCGGCCGCCCGACTGCCGTGTCAGTTCCAAGGGTGGAGAAAGGCTCACGATGCGCATCGACACGAGAAACCTCTACCGGTTGCCATGGTCGGTCAACGACAACCCCATCGGCTGGCTCGAGGTGACGGACAAGTGCAACATCGTGTGCAAGGGCTGCTACCGTGAGGAGCTCGAGGGTCACCGGCCGCTCGACGTGCTCGAGGAAGAGGTCCGCAGGCTCAAGGAGCTGCGCAATCCCGACAGCATCTGCATCGCCGGTGGCGAGCCGCTTCTGCACCCGCAGATCTGCGACATCGTCGCCTACGTCAACTCGCTCGGCCTGAAGGCCGCGATCCTGACCAACGCGGTGAACCTCGACGAGAACCTCGCGCGCGAGCTGAAGCGGGCCGGCGTGTACAACCTCAAGCTCCACATCGATCAGTGGCAGTCGCGGCCGCACCACAAGCGCAAGACCGAGGTCGAGCTGATGGACCTCAGGCAGAGCTACGTCGAGCTCCTCAGGAAGGTCGGCGGGATCGACGCGACCTTCGGCGCGACCGTCTACCGCGAGAACCTCCAGTACGTCGGCGACATCCTCGCGTGGGCGCAGAAGAACATCGACGTCGTCTCCGGGCTCATCTTCTTGACCTTCCGCGCGGTCCCGACGGGAGGAGAGGTCGAGCTGTACGCCGGCGGCAAGCGTGTCGATCCGAAGGAGCTCCGGTACAGCACGAACGACGCGACCGAGGTTGGGATCACGGCGGCGGACGTGCTCGACTCGATGCGCCGCGTCTACCCCGACGTTCGTGCCTCGTCATTCCTCGGCGGGACGATGTGCCCCGACACTCCGAAGTGGCTGCTCTTGACGCACATCGCCTCGAGCGACAGGAGCTATGGCTTCGTCGGTCCGAGGACGATGGAGCTCGCCCAGACGTTCCACCACGCCGTCTTCGGCAAGTACCTCACCCACGGCGACCGCCCGCGCCTCGGCCCGGGTTACTTCGGGCTGTCCGCGATCGATCCCGCGGTGCGTCCAGGGCTCCGCCGCTGGGCCACCGACCTCGCGCGGCGCCCCTGGCGTCTGTTCGATCGCACGCTGACCACGCAGAGCGTCCTCATCCTCCAGGGTCCCGACCACCTCGAGGACGGCACGGTCGACATGTGCGATAGCTGTCCGGACATGGCGTTCTTCGAGGGCAAGCTCTATCCTTCGTGCCGTCTGGACGAGCTGCGCAAGTGGGGCACGCTCGCCAACGCCCACCACACGGACGCCGACGCCCGCCGCCGCGCCGAGTCAGCCCGCCAGAAGCTCCCGATCGCCCCCCCCTGCTGAGGGGACACGCACCGGGTCTGCAAGTGGCGATTATCAAACACGTTCCAGACACAACCGCGCGTTTTGCCGGGCTGCTCTACCACGGCGCCCCGTGGCTCCGCTAACGCCCCCCGTTCGAGCGGTCGCGGTGCCCCGCGCGAGGCGACGACGCCACGATCTTCTGCAGAGCGCCGCAGTTGGCGACGATGAAGCCCTCTCGCTCGGTCTTGACGAAGCCCCTGCGCGCCCAGCGCGAGACGACTCGGATGGCGGTCTCGACGCTCGTCCCGACCATGTCGGCGAGGTCCTGGCGGGAGAGCGAGACCGGGATTCCCACCGTCCCGCCGGGCGGCGGCTGTGCGCGGTCGCACCCTCGGGAGCAGAGCCGGCACATCGCGAGGGCGAGCCGGCGTTCGACACCCGCCTCGCCCAGGTCGGCGGCCCGCTGCGCCAGGCGGCGGGCGTGTCTGGCCAGCGATCCGACGACCGACAGGACGGCATCAGGGCCCGAGCCGAGGACCGCCAGTGCGTCCTGCACGGGGAGCTGAAGGACCTCGACGTCGCCGGCCGAGATGGCGCTCACGGGGTACCGCCCGCCGTCGTACACGGCGACCTCGCCGATCACCATTCCCGGCCCCGCGACCTCCAGCAACAGGTCGCGATCGCTCGGGCCGTGCTTCGTGATCTTGACGCGCCCCTTGTGGATGAGGGTCAAGGCCGTGGCCATGTCCCCCTCCCTCCAGAGAAACTCCCCTCGCGTGTATTTTCGGCGCACGACCCGGCGTGAGAGACGAGTCAGGTGCTCCCGCGGCAGGTCCGAGAAGCCCGGGAAGCCGGACAGCGTGTCGGGCGGGGTCATGGTGCGCAGGGCATGATGCATGTCACATGCCGACGCCCAGGTTCTCTCTCGGCCTCGAAACTGTCAAGTATCATATCGCGATGGAGCCAAAGGCCTGCATCCCCGCGGAATTGATGCATTCAGAGGTTCGCAGGGCTCACGAGGCCGAGCCGGGGCCACCTTCGCGCGGTGGAATCGCGGGGACCACGCGGATCCGCGCGACTCGCGGGCCCTCGACGGTCTCCACGATCAGCGAGTGAGCGCCGAGCTTCGTTCGCTCGCCCACGCCGGGGATCTTCTCCAGCACCTGGATCAGGTAGCCCGCGACCGTAGCGGGCTGCTTGCCGTCGAGCTGCACTCCGATTCGCTCGGCGAGCTCGGTCAAGGGCGTCGAGCCCTCGATCACGTCGGCTGACTCGGGCGGGACAGTCGACGGACGCCCTTCGCCCTCGTCCGGCAGGGGACCCATCACCTCCTGGACCACGTCGGCCAGCGTGATGATCCCCGCCGTGCCGCCGTGCTCGTCGACGACGAGCGCCATCTGGCTCCCCTGGCCGTGGAACGCGCGCAGGATCTGCGGCGCCGCAAGCGTCTCCGGAACGTACAGCGGCTTCTGGGCGAGCGCCCCGACCGCCGAGGCGCGGCTCTCGCGGCGCATCGCGAGCAGGATGTCCTTCAGATGGACGATGCCCGTGGCGTCGTCGAGATCGCCCCCGGCCGCAGCGACCGGGAACCGCGTGTGACCGGACTCGTCCGCCCTGACGATCGCGCCGTCGAGCGTCTCGTCCGCGTGGAAGAACTCCACCTGGCTGCGCGGGATCATGATCTGGCGGGCGGTCCTGGAGGGGAAGCTCAGCGCGCGCTGGACCACCTTGATCGCGTCCTGATCGACGAGCCCGGCGGTGCCGCTGCGCGCGAGGAGGATCCGGAGCTCCTGCTCGCTGTACCCGGGCTGGCCATCCTGCTCGCTGACGTCGCGCAGCCCGAGGGGCTTGAGCACCAGCTTCGTCACGGTGTTGACCATCCAGATGAAGGGGAACAGGACGACATGGAAGATCCTGAGCGGGACCGCCAGGGCCAGCGTCGTCGCCTCGGCCTTGTGCAGGGCAAACAGCTTCGGGGCCTGCTCGCCGAAGATCACGTGCGTCACGGTGATCAGCGCGAAGCCGACGGCGAAGGCCACCGTGTGCGTGGCTCGCGCCGACAGCCCCAAGAGCGCGAGCGGACCGTGCAGGGCTGCCGCGACGGCCGGCTCGCCGATCCAGCCGAGCCCGAGGCTGGCGAGCGTGATCCCGATCTGCGAGACGGACAGGTACATGTCGAGGTGCTGGGTGACGGTCCTCGCGACCCTCGCTCCCGCCTTCCCCCGCTTCTCGAGCTCCTCGAGCCGCGTGACCCGGACCTTGACGATCGCGAACTCGGCGGCGACGAAGAACGCGTTGGCCCCGACGAGGGCCGCGGCGAGGAGGAGCTGGACGATCAGGCTCACGGTCGGGCGCCCATCACCGTGGACGTTGTCGGACCAGGAGGCGCCGCTCGACCTCGAAGACCTTGTCCGGGAGCTTCTGCTTCCCGAGCTTGCGCTTGTCGTTCTCCTTGACGAACAGGTCCGCGCCGAACCGCTCGAGCGCCTCCGCCGCGCCGACGTTCTTCACGCCCACGAGCTGCAGAGACACGATTCCCGTACCCTCGGGGCCGGGCTCGCAGCCGATGACCCGCGTCAGCGCCGACAGCGTGTCGCCCGTCCTCGCGGTCTGGGTATGGTAGCCCTCGGTGAAGCCGATCTCCCACAGCGCGCTCTCGGTCGTGTCGCGGCTCGCAAGGCCCACGAGCCAGGCGAACACCAGCCCGCCGTACACGATCGGCTCGCCGGACATCGAGCCCGTCCTGTGGCTCGAGTAGACGCGATCGAAGTGCAGCGGGTGCGTGTTGCCCGTCCGGAAGGTCCAGCCCACGTGCTCGTCGGTGATCGTCCGCCCGTTCGCATGGACGATGATGTCGCCCGGTCGCAGGTCCTCGAAGAAGACGCCGGCGCCCGCGGTCGGAGCCCCCGCCGCCGGCGAAGGGACGATGGCCGTTCGATCGCCACCCACCGAAGGCACCTCGGCATGGCCCTTGGGCGATGAACGTCCAGGCGACCCGTGCGGGACCATGATCTTGCGGTCGTACACCAGCACGACCTCGTCCCTCTGGTTCGTGCCCACCGTCCGGATCGTGACGATCCCTGGCTCATCCGGCCCCCGGTCGTGGCGCTCGAGCACCTTCGTGGAGGACGACAGCGTGTCGGATGCGTAGACGGGCCGCAGGAACGCCGCGTCGTAGTAGCCGAGGTTCGCGATCGCCTGCTCGGAGTCGTTCTGCACGCCGAGCGAGAGGACCACGTTGAAGACGAGCTGCGCGGGCGCGGGGATCGACGGGTGACCCAGCGCCCGCGCGTGCTCCGCGTTCAGATGCAGCGCGTTGTGCTCGTGGAACGCGCGCGAAAAACCCTCGATCAGGGCGCCGGTCACCGTCAGGCCGCGCGGGTGACGGAAGACCCTGCCCGGCTCGAGCTCCTCGAAGGTCCGGCCGTACCTGGGGAACCGGGTGCGGCCGAGATCGATCGGCACGAGCGGCGCGCGCTCGGCCAGCCTGGGGATGGGGATCTCGATCATGACAGGGCCTCCGACAAGAGGTTCTTCGCCACGACCTTGAGCGCGAGGACCTCCTCGGCGCCCTCGAAGATCGACAGCACGCGGGCGTCGAGGTAGTTGCGGCTGACCGCGAACTCCTCGGCGTAGCCCATGCCTCCGTGGATCTGCATCGCCTCGCGCGTCACCCACTCGGCGCACTTGCAGCAGAAGAGCTTGACCATGGACGCCTCGAGCTGTCCGCCTCCCTCGTCGACGAGACGCGCCGTCCTGTACGTCGCGTGGCGGGCCGCCTGGATCAGCGCGGCCATGCGCGCCAGCTTGAAGCGGGTGAGGCCGTACGAGAGCTCGGGCCGGCCGAAGATCGTGCGCTCGGACGCGTAGGCCATGGCGCGCTCGGAGGCCGCCCGCATCACGCCCAGGGCGCGCGCGGCGGTCTGAAGGCGCCCGCCCGAGAAGCCCTCCATCTGGAGATAGAAGCCCTTGCCCAGTCCCCCTTCGCCGCCGACGAGATTCGACGCGGGGACGCGGTAGCCATCGAACACGAGCTCGAACGAGTGCATTCCTCGGTACCCGATCGTGTCGATGGCGCGCCCCTCGATGCGCCCGCCGCCGGGTTGCTCCCACGCGAACTCGCGGCCCTCGAAGGAGGGCTTGTCGACGACGAAGAGGGAGAGGCCCCGATGGCGGCTCTCCGGGCGAGGGTCGGTCCGCGCCAGGACCATGAGCACGTTGGCGAAGCCGCCGAAGGTGCACCAGGTCTTGACGCCCGTGAGCAGGAAGTCCCCCGAAGCCTCCCGCACCGCGGCCAGCTTGATGCCGGCGACGTCCGAGCCGTGGTCAGGCTCGGTCACGGCGACCGCCGCGATGGCCTCGCCCGACGCGAGCCGGGGCAGCCACCGCTGCTTCTGCTCCTCCGTTCCGCCCTTGAGCAGCGCCCTCGCCAGGATCTCGGGGCGCGTGATCAAGCTCCCGGCCGCGGCCAGCGAGCCCCGCGACAGCTCCTCGGTAACGATCACCATGCCCATGGCGTCCGGGCGCGACTCGGCGACGCCGCCGTAGGCGGCCGGGATCGAGAGGCCGAAGGCGCCCAGGTCCCTCAGGCCCTCGAAGATCGCGCGCGGCACGAGCAGGTCCTCTCGGTGGATCCGCTCCGCGAGCGGGAGGACCACGTCGTCTGCGAAGCGACGGAAGGTCTCGGCGATCGCGATCTGCTCGCCGGTCAAGCCGCACGCGGGACCGGCCGCGGAGCCGGACAGCTCGTGGGCCACCAAGTCGTAGGCCTCGGGCCGGGCGCCCTCTTCGACGAACGCCAGCGTTCGCGGCGAGTCGATCGTCTCACCGCCCAGCTCGTCGCCGAACCCGAAGAAGCCCCTGCGCGCCCTGAGCCTCGAGCCGACGTCGCGCGCGGTCTCTGCCGCGAAGAGCACGGCGAGCATCGACTCGAGCCGCCCTTCGCGCCCGACGGGCCATGCGAAGCGGAGCGACTCACGGGCGGCCATCAGCTCGGCGGCGCTGATCGCGAGCTCGTAGGCGGGGAGCTGAACTTCGTCGATCCTCTCGTGATCGAGCTTCCCGTCGGGCGTCGCGATGCGGCGCGCGACGGTCTCGAGCGCCCGACGGTGCGCCAGGCCCACGGCGTCGATGGCGGCGGTCGCTTCAGGGAGCATGGTCGAGTCGGGCATCGGGCTACCGCGGCGATCAGGGTAGCGGGTGGGCCGAGAAGAAGGTCCACATGGCGTCCGTGGCGGAGATGTCCCCGGTGGTCTCGCCCATCAGCGGGATGGGCTCGCCGCCCGGCCACGTGTGACCGCCGCCGTCGACCGTGCAGAGCTCCACGTCGCCGCCGTCGGGGCAGCCGTCCCATCGCTCGCAGGTCACGTCGCCGTTCTGGTAGGTCACCGTTCGCGTCGACTCGCAGCCGTTGCGCGCGGCCCAGCCGGCCATGGTGTCGGCGACGGAGTCGTAGCCGGAGAAGCCACCGCCGTCGTACGGCACGAGCTGGTCGTCGGTCCCGTGAAACTGGATGACGGGGAAGGGGCGGGCCGGCGCGCAGCCGTCGACGCCGACCAGGCCCGCGACGGGGCCTGCCGCCGCGAAGACCAGCGCCTGCTCGCAGCCGAGGCGATGGGAGAGGAAACCGCCGTTGGAGAGGCCAGTCGTGAAGACGCGCGAGGCGTCCACGTCGAGAGCCGACGAGATGAGCTCGATCATCGCGAGGGCGAAGCCGACGTCGTCGACGCCCTCGTCCGCGGCCGTCCCGCAGCAGGCCCCCGCGTTCCAGCTCTGCAGGACCCCCGTGCCCTCGGCGTGCACCGCGATGAACCCTTCCGCGTCCGACTTCTCGATCATCAGTGCATAGCCGGCCTGCTGGCGGGCATTCGACGTGTACCCGTGGAAGTCGAACAGGAGCGGCGCCCCACCGCCGGGCCTCTGGTCGTAGGCGGCCGGCACGTGAAGCCAGTACTCCCGCTCGAGCCCATCGTGAGTCAGGGTGCACCAGAAGTCGCCCGTCGCCTCACCCTGCGCCTCGCAACCCTCGACGTCGCCGTCCGCGTCACCGTCGCCGTCCGCGTCGCCGTCGCCGTCCGCGTCGCCGTCGCCGTCCGCGTCGCCGTCGCCGTCGACATCGCCGTCGGCGTCGGCGTCGGCGTCGGCGTCGACATCGCCGTCGGCGTCGGCGTCGGCATCGGCATCGGCGTCGGCATCGGACTCACCGCCGCATCCCAGGAACGCCGGAAGCGCCAAGAGACCGAGGCATCGGAGCTTCATCGGCCCGGCAAGCTAGCGCGGGGCCGACGCGCCGTCAAAGGGGGGTGGCGAGTGGGGCGTACGCCACGTTTGTGAGAGGCGCGTGGAAAAGCACGTGGTCGTAGTCGTGGTCGTGAACGTGGACGAGACAAGCCCCTCAGAAGTCGACCACGACCACGACCACGTCCACGTCTACGAGGCTCACTCTCACGAATCTGACGTGCGCCCTGGCGAGTCTGCGGCTGGTCGCCAGCGCCTGCGCGCGATCACGTGGTCTCGGGATCTGCCGCGAGCAGCGACGCGACGGCCTCGACGATTCGGCCGGCGCGATCCACCTCGTCGGCGCCAGTGTCGGCGGCGAACCGGACCGAGGCGCTGTAGTCGGCCTGTTCGCGGTAGCGCTGGAGCGCCGCAAGGTCCTTCGAGAGAGCGCGCGGCAGCCGACCAGGCGCGACGAGGTGCCGGAAGAAGAGGTCGTGAGTGCCGGCATGTGTTCGGGCTTCGACCCCCTGCGAGACCAACGCGGCAGTCGCAGCGTGGAAGGCCGCGTAGTACGCGCGGCTCACGGCACCGTCCCACATGTCCAGGCGGGCGAGGGCGCGGGCCTCCTCGAGCGCAGCGCGCGCCTTCGCCATCTCCTGGCCCGCATTCTCCGCACGGTTCTCGCCGGTCAAAGGGGTACTCCATCGCGCGCGATGTCGAGCGCGATGAGCCGCTCGCGCCGCTCGAGATCGGCCATCTCCGCCGGCGAGAGCGCGAGCGGAGCGAGGCGCACCATCGTGTCCATCCAGACCTCCGCGGCGAGGTCGTACACTTCTCGCCGGACGCGTCCGTCCATGCCGTCGACGACGACGAGGACGTCCACGTCCGAATCGGGGCCGGCCTCCCCCCGCGCCCACGAGCCGAACAGCGTCAGCCGCCTCAGGCGAGGGCCGAAGCGCCGCTCCAGGCGGCCGCGGAGATCGGCCAGCGCTCGTGCGACGGGCTCGGAGAGCGGGATCACGAGGAAAAGTCTAGCACTCCCTGGCACCGCATGGCGGCTAGCTGCTGACGGCCATGGGAGCGCCGCGGACCCGATGAGCGGCGGCCGTCAGAACCGACCCGCGATCCGCGCCGACCCAGGGCCGAGGCCGATCTGGAACTGCGCCGTGGCCGACTCCTGGCGAGGAGCGGCGAGCACGTAGTAGATGCCCGTGCCCGCGGCCGCGAGGATCGTGCAGACGAGGAAGACGTCGCTGGAGGTCGACCAGGCGCTGAGGCGGTCGGCGGCGGCGTAGCCGTCCTGCTGCAATCGCTCCAGCTCGTCTCCCTTCGGGTCCTCGTCCTCGATCGTCTGCGCGATCTCGTCGAAGTCCGACTGGGCCGCGAGCGCGAGGAGGCCCGTGACGACCGTTCCGACGAAGAGGCCGCCGGTCACCGCGGCGCCCACGATCACCTTGGGCATCCGGTTGTCGGGCGGCCGCGCGCCGGGTGTCACGTCCAGCCGACCGCGCTGTCCCTCGCCGATCTCGACGGGTCCCGACCACCCGCCGACCTCGACCGTCGCGCCTCCGGCGGGAACCGGTCCTTCCCACGGCGTCGTTCCCACCTGGGCGCCGTCCACGCGGACCGAGGCGCCAGGCTCCGCGGTCTGAACCGCCAGCGTGCCGGTCGGCCTCGGCGCGGCAGGCGCCGGCGGCCGGGGAGGGCCGGGCGCAGGCCCAGGGCTCGGGCCCGGCCCGGGCGGCCGTACGGCGACGGCGGGCGGAAGCGAGATCTGCCACTGCGCCGTAAGGCGCGGCTCGACCTGGATCTCGTGGGTCATCGTCTGCCTCCCGGGGGCGAGCGCCTCCAGGCGATGCCGGCCCGCGGGGACCACCAGCGGGCGAGAGAACGGTGCGCGGCCCGCTTCGCGACCGTCGACGCGAACGACGGCGCCAGGTGGACTGATGGTGAGGAGGATCTCACCGACGTGCCCGCGCGCCTCCTCGAGAGCCCTCTCCGTGTCTGCCCGTTGCTCCGGCGTGAGCGAGGCGGACTCTGCGAGGTAGCGCTCGAAGTGCAGGACGGCTTCGGGGTAGCGCGAGAGTCGGAGGAAGCAGTTGGCGAGGTTGACGAGGACCGCCGGGTGAGACCTGAGCTGGTACGCTCGGCGGAACTCCTCGAGGGCTTGCACGTAGCGGCCCGCGTCGAAATGAACGACCCCCTGCGTGAAGTGCTGGCGTGCCTCGGTGGTCGTGTCCTGCGCCGCGACCGGGCTGGCGAGGACCAGCACGACGGCGCAACCCAGACTAGCCGTGAGAGCCCGCATAAGTGTGGGTGGATCCTAGAGGAAAGACGCCCGCTCGCGCAAGGGCCGACCGCGCGGCCATTTGACGGATGGTAGCTCTGCCCTCATCGCCGTACGCTTCACGATGGTGGAGCCGCGTCCGGCAGCGCCCAGACACCGTCAGGCCGGCCAGGCCACGGTCGAGTCCGCGATCGTGCTGCCGCTCATGGTGTTCGTCGTCCTCGGCATCGTCCAGATGTCGATGGTCCAGCACGCCCGCATCATGACCGAGTACGCGGCGTTCTGCTCGGCTCGCGCCGGCATCGTCTGGAACGCCGAGCCCTCCGTGATGGAGAGCGCGGCGATGATCGCGCTGATGCCGACGTACGACGAGCTCCTCGACGAGAGCGGCCTCCTCGATCCCGGGCGGCTCCTGCAGCGCATCGCCGACCGCGCGCTCCGCTACCAGATCAACCGGCGCCTCACGCGGTTCGCGGGCGAGACCTTGAGCGCCGCGGCGGCGGCAGCCGTCACGGAGGCCCTCGGGGACGACGAACGACAGGTCGTCGAGGTGGAGGTCCTGAACCCGACGCGGAGCGACATCCAGTACGAGGGCAATAGCCAGCTCGGACAGTGGCTCGAGGACGCGGAGGACGAGGCCGGCTTCGAGATCCCCGGCCTCGGCGGGCTCGAGGACGCGCTGCGCTACCGCGCGTACGAGGTCGACTTCGACGACGTCCGCTCGTCCGGAGCGCGAAACGCCACGCGCCTGACCGTTCGCGTCCAGTACCTGTACATGATGCGCGTCCCGTTCGCGAACTGGGTGATCCACCATGCGTGGCTCGCGCAGCGCGCCGGTCAGGAGCTCTACGGCGCGATCTGGAACCCGCAGCGCGCGCGGCCAGGAGCGACCGGCTTCTCGGCCGACGACAGCGAGCTGACGTACGAGTTCATCCGGCAGCGGCTCGGCGACCGGGACGGGGGCCTGCTCCGGGACGTCGCGGCGATCGGGGACGCCGGCGTCTACATGATCCCGCTGTACGCCACCTACACGATGCGGATGCAGTCGAACCCCTACCTCAACTCGGTCCCCGACGACGGCGCGATCGACCGCCTCGAGGATCTCGGCGATCGGATCGCCGAAGATGCCCAGGAGGACATCCGGGACCTCGAGGACGACGTGCGCGACGAGGCCCTTGGAGCCGTGGGCGACGCGCTCGAGGAGGCGGGTGAGGCCGCCGGACGGGCGCTCGGCGGCGACGACGAACAGGGCGGTGGCGGGCGATGAAGGCGACCTCGCGCCGGCGACAACGCGGGCAGGCGATGGTCCTCGCGGCCGTCGGCCTGTTCATGATGGCCCTCGCGGTGATCGCGACCCTGAACCTGGGCCAGGCCGTGCACGAGAAGATCCGCCTGCAGAACGCGGCGGACGCCGCCGCGTACACGCTGGCAGCCCGGGAGGCGCGCGTCTTCAACTTCTTCTCCTTCACGAACCGCGCCCAGATCGCCCAGTACTCGGCCGCGATGACGCTGCAGAGCTACCTGTCCTACGCCTCGTACCTGAGCGCGGTCCTCGGGTCCGAGCGGGACTTCTGGTGGGACGCCGCGGCGGTCAACGGCGAGGTCTGCTCCTGGAACATCGACTACCCGATCCCGATCAGCCCTATCCATTGCGCCCTCGAGGCGGTGTACGAGGTGATCGGCGGGATCTTTCATGCCCTCGCCATCTTCCAGGACAGCGCGCTGCAGCTCCTCGAGGTCGAGGGAGCCGGAGTCCAGGCGTTGATCGAGGCGATGGCCGAGCTGAACCGCGGAGCGCTCTGGAGGGCGCAGCTCAACGAGGGCCTCAGGCTGAACACGTATCTGTTGTCGGGGGCCTACCCGACCGTGGAGGGCAACGACCCCAACGTCGACTTCGGGGTCTTCAACGCGGTCAACGCCGCGCTCAACACGATCGAGTACAGCCGCGTCTTCGACCGGGGAGCGGGGGCCGACATGTCCCTCATCGGGGTCATCGGCCACTTCGGCGAGATCGCGAGGCCGCTCATCACGGATCCGGACGAGACGGACTCCGACGACGACGACGAGGAGGGGCGCGAGGAGGTGACGGAGGCGCGAGCGTTGATGGCGGAGCTGGCGAACGCCAGCCGGTGGGGCCCGCGCGGCTCGTCCTTCGTGACGGACCGCAGCGACTACGACACGCTCCGGATGGCGCTCGCGACCGGCCAGCACCACGGCGCGACCCGGATCTTCGACGATCAGGACGACTCGGGAGGGACGTACGGCGATGACGAGATCGCACCGCAGCCGCGGATCGACGCGATGCGGGACGACGGCGGCTCGCGCAGCAACGTCGGCCAGGAGGGCCAGGACCGCGGCGGAGCGGGGCGCGGAGGCGGCGGCGACGATCCCTATCCGTTGGGCTCGATCCTCGGCAGCGACGACTACCTCGAGAACGCCTTCGGCGTGCCCGGCACGGTCCTGGCCTCGAACGCCGTCGACACGATCGGATCGGGGATCCTCGCCGAGCCCGAGGACGAGGGCGGCGGACTGGGCGGCGGAGGCGGCGGCGGTCTCGGCGGGGGCGGCGACGACGTCGGCATCCACTACGGGTACAACGCTTCCGACGACTTCTACTCTCGCGGCTACGGGCGCAAGCCGCCGGACGTGAGGATGTTCATCAACACCCTCTTCATGGGGCCCTTGCCCTGGATGAGCTGCTGCGCCGGCGACGCCGAGGACTCGTTCCCGGAGCCGGGGGAGAGCTTCGAGGATCACGACGTCGACCACGTCTGGCCCGGCATCCAGCCGTACTCGAGCTTCCAGGCCCGCGCCGACGACACCCTGAGCTACGGGCAGCCCTCGACGTGGATGTTCCTCAACAAGCCGCCCGAGAACATCAACGCGTTCTCGAGCCCCGAAGGGCGCAAGCCGTGGTCCTTGGACTTCAGCTGGACGAACAACGGCCAGTCGTTCGCGCTCGACACCACCGTCGGCTCGGCAGAGCGCCAGGCCGCCTTCTCGTGGATGGCGGGGCTCAACGCGATCTCGCGGGGTCAGGTCTACTACCACCGCCCGCGCGGCGGAGACGGCCCCTCGAACTGGCGCGAGATGCCCAACTTCTTCAACCCCTTCTGGGGAGCGAAGCTGGCGCCGGTCGGCCAGTTCCTGCGCAACCTCTACGATCGCTACGTGGGCGGCCAGATCAGGATGGAGGGCGGCAACGTCGTCCTGCAGGCGGGCGTGAACCTGATCCGGAACTTCCTGGGCGACGTGTTCTTCCACACCGTCACGTCGGTCATGACGCACTGATGGCTCGCCGGCGCAGACTGACGGGCTCGGAGCGCGGTCAGGCGATGACCGAGTTCGCGATCGTCGTCCCCGTCGTCGTGTGCCTCGTCCTGTTCTCGGTCTACTTCTACGAGCTCATCTCCGTGAAGCTCAAGGCGCAGGAGCTCGCCCGCTACGTCGCGTGGGAGGCGACCTCGTACCCCTTGTCCGACCACGACCGGACGAACCACTCGAAGCTGTTCAAGACCGCGCAGAGCGAGATCGAGCGGGAGGCGCAGGCGCGGTACGAGGACCTCGA
The DNA here is from genome assembly GCA_016190375.1 of Deltaproteobacteria bacterium. GTDB lineage: Bacteria > Myxococcota_A > Polyangia > JACPQR01 > JACPQR01 > JACPQR01. The sequence continues at coordinate 113,007 of JACPQR010000115.1, forward strand.
TTCGTCGACCGTCAGCCGGGTCCAGGGCGTGCCCGGCAAGGTCGTCGACCAGGCGCGCGGCAAGAACTACATGCTCGCGACCGGCTGGGAGGTCGAGCGAGTTCGGCTGACGAACCGCGAGCCGCCAGAGATCAACGGCGACTTCCTCTTCGAGCTGGGCTTCGACATCGGGCTCCAGATCGCGGGGTGGATCGAGTCCCTCGTCCGCAACTTCGACAACCCCTACGTCGACGCGGCGATGATCCCCTTCCTGCGCAACCAGTACGACCAGTCCGAGTTCGGCTTCAACACGGACGGCTACGTCGAGGCCGACGTGCGGATCTCGGTCACGAACCGCCTGCTGCCGAGGCACTACATGGACCAGGGCGGCGACGCGTGGTTCAGGAACCGCTTCCTCAGGCGCACCACCGTCCGGTTCGAGGAGCACGTGGAGCTCCTCGCCGACTCGTGGCGGCTGCAGGACGGCCGCGACGTGCGCCACTCGACCGAGGACGGCGGGTACTTCAACCAGGTCGACAGGCTCTTCATGGGCGGGTCGGAGGGGCGCGCCGCGGCCCAGCCCATGGCCCAGCTCGCACGGTTCTCGGTGCTGCTCGGGATGATGGGCGGCGGCGACTTCCCGGATCCGCTCCGGCCGGTCGTGACCTCGATCAGCTATGGTCCCGGCGATCGCGACCTCGGCACGGTCTCGCTCGACGTGGACGAGGGGCGCGCGAGGCACGACACGAGCCCGTACGACGTCGTCTCCGCGTATCGCCGCACCTTCGAGTTCTCGGAGGACGACGCCTCCGGCCGACCGGGCCGGGGCAACTACTACATGGGCTGCGCCGAGCCGATGGCGCTCGGGTGCACCGACACGCTTGCGCGCGACAACCCGTTCGGCGCGAACATCCTTCCGCCCGGACCCGACCAGGGCGGTGGCGGTAGAGGCGGAGGAGGCAGAGGTGGGCGCTAGTTCGAGCTGGCGGCCGATCGGCTGTCTTGTGCTGGCGGCGGCGATCGCCACTCTCGGCATGCTCACGTCGGGCGAGACGCCGCTGGCGGGCGCCGACGGGCGCGACGACGACCCGATCGCGGGCTACTTCGCCGACAGCCTGCCCCGCTACCCGGGCGTGGCGGAGTACCCGCTCGGGACGAAGATGAGGGTAGGCGGCGAGGACATGAAGCTCGCGTACTTCATCACGCGCGATCCACCGATCCGGGTCGCCGAGTTCTACGCCCGCTACTGGGAGGCCCACGGCCTCAGGGTCACCAAGGACGTGACGCCCCACGGCGGCTCGGTGGGAGCGTTCGATCCGGAGAACGGCGCCATGGCCGTCAGCCTCGTGGTGCGCGGCGGAAGGACCTTTGCCTTCCCGTCGCTCATGCAGCGTCCCATGCGGATGCTCGAGGTCGGAGACCTCGCGGACGGCGGCCAGATCGCCGCGTTTCCCGGCTCCGACGGCGCGCTGCGCTTCACGGCCGAGGACGAGGGCCGCCAGTCGGAGGTGCTCTCCTACGGCAACTGGGCTGGCCTTCGCGACAACGTCGACTTCTACCGTCGCGAGATGGGCCGCCGCGGCTGGCGCGAGTCCCGGGACCGCAGCCGCGCCGGTGCCGCCCCCGAGGTGGAGGGCCAGCGGACCCTGCGCTTCGAGCGCCGCGGCGAGCGCGCGGACATCTCGATCGCCGCGCTCGGCGGCGGAGGTCGCGTCAGGGTGCTCGTGACGCGGACGCGCGGATGGTGAAGCGAACGAAGGCGGATTCACTCCGCCGGAGTGAGCGAGGGGGGTTCGGGGGGGGCTGTCAGGCCCCACCCGATCCAATGCCGGTGAGACTTCTCCGCTCCCAGTCCGGGCAAGCGATGACCGAGTACGCGCTCGTCACCGCAGCGATCCTCGGCGTCATGGTCGGCGCCGGCTTCACCGTCCTGCCGGACTTCGTCAACGCCCTGCAGCGCTACTACGACGCCTTCTACGTCCTCCTGAACCTGCCGATTCCGTAGAGCGGGCGTTCGTGAGCGCGGCTCGGTCCTCGAGCGCGGAGACCAGCCGAGTCGAAGCGTGACGGGTACGCGGTGCTAATTGGCAGTCTCGTATGCGACTCCCAGCTCCTCCGCGACGGTCGCGAGGCGAGGGTCGGTCGTCCACATGCGAGCTCCCTCCACCAGCGTCGAGGCCGCTCGCGTACGGCTCTCGATTCGAGAGAAACCGGATCCAGACCGACGTGTCGACGAGCACCATTGACGGCGACGGCGACGTGGACGTCGGCGGCCCGCGTTTGACGCGACCAGCCCTGCGTCAACCGGGGAGCGTCCAGGTCCACGTCCACGTCGCCGTCAAAGTCCACGTCAACCGCGACGTCGACGAGCAGCGAAACCCCGGGCCCTGCAACGCACCCTCCGGTCTCGGCCCATTCCCGGAGAGCTCGGGCGTGGGCCCCCTACGCCCCCGAGCCGAAGAGCTCCTGCAGCCGGTCGTCCCACTCGTCGGCGACGGTCGCCATCGTGTGGAGCATGTCCTCGAACTCCTCGTAGTCGAGGCCGGACAGGCGGCGCAGGCACCTCAGGTACAGGGCGTCCTTGTCCTTGTCGATCGCGAACGCCCCGTCGGAGGTGGCCAGGAAGTTCAGCTCGAGGAGCTTCCTGTAGAAGGTCTCGCGGCCCGACTTGGGGACGTCCATGATCCTCGAGAGGAAGAGCAGGATCCCATGGTCCTCGAGGACGTTGACGCCCACCGTGGCGCTTCCTCGCCGGACGTCGGTGTAGCCGTCCTCGTCGAGGGGCTTGAGGTCGACCTGAGCCTGCTCCCCGAAACGCCGGATGTAGTCGTTCAGCATGTCCCGGGCGTCGCGGTACACGTGACCCGTTCGTCTGTCCTGGAAGAGCGGTGATTCGTCCGGCATTCCTTGAGCGCCTCCCCTCGAGGGGCCCGGAAAGTATCTCGCGCCGAGAATTTGCGTCAAGGAACGCCGCGCCGTTACAAGGAGCCGTCGGTCGAATGGCGAGAAGGAGCGCGGCAATCGCTGTAGTGCTCGGTGGAATGCTCCTCGCCGCGGGGATCGGTGCATCTCCTCCGTCGTCGCCGCGGGCCCGCCTGGAGCGTGCGGTCCGGGCCGTGAGAAGGGCCGCCCAGAGGGCGCGCATCGAGCCGCGCGGCGTCGCCCTCGGTTCGATCGGTCGACTGGACGAGATCGCCAGGAAGCTCGGCGGCCGGTCCGGGGACGCCGACCGCGAGGCGGCCGCGCTCTACGAGCGGCTGTACCGCGTGTTCGGCGACGCGAGCGACCTCGGGCACGCGCGGCAGAGGCTCGCCCGCGTGCCGGGTTGCGAGGCGGCGCTGACTCGCGCGGGCCTGCAGGCCGAGACGGGGCAGGATCTCGGCGTCGCATTCCGCGAGCTCGCGTCCGTCGCCACCCGCTATCCGGGGGAGCCCTGCGGCCAGCGGGCCGCTCGAGCCGCCTCCATCCTCACCGCATTCGCTCCGCCGGGCACGGTCCCGCCGGATGCAGTTCTCTCGAGCACGGCGTCCCCACCTGTCCCTGCACGCGCAGCCACCGGGATCGCACCCGGCACGGGCTCGGTTGCCGACCAGGGGCGGGACGGCGCTCACGCCGGCTCGTCGGGGCCACCGACCGTCAGCCGCATCGCGATGTGGCCCGAGGGGGTGACGACCCGCGTCGCGATCTACCTCGATCGAGCCTGCCCCTTCATGAAGGTCGAGGACCCGCGGGGCCTCAGGGTGCGTCTGCCGGGCGCAGCGCTGGGCCGGGGCGTGCCGGCAGAGCGCCCCTCGGGCCTGGGCATCGTCCGCTCGATCCGGACACGCCGGGACGGCGACGGCATCGAGGTCTTCCTCGACGTCACGGGTGCGGTCCGCTACCGCGTCTTCCCGATGGGCAGCCCCTACCGGATCATCGTCGACATCGCACGGCCCGAGGTCGGCAGGGCGCTCGCGACGAGGCCGCCCGTCCGCAGGATCGTCGTCGACGCGGGGCACGGGGGGCACGACCCGGGCGCGCGCGGGCCGCGGACCTCGCTCGAGGAGAAGGCAATCACGCTCGAGGTCGCCTCGCTCGTCGCGCGCCTCCTGGCCGAGCGGCTCGGGGTCGAGGTCGTGCTGACGCGCAAGGACGACCGCTTCGTCGCGCTCGAGGAGCGGACGGCCCTCGCGAACGGGGCAGGAGCGGACCTCTTCGTGTCCATCCACGTCAACGCCGCGGCCACCCCGGATCAGAGCGGCGTCGAGACGTTCGTGCTCGCGCGGTCGTCCGAGCGCGAGGCGCTCCAGATCGCGGCGCGGGAGAACAGCCATTCGGACGCTCGTGAGGTGACGGCGCTCGGTTCGATCCTGGCGACCCTCGGGCTCGAGGCCCACCAGCGACCGAGCGAGGCGCTGGCGACGCTCGTCCAGGACCGGCTCGTTCGCAGGCTGCGCGCGAGGTTCGGTGACCTCGAGGACCGCGGCGTTCGCCGCGCCATGTTCTACGTGCTCGTCGGCGCGCGAATGCCCGCGATCCTCGTCGAGACCTCGTTCTTGACGAACCCGGTCGAGGAGGGTCGGCTCGCGACCGAGGCGTACCGGCGGGAGCTGGCGGAAGGGATCTACGAAGGCATCGCGGCCTACGTGCGTCGGCCCGAGGAGGCCATCTGGGACGCCGGGAGCTCCACCCCTGACGAGCCTCCTTCGGAGTGAGATCCGCCCATTTGCCGCCGCTTTCCCGCCGTCCCATACTTGCGCGCCCATGACCGCAGCGCGGCGCGTAGACCTCGTGGCGCTCCAGCCCGGCCTGCCGGCGACGTGCAAGGCCTACCTGGCGCGCGAGCGCGCGCTGTGCGAGCAGGCGATCGCGGACGGGGAGGGTGGCATCGCCGTGGCTCGACGTCTCGCGGCCGCCTACGACGGACTGCTCTCGACGCTCTGGGCTGCGGCGCAGGCGGCCCTTGGCGCCGGGCCGGGGCCGGGGCGGGCGCGCAAGGCCGGGCGCACGACGCTCGTCGCGGTGGGAGGCTACGCGAGGCGGCGCATGGGCCTGCGCTCCGACGTGGATCTCCTGTTCCTCTGCGAGCGCCGCTCCGACGACGCCGCCGACGCCATCGCCGAGGCGATCCTCTACCCGCTGTGGGATCTCGGCGTCCAGGTCGGCCACGTCGTCCGCACGCCCGAGGAGTGCGTCGAGCTCGCGAGGAGCGACCTCAAGACCGCGACGGCCCTCCTCGAGGGCCGGCGGGTCGCGGGAGACGAGACGCTGGCGGCGGTGCTCGGCGACGACGCCCTCCGCTCGGTCTTCAGCGCCGACCTCGAGACGTTCCTCGACAGGCTCCGCGCCGACGCCACGGCTCGCCACGCGCGCTTCGGCGGATCGCTCTACCTGCTCGAGCCGGACGTGAAGAACGGCCGCGGTGGGCTCAGGGATCTCGACGCGGCGCTCTGGGCGGCGAAGGCCGCCTACCGGGTCGGCGGCATGGAGGACCTGGTCCGGATCGGCATGCTGTCGAACCGCGAATGGGACGAGGTCAGGGCGGCGGACGACTTCCTCTGGCGCGTCCGCCATTGCCTGCACCGGCGCGCGGGCCGGTGCGCGGACCGCCTCGGGTTCGAGGATCAGGAGGAGATCGCGCGCCTCATGGGGTACGTGGACGGCGTCGATCTCGGCGTCGAGCAGTTCATGAAGTGCTACTACGGCCACGCTCGGCTCGTCGCCGCCCGGAGCGACGCCCTGATCGAGCGCTGCACACCGGAGCACCACCGGCGATCGAGCCACACGCTCAAGCACGTCGGCGAGGGACTGAAGCTGTTCGACGGGCGGATCACCGTCACCGACCCGCGCCTGGTCGAATCGGACCCGGCCGTGATGCTGCGGGCGCTCAGGATCGCGGCCTTCCGCGACGTCCCGCTCTACTCGTACATGCGCGACCTGGTGACCCGTGAGCTCGGCGGCGGACGGGCGGCCGAGCTCCTGAGGGCATCGTCCGAGGCGGCGCGTGACCTCCGTCTGCTGGTCAGCCGGTTCGCCGCCAGGACCGCCGGGCCCCCGATCCTGGAGGAGGCGCATGATCTCGGGCTCGTGTGCGCGATGATCCCCGAGTTCTCGGACGTCACCGGTCGAGTTCAGCACGACGTCTACCACGTCTACACGGTCGACGTTCACTCGCTGCACGCGGTCGAGCGCCTCCACGCGCTGGAGCGCGGCGAGCTCGCCAGCGATTTTCCACACGTCAGTCGCGTGGCCGGCGAGGTCGCAGGCCGTGAGGTCCTGGCGATGGCGGTCCTCCTGCACGACGTGGGCAAGGGCCGCGGGCCGGATCACAGCGCGCTGGGCGCCGAGATGGCGCACGGGGTCTGCCTGCGCCTCGGCATGCCCGGCGACGACGCCGACCGCGTGTCGTGGCTCGTCCGGGAGCACCTCGCCATGTACCGGTACGCCATGCAGCGCGACGTCTCCGACCCCTCGCTCGTCGAGGACTTCGCGGGGCTCGTGGGCACCACCGAGCGCCTTCGCGACCTGTACGTCCTGACGTTCGCCGACCTGTCGACGACGGGGCCCACGGTGATGACGGACTGGAAGGCGACGATGCTGGCCGAGCTGTACGAGCGCACGGCCCAGCTCCTCGAGGGCCGGGCGGCCGATCGAGCGGAGGCCGACGTCGCGCGGCGGAGCGTGCTCTCGCTCTGCCCGCCGAGCACCTTCGCGGCCGAGTTCGTCGACAGCCTGCCGGACCGGTACTTCCTCGTGCACTCCCCCGATGCGGTGCTGCGGCACATGGATGCCTGCCGCGCCCGGGGAGCGAAGCCCGTCCACGTGGTCTCCAGCGATCGACCAGCCGAGCTGTCCGCCGAGCTCGTCGTCGTCTGCGACGATCGACCAGGGATCCTCGCTCGCATCGCCTGCGCCCTCACGGCGAACCGGATCGACGTGCTCTCCGCCCAGATCCACTCGCGCTCGAACGGCGAGGTCGTCGACTCGTTCCTCGTCCGGGGCCTGGCGGGACGCAAGGCGACCGATCCCGCGCTGGTCGCCAGGGTCGAGAAGGACCTGGGGGAGCTCCTCTCCGATCGCGTCACGCCCGAGGCGCTCCTCGCCGAGCGTCGCCCCCCGCCCGTGCTGCGAGAGAAGACCGTGCCGCGGGTGCGCACGAAGGTCGAGGTGGACAACCGCGTCTCGCCCACCCACACCGTGATCGACGTCTACACGCGCGATCGGGTCGGCGTCCTGTACACCATCGCCCAGGCGCTCGCGGGCGCGGGCCTCTCGATCGACGTCTCGCGCCTCGCCTCCGAGGGCGTCCGGGTGGCGGACTCCTTCTACGTGACCGAGGTCGGCGGCGGAAAGGTGGAGGATCCGGAGCGCCTGCAGGTCATCCGGTCGGCCGTCGAGGACGCGCTCGGGCGCTTGCATGCCGGCACGAATGGAGGGTGAATCGAGCGATGGGCTCCAGACTCGTCGGTGTCGCCGCTGCCGTGATGCTCCTCTTCGATGCGGCAAGTGCCTGGGCGCAGGACGACGCGAACCTCCGCCGCGGCGTGGCGGCGCTGGATCGCGGTGACCTCCCCGCGGCCAGGACCGCGTTCGAGGCGCTCGTCCGGGAACGCCCCCGCGATGCGCGCGGTCCGTACTACCTGGGCGTCGTCCTCTCGAGGCAGAACGACCGCGCTGGCGCCGAGCGCCAGTATCGCGCCGCGATACGCCTCGATCCGCGGCTCGCCGAGGCTCACAACAACCTCGGCGTCCTTCTCCGAGAGGGGCGTCACATCCCCGAGGCGATCGCCAGCTTCCGCGAGGCGATCCGCCTCAGCCCTGGCTACGGCGAGGCGCAGTACAACGTCGGCCTCGCGCTCGAGGAGCAGGGAGACGCCAGCGGTGCCGTCGCCGCCTATCGAGCCGCGGCCGAGGCGTCGGCGCGCGACGCCGACCCGCGCAACGCCCTGGGCGTGCTCCTGCAGAAGCAAGGCGACGGCGCCGGCGCGATCCGCGCCTTCCGCGACGCCGCGCGAGTCGCGCCCGCCGATCCCTTGCCGCACGTGAACCTCGGGCTGGCGTTGATCGAGGCCGGAAACGCGAGAGAAGCGGAGTGCGAGCTGGGTCTGGCCCTCGATCGCGCCGGCCGGGATCGCCCCGCGCTCGCGCGGATAGGAAACGGCTTCCGCCGGCTGGGCAGGTTCGACAGGGCGATCGGGGCGCTCGAGCGCGCCGTCGCCACCGCCGAGCCGACGCCGTCGCTCCTCTGCGATCTCGGCCTGTCGCTCAAGGGCGCAGGCCGCGTCGACGACGCGATCGCTCGCTTCGAGGAGGCGATCCGTCGCGACGGGACCTACGCGCCGGCCCACTACCTGCTCGGCAACGCGCTCGCGGGCAAGCGAGAGTGGTCGCGCGCGGCCGACTCCTTCAGACGTTTTCTCGAGCTCGCTCCCCGCTCCGAGCAGGCCGAGGAGGCGCGGCGCAGGCTCGAGATCTGTCGCAGGGAGCTGGCGGCCTCCCGCGGCAAGGCGCCCCCGCGGCGAGGGCGGTGAGGATCTCAGGCTCTCAACCAGCCGCAGACCCGAAGTAGAGATCCAGACGCTCCGAGATGCCGAGCTGATCGGTGTTCCGGCGCACGTAGGCCAGGTCCAGTCGCTCGGCGAATGCATCCTTGATCGCCAGGATGTCGTCGAGGTCCTCGGGCCTGTGCGCCTCGAGCTTCATCACGAGGAGATCCTCGACCGTCGCGACCGGCAGTTCCGCGCCTCCCAGCGAGACGGGCGTGGCGCGGGACACGACCGAGACGAGGAACGGGCTATCCACGAACAGGAGGTCGAGCCCCACTCCCTCCGACGGCGATGGCGGGCCCCAGAGCCTCGCGAGCCCGCCGGCCGCGAGCTCGGCGGTCTCCTCGGGGTCATGCTCCCATCCGTGCCGCCGGGCCAGCGAGAGGAGCTCGCCGATCCGGTCGGGCGTGACGGCTATCACGAGGTCGATGTCCGTGGTCAAGCGAGGCCGCACGCGGGCCACGATCGCGATGCCGCCGATGACGGCGGCGGGGGAAGCCCACTCGGCGAGCATTCGCGCGAGGCGGCCGAGCGCCTCGGCGATCGTTCCCGGGTCAGGCGCTCCCATTGGCCTGCCTGAATCGAGCCTTGATCGTCACCCAAAGCTCGAGCGGCTCGTCGGAACCGCAGGCGCGCATGTCCGGGAGGGCGACGCTTCGCACGAGCGCGAGGAGCTCGTCGAGCCGTGACAGCCGTCGCGCCGCGTCCAGCCGGCTCGCCTCGACGTTGTGACGCTGGCGGACCTGCGCGAGGAGGCGACGTCGGACGGCGCGATCGACCTCGGGCCAGTACTTCACGAGGTCAATCCTAGCAGCTTCGCGGTGACGTGCCTTGTCACTCGCGGGGGGCTGCGTATACTCCGCGGAGCTCGAAGCCGCCAAGGACCACACGCATCATGCTCGAAGACCGGCTCAGGGAGTGCCTCACGTTCGACGACGTGCTCATCTTGCCGGCACCCAGCGACGTACTGCCGCGCGAGGTGGACCTCAAGACGCGGCTGACGCGATCGATCGGCCTGAGGATCCCGATCCTGTCCTCGGCCATGGACACGGTGACCGAGGCGCGCGCCGCGATCGCGATGGCCCGCGAAGGGGGCATCGGGATCATCCACAAGAACCTCGGGATCGAGGAGCAGGCGCGTGAGGTCTTGAGGGTCAAGAAGTCCGAGTCCGGGATGGTGGTCGACCCGGTCAGCATCGCGCCCGAGACACCGCTGCACGCGGCGCTCGATCTGATGAAGCGCTACGAGATCTCGGGCCTGCCGGTCGTGCGGGAGAAGAGGCCCGTGGGCATCCTCACGTCGCGCGACGTCCGGTTCGAGAAGAACCTGTCGCAGACGGCCGAGTCCCTGATGACCCGCAAGCTCGTGACGGCGCCCGCGGGCGTGACCTGGGAGGAGGCGAGGACGCTCCTCCACAAGCACCGGATCGAGAAGCTCATCATCGTCGACGAGGCTGGCCACATCGCCGGCCTCATCACCATCAAGGACCTCCTGAAGGCCGAGCGGTTCCCCGGCGCCGTCAAGGACACGTTCGGGCGGCTGCTCGTGGGCGCGGCAGTCGGAGTCGGCGTCGACCGCGAGGAGCGAACGGAGAAGCTCCTGGCCGCGGGCGCGGACCTCATCGTCATCGACACCGCGCACGCGCACTCGAAGGGCGTCCTCGATGCCGTCGGCGCGACGCGGGCCCGCTGGCCAGGCGTCCAGCTCGTCGCCGGCAACGTGGCCACTGCGGACGGCTGCAAGGCGCTCATCGACGCCGGGGTCGACGCGGTCAAGGTCGGTATCGGTCCGGGCTCGATCTGCACGACGCGGGTCGTCGCCGGGATCGGCGTGCCGCAGGTGACGGCCGTCGCCGACTGCGCCCGGGTCGCGGATGCGGCCGGCATCCCCGTCATCTCCGACGGCGGCGTCCGCTTCTCCGGGGACGTCGCGAAGGCCGTCGCCGCCGGCGCGAGCGGCGTGATGATCGGGAGCCTCTTCGCCGGCACCGACGAGGCGCCCGGCGAGATGGTCCTGTACCAGGGCCGCAGCTTCAAGGTGTACCGCGGCATGGGCTCGATCGGCGCGATGCGGCAGGGCTCGAAGGACCGCTACTTCCAGGCCGGCGTCGACGACGAGCGTAAGCTCGTCCCGGAGGGCATCGAGGGCAGAGTGCCGTACCGCGGGCCCCTGTCCGCGATCCTCTTCCAGCTCGTGGGAGGCCTGCGCGCCTCGATGGGATACGCTGGCTGCAGGAGCATCGACGAGATGCGCTCGAAGGCGCGCTTCATCAAGGTCACCGCGGCGGGCCTGCGCGAGAGCCACGTCCACGACGTGCTCATCACCGAGGAGTCCCCCAACTACCAGAGCTCGCAGGAGCGGTAATGTCGGCGCGCGAGCTCTGCCTCGTCCTGGACTACGGGTCGCAGTACACGCAGCTCATCGCGCGCCGGATCCGCGAGCTCGGGGTCTACTGCGAGATCCACCCCTGCACCGTGCCCCTCGCCCAGATCCGCTCGATGGGGCCACGGGCGATCGTGCTGTCCGGCGGGCCCGCGAGCGTCCTCGCCGAGGGCGCTCCCGACGTGGACCGGGGCGTGTTCGATCTCGGGCTGCCCATCCTCGGCATCTGCTACGGCGTGCAGCTCATGGCTCGCGCGCTGGGCGGCCGGGTGGAGAGGGGAACGAAGCGCGAGTACGGGCACGCCCGGCTGGAGATCGTGCAGGCCTCGGGCCCCTTCGCGGGCTTCGCCGCGTCCGAGGCGCTCGACGTCTGGATGAGCCACGGCGATCGCGTCGCGGCCCTCCCCGAGGGCTTCGTCGTCCTCGGCACGAGCCCTGGCTCGCCCTTCGCGGCCGTCGGCCACCCCGAGCGCAGGCTCTACGGGGTCCAGTTCCATCCCGAGGTCGCGCACACGCCGCGCGGGATGGCGATCCTGGAGGGGTTCCTGTTCGGCGTGGCCGGTCTCGGCGCGCGCTGGACGCCCGGGTCGTTCGTCGACGACGCGATCCTGCGAATCCGTGCCCAGGTCGGCGACGGCCGCGCCGTCTGCGGGCTCTCGGGCGGCGTCGACTCGGCGGTGGCCGCGACGCTCTGCAGCCGCGCGATCGGCGACCGCCTCGCCTGCATCTTCGTCGACAATGGGCTGCTCCGCCGCGGGGAGCGAGCGGAGGTGGAGCACGTGTTCGGGGGCGCGATGGGGCTCGATCTCACGGTGATCGACGCCAGGACGCGTTTCCTGTCTGCCCTCGCGGGCGTGAGCGACCCCGAGGTGAAGCGCAAGACCATCGGCCGGATCTTCATCGAGGTCTTCGAGGCGGAGGCGCGAAAGGTCCCGGGCGTCCGCTTCCTCGTGCAGGGGACGCTCTACCCGGACGTGATCGAGAGCGTCTCGTTCAAGGGACCGAGCGCCGTGATCAAGAGCCACCACAACGTGGGCGGCCTCCCCGAGCGTATGAGCCTGGACCTCGTCGAGCCGTTGCGCGAGTTCTTCAAGGACGAGGTGCGCGCCGCGGGCGAGGTGCTCGGGATGCCGCGGCACGTGCTCTGGCGTCAGCCCTTCCCGGGGCCGGGTCTGGCGATCCGCTGCCTCGGCGAGGTGACCGAGGCGCGCCTCGAGACCCTGCGCGCGGCCGACGAGATCGTGACCGCCGAGATCCGCGAGGCTGGGCTGTACGAAGCGGTCTGGCAGGCGTTCGCGGTCCTCTTGCCGGTGCGGTCCGTGGGCGTGATGGGCGACGACCGTACGTACGACGAGGCAGTGGCGCTGCGGGTGGTCGAGAGCCGCGACGGAATGACGGCCGACTGGGCCAAGCTGCCGTACGATCTGCTCGGCCGCATCTCGAGCCGCATCATCAACGAGGTGCGCGGCGTGAACCGGGTCGTCTACGACATCTCGCAGAAGCCCCCGGCGACGATCGAGTGGGAATGAGGCGGCAGCCTGCACGCGCGCCTGGCGTCGGCGATCCGGCCGGATGGGCGGGACGAAGGAGCTCCGACGAACAGGCGACAGGCAACAGGCCACCGGCAACCGGCAATTCCCGGATCAGCACTGGTCGGCTGCGGCCCCGTCTCGGGAGCGCGCACCACGGAGCCAGACCGAGTCGCGTCAGCCCGGTCCGGCGGGGGCCTGTTGCCTGTTGCCTGCTGCCTGTTGCCTGTTGCCTGTTGGTTCGCCTCCGGAAGGCGAGGCTCGTACTGGCCGTCGCCGCACTGTTGGCCGTACTGACCGGAGCCTGCGGCGGCGCGCTGGCCGGCGGCGGAGTGCCGACCGGACGCCTCAGGCTCCGCTGTCGACCTGCCGATGCGGTGGTCTACCTCGACGAGGAGTACCGGGGAGCCTGCCGCTTGTTCCAGACGCGAGCCGTTCCGGTCGGGGAGGGGACGCATCGCCTGCAGGTGGAGGCGACCGGCTACTTCCCCTACTACGGCGAGCTCGACACGGCCGGGACCACGCAGACGCTGGAGGTGGAGCTTGTCCCGAGACCAGATTAGGGGTCTCACGCTCGCGTGGGCCCGACAGCGTCGCGTGATCGCCACGCTGTTCCTCTGCGTCGCCTTCGCGTTCGCCCTCTACTTCCTCATCCAGGCGCTCCGCGCCGTCCTCACACCCGTCTTCCTGGCGTTCGTCATCGCGTACGCCCTCGATCCCGTCATCGACCGCTTCGAGGCACGGGGCGTGTCCCGCTCGGTCGCCATCGTCATCGTGCTCCTCGTCTTGATGGCGCTCGTCGTCGGCTTCGCCCTCCTGATCGTCCCCGAGCTCATCAGACAGGTCGAGGTCTTCACGAGCAGGTTGCCCGCGCTCCTCGCCCAGGTCAGCGAGAGCGGCTCCCGGTGGGTTCGCGCGCGATTCGACGTCGAGGTGCCGACCACGTTCGACGAGGTCATGAGGCAGTTCGGCAACAAGCTCAGGGAGCTCGCGCCCAGGGCGCTCGGAGGAGCCGGCTCGATCGTGCAGCTCGTCTTCACGAGCACCTTCACGGCGCTGACGGCGTTCGCCAATCTCATCCTGATCCCGCTGTTCAGCTTCTACCTGCTCCGCGACTTCGACTCGAACATCGCGAAGCTCCGCGGCTTCGTCCCGCACCGGGCCCGCCCCCGGGTCGAGCGAATCACGGCCGACATCGACAGGACCATGGCCGGCTTCTTCCGCGGACAGCTCACCGTCATGCTGATCCAGGGGACGATCTACTCGATCGGCCTCGTCCTGCTCGACGTGCCGCTGGGCGCCGGCATCGGCCTGTTGACCGGCACCCTGTGCTTCATCCCCTACGTCGGCCAGCTCACGGGCCTGTGCCTCGCCCTCGCGATGTGCCTGCTCGACTTCCAGTCCGGGGCCCAGATCGTGGGAGTCGTCGCCCTGTACGGCGGGGTCAACATCCTCGATGGGCTCGTGATCACGCCCAGGATCGTGGGCGGCAAGGTGGGGCTCTCGCCGATCCTGGTGATCATCGCCTTGATGGTCTTCGGCCAGCTCTTCGGCTTCCTGGGAGTGCTCCTTGCCGTCCCGCTGGCGACGATCTTCAAGATCCTCCTCAACCATGGACTCGAGTACTACAGAAGCACAGAGCTTTTCCGCGAGGAGGATCTCGCCACAGCCGTCGCGGGAGCTGCTCCGGTAGCGCCCGCGAACGAGGCGGCGATTTCAGAGCCGAGCCCGGGGCCGAGCCCGGAACCGAGCCCGATCGCGAGCCCGGACCCGGAACCAAGCCCGCGTGCCGAGGTGGCGGCGGCGTCGGAGGATGAGTGATGGTCGCGCGGAATTGGAGCAAGAAATGACGGATCAGGTGATCTCCACGCTCGACCAGGGCGTCCGCACCATCGCCATCAACCGGCCCGAGGTCAGGAACGCCATCTCCTTCGAGACGACGGCGGCTCTGTCCGCCGCGGTCGTCCACGCGATCGAGGATCGGCAGACCCGCTGTGTCGTGCTGACCGGGCGCGGCGGGGCGTTCTCGTCCGGGGCGGACCTCAAGGCCATGATGTCGGGGGCCGTGGGGCCAGGCAGCGTCGACGACCGGATCGCGGAGCTGCACGCCGTCGTCAAGTCGATCCGCCAGGCGCCCCTGCCGTTCATCGCCAGCGTGGACGGACCGGCGGCCGGCTTCGGCTGCGACCTGGCGCTCGCGTGCGACATGCGGATCGTGTCGACGCGGGCTTACTTCGCCGAGCTCTTCGTCCGCATCGGGCTCATCCCCGACGGTGGAGGCACGTTCCTGTTGCCGCGGCTCGTGGGCCTGGCGCGCGCCTTCGAGCTCATGGCAACCGGCGATCGCGTCTCCGGCGAGGAGGCGGTGCGGATCGGCCTCGCGAACCGCGTCGTCGAGCCCGATGCCCTGGAGTCGGCCACGCTGGAGCTCGCGCGCAGGATCGCCAAGGGACCGCCCCTGGCGCTTCACCTGATGAAGGAGTGCCTCGAGCGGAACCTCTCGGCGGACTACTCGTCCGCGCTCGACAACGAGCGGCGGGCGCAGCTCCGCTGCCTGGCGAGCCCGGACTTGATCGAGGGCGTGTCCGCGTTCTTCGAGAAGCGCGACCCGAGGTTCTCGGGCGAACGGGACTGATGTCGCTCGGCGGAGTCGACACCAGACTCCTGGGTCCCGCGGCGCGGCTTGCCGCCGCGACCGTGGCTTCCGCCGGCCTGGTCGGTCTCGGCGAGGGTGCGCTCGCGGCGTCGGGCCGCCTCCTCGATCGCCTCGCAGCCGCGGGATGGGCGGCGGGCCTGTGCTCCGCGCTCGGCCTGTGCCTCGCCGTCGTGCTCTACGCCGGCGCCCGCGCGCTGGGCTCGCTGCGAGGCTGGGCGGCCGAGCTGCCCCCCGAGGACGCCTCCGGCGGACTGGTCGCCGCGGGCGTCGCCTCGTTCTTCTTCTTCGTGGCGCTCTTTCACGCGAGCCGCCACTTCTTCACCGCGTACCACAACGCCACGCTGGCGGCCTTCGCGCTGTGCGCCGTCATCCTCGTCCTGGCGGCGCTGGGGCTCGGGCTGGGCCTCGGCCTCTACTCGGTCTTCCGCAAGCTCGCCAGATCCTCGCGCCGTCCGCGCGCGCTCGGGCTCGGCGCCTTCCTGCTGAGCTGGCTCGTCCCCGGCGCCTACGGCGTAGCGCACGGGACGACGGGCGGCGCAGGCGGCATCCTGGGTTTCCTTGGCGTCCTCAAGAAGGACGAGCTCGACCTGCGACCGTTCGCGCTCCTGGGGCTCGTCCTCCTCCTGGTACCGCTCGCCGTGCGGCTGTCGCGCCGCTTTCCGCGCGTCATCGTCGCCTTGGCCTGCGCGGCGCTCGGGGCGGCGCCGGCGACGGTGCTCGGCTACGGGGCGAGGCCTCGGGCGGCCGACGCGATCGAGCGCAGAGCACCCCTGGCTCGAGCGCTGCTCGCGGCGGGTCGCCGTGCCCTCGACCTCGACGGCGACGGCTACGCGGGCCTGCTCGGGGGAGGCGACTGCAACGACCGCAGCGCCTCGATCTCTCCGGGTCGTGACGATCTGCCCGGCAACGGCGTCGACGAGGACTGCTCGGGCGCGGACCTGCCGCGCCGCCCGCGCCCGCTGCCCGCGTCGCCCCGCGCCCGAGCGGCCGCCCCGACCGCGCGGGACCTGTCCATCATCCTCATCACGGTCGACACGCTCAGGGCGGACCTCGGCTTCGCGGGCTACCCCAAGCCGATCTCGCCGCACATGGATCGGATGGCCGCCCGGAGCGTCGTCTACGAGCGCGCCTACGCGATCTCGTCGTACACGGGCAAGGCCTTGCCCCCGATGCTGATCGGGCGGTTCCCGTCGGAGTGCCACCGAGACCAGCAGCACTTCACTCGCTACTTCGAGCAGAACACGTTTCTCGCGGAAACACTCGAGGAAGCGGGCTTCCACACCGGCGCGGTCCTGCCGCACTGGTACTTCCGGAAGAGCAGCGGGATGGCACAGGGGTTCGACCGATGGGACCTCGAAGCGATGCCCCGCGGGGCAGGCCACATCGACGTCCAGAGCTCGAGCCCGGCCGTGACGGACCGCGCCCTCGCCATGCTCGCGGACCCGTCGTTCACGACCGGCCGCTTCCTCCTGTGGGTTCACTACCTCGATCCGCACCGAGAGTACCTGACGCACGAAGGCTTCGAGCCGTTCGGTTCGACGAGGCGCGACCAGTACGACGGGGAGGTGCGCTTCACGGATCACCACCTGGGTCGCCTCTTCGACGCCATCGCGGCGAGCGCGTGGGCGGACCGGGCCGCCATCGTCCTGACGAGCGACCACGGGGAAGCTTTCGGCGAGCACGACGCGTTCTTCCACGGCCGCGACCTGTGGGACGAGATGGTGCGTGTGCCCTTGATGATCCGCGTGCCCGGAGGCGCTGCCCGGCGAGTCGGGCGCCGCGTGTCGCTCGTGGACGTGGCGCCGACGATCTTCGACCTCGCCGGCGTGCCCCCGCCGGATGGACTGTCCGGAGCTTCTCTGTTGCCGGAGGTCCTGGGCCAGTCCCTCCCGGAGCGGGACGTCTACGCCGAGCTCCCTGTCGGTCCGTACAACGACGAGCGGCGGGCGCTGATCCACGACGGCTGGAAGATCACCCACATCGCTTCAGGAAACCGCTATCTTCTCTTCCATCTCGACGACGACCCTCGCGAACTGCATGACCTCGGGACGAGCCGCCCCGCGGATCTCGCCCGCATGAAAGATCGCCTCGCGGCCTTCCGCGCCGGGCTCGACCGGGTGGAGCCGACCGGACCGGTCCAATGACGAGTCCTGCAGGAATCTTGAGCCACCCCTCGAAACCGGGTACAGGCTCGTGTCCATGGAGGCGATTGCCTTGGCAGTGACGGTGACGCATCGCGAGAAGGACGAGCGGGCCGAGGAGGCGGCCAGGTCGGCTCCCGACGCAGCGGCGCTCGGCCGTCTGGTCTTCGAGGTCCTCGTCCGCCAGGCCGAGGGCAAGGTGTCGGCCAGCCCGGCAGGCTGGGTGGCGAGTCGCGCCCGGGAGCAGGGGATCTCGAAGGAGCAGGCCGACACGAAGTTCGGCAACATCCTGGCGATCCTCGAGCGGGGCGCCGAGACCGCCGGCGAGATCGACGTGGTCGGGGCGTTCTTCGCGCGGGGCCTGACCGCGTTCCTCGAGGCGGAGAATCAGAGCGCTCGCGCTCAGGCGTTCCGGCGAATCCTGAGCTCCCTCGACTGGCTGGTGGCGTACACGCCATACGACGTCTACGCGCACGTCCAGAAGCTCTGTCCGGAGGCGATCGCCAGGGTCGTCTGGGAAGGGCTGACCGCCGCGATCGAGGAGGAGGCGCGAGCGGGCGGCGCGCAGGGCCGGATTCACCGGCTCCTTCGCGCCGAGGTGCTCCTGTCGCATCCACTCGCGCCCGTCGCAGGCGAGATCCGCGCGCGCCTCGTCCGGGTGGCGGACCCGGCCGTCGTGGCGCTCGCTCGCGCGACCGGTCAGGAGGCGTCGATCCCGATGAACGACGCCGGCGCAGAGGCCGATCGGGTCACCGGAAGGGTCGGCCCCCGCCCGGTCGGGCGGATTCGCCGGATCCTCTCGCTCTGCACCGGGTACGCCCTCCTTCGCACGATCGCCTCCGCAGCGGGCCGCTACCTCCTGGGCTTCCGCAGGAGCATGGAGATCTCGCTCGCCCCCAAGGGGCTCTTGTGCCGCAAGCGGATCGAGCTTCTCGGCAAGACGATCCGCGAGAGCGAGGAGGTCGTCCCCTTCGCCGGCCTCGCCTCGGTCGAGCGCGAGTCTCGCTACCCCTACCTCTACCTCCTCGTCGGTGTGGGAGGCCTCGCGCTCGGGGCGATCTGGGGAGTACTCCGGATCTTCGACGGGATCCGCGGCGCCTACGCCCCGCTCGCGCTGATCGGCCTCGTGGCGATCGCCCTCGGCGTCGGTTTCGATCTGGGCCTGGCCACCTTCTGGCCGGCGCGTCGCGGTCGCGTTTCCCTCACGTTCCTGCGTGCTCCCAAGCGCTGGACCCGGCTCGTCGACGTCGACGCCGAGGCGGCGCGTCGGTTCGTGGCAGCGATGCACGAACGTCTGGGGCGCGGGCCTGGGTCTCCAGCGTGACCCGGCTCGTCGCTCCGCTCTTCCTCATCGCTGCATGCTCTTCGGATCCCGCACCGTCCGCGCTGGGTCGCGAGATCGTCGACTGCACGGCAGGCGACGAGGTCTGCGAGACCACCGCCGACACCGGGTGCTCGGTTCGCGTCGGAGCGCCGGCTGCCGATGGCGGTGTCGCGGGAGGCTGCGCGGACGCCGGGCCCCGCCGCGTCTGCACCAAGCACTGCGAAGCGGATCCGGAGTGCCCCGATGGATGGACGTGCCAGCTCCCGGCCGAATGTCCGGGCGAGACCCACGTGAGCTTCTGCGTGCCCTCGGGAGACGAGCTGGCCGCCCAGTCGGAGACCGGCTGCGCCGCGCTGGCCGATCCACGCGTCTGCGGGTTTTACTGAGCGCGCACCTCTTCGAGCCATTCGCCATCGAGCGCGGGTGGGCTGTCGCCCCCCCGCGGGCCCCCCCGCTTCGATGCTCGGTACGATCGCTCACTACGGCCGAGTGAATCGGCCTTCGTTCGCTGCTGTCTTGGAGCGAAGCCAGGCCCCAGCCCGATCACTTACCGACCGCGCACCTCCTCGAGCCATTCGCCGATCTCGGAGACGATCTGCTCGAGCTCGCGCTCGGTCAGCGTGGCGCCGAGGACGATGTCGCGGCCAGTCGAGTCGATCTCGAGCGCCTCGATGGGACGGGCGAACGGCGTGAGCGCGATCACCGGGTCATCGGCCATCGCGTCCGTCTGACGGCGCGCGTCTCTGGCCAGTCGGCGCACGGTCGCCTGCTCCGAGAACCTCGCCATCGCGGTGAGCGCGAGGTCGGACCCCAGCGAGATGCCGGCGGCTACGAGCTCCGCGTCCGCGAGCGGTCTGAGCGCGGGAACGAGCCTCTCGCGAGCCTCCGCGCGTAGATCCGGCGGCGGCCGGACGACTATTCCCGCTCCACCGCGTCGCGCTTGCGCCGGCCCCTTGCCATCGCCCGCTCCTCGCCGAGCCCCGAGCGTGGTGAGGAGGTCCACCACGGCCCGGTCGCCTCGGATCGACGGCCCGTTCGACTCGGCCAGGCGCAGCATCTTTCGGACGAGCCGCCCGTAACCAACCAGCACGGGCCCCGTCGGCACGAGAGCGATCACACCGCTTCCGCGCTCGCCGGAACGGACGACCTTTGCGCCGGACCAGCTCTCGACGACGAGCCTGCGCCCCTCCCGGTCCGCCCTTCGCCGGGCGCATCCGAGGACCCGGTCCGGGTCGAGCCGCCCCTCGAGCACGAGCGCGAACTCCGAGCGCGACATCCCGGAGGCCGTCATGGTAAGGGTCACGCGGTCGACGTTCCGAACGAGGTCGACCCCGCAGTGGACTTGCCACGGCCCGAGGGCATCGATGTCCTGCTCCGCCTCGAGAGGCTCCAAGATCCGACCCAGGAACCTGGAACGCCCCAGGGAGGCGAGGTCCGCCTGGCCGACGACGGCCGCGTCGAGCGGGACGAAGTCCAGGGCGCCGGGCGGCGGATTCTCGTCGCAGGCCGCGAGCCCGCACCCCACCAAGGTGGTCGCCAGCAACGGGAGCAAGGTCCAGCTCGGGCGGCCGTACCTGATCGGCAGGCATCCATGCCCGCCGGCCCCGCCGGGGTCGGAAGCCTGCTTCGCCGGAGGGAGGGGGCGTGCCACATGGACGCTTCTACCAGACTCGTGAAGCCGGATGACCCAGGTTGGGTGCCCGCCCTCTTCAAGGGCAAGAAGGTGTTCGTGCTCTGCGACGCCTCGGGCGCCCCCATGCTGGATGGCGGCCGCGTCCCGATGAAGTACAGGGCGACCGACGAGCGCATCTACCTGGCGAGCCCGGCGAACGTGACGGATACCCATGGGCTGCCGCTGTCGCCGAGCGGGCGCCCGGTCCGCCCCGAGACGGCGCGCCGGACCGTGCCCGCAGCCGAGGCGCCGGGGTCCCGACGACCTGCCGCCCGGCCGGTCCGGCACCGCCCCTCGAACGGGGAGATCCACGTCTTCACGGACGGTGCTTGCTCCGGCAACCCCGGCGCGGCGGCGATCGGCGTCGTCATCGACGACGGCACGCGAACGAGAGAGCACGGCGAGTACCTGACGGATGAAGGCACCAACAACCTCGCCGAGCTCACCGCCATCCTGCGCGGTCTTCAGGCCGTCGGGGACCTCGACCGCCCGACCGTGCTCTTCACCGACAGCCAGTACGCGATAGGCGTCCTGTTGAAGGGATGGAAGGCCAAGGTCCACATCCCCCTCATCGCCCGCATCAAGAAGCTCATGCAGGAGTTCCGGAGCCTCGAGGTCCGCTACGTCCCCGGCCACGCCGGGATCGAAGGAAACGAGAGAGCCGACGAGCTGGCTCGCGCGGCAATCGCCCAGAGAGCCAGGGACTAGAGCTTCAAGCTCAGAGCCAGCCCCGCGCGCGCGGCGTGGGCCCACACCGGATCCTCGTGGCGGCTCTCGGCGAGCGAGTACGTGAAGACGGCGGAGGCGGAGAGCGGACCGACGAGCCGGACGCGGACGCCGCCGTCGAGGCTCGCCAGGAAGCCCTGGTCATCGAAGGTCCAGTCCTGGCCGCCGACCTCTCGCCAGTAGCGCCCGACGCCGAGGCCCGCGAACAGCGTCACGAGCCTGAGGTCGAGGAAGTACGTCGCGCTTCCCTGAAGCTCGGTGTGGCTGCTGTTGGCGTCGAGGTCGAACTTTCCCGCCACCGCGAGGCGGAGGTTGTCCGTCAGGTAGAAGCCGCCAGCCAGGCCCATGAGTAATGGCGGCTCCTCGTTCGAGAAGCGAGCCGTGTCGTTCAGCGTGAGCTGCGCCCCGGCCTGCAGCTCGAGCGCGACCCCGAGCGAGTCCCCGTCCTCGGCGGACACGCTCGGGGCCACGAAGAAGAGCGCCGAGAGCACGACCACAGGGACGATGAATCTGCACATGTCACACTGTCACGCAGCAACCGTCGCGCCAGGCGGGAGCCGGCGAACCCTCGCGTTTTTCGGGGTCTGTGAACGGCAGGTCACGAGACTGCGAATTCCGGGCGGCACCGGAAGCCCAGGCGCTCACCACTCCCCGGTCGCCGCCGCTTCCGCCAGGGTCACGAACCGCGCGCCGTCCCGGCGGACCTGACCGATCGCCGCGCGCAGGGCTTCCGTCTTGCGCGCGAGACTGACACGCAGGTCGGGCTGAACACCGGCGATCGACGCGAGCCCTGGGTCCGACGGGTCGCAGAGGTCGATCGCGTGCAGCTCGATGTTGACGAAGGGACGGTCCCTCATCCGGTGCCCGAGCCAGGCCGCGCCGCGCGGTCCCGCGAGCACGAGCGTCGTGCCGATGAAGGGTAGCCGGGCGCCCGTGGCGACTCCGATCGGTAGCTCGACGAGGCGCGCCGGGTCGCCCCCGCTCGTGCGTCTGGCGAACCACCGCCGACCGACCGCGTACGGATCGGGTGGGGCCACGAGCACGCGGGGGCTGCCGAGGATCGATCGACTGCGGCGGCCCGCGAGTCGGATGCGCGCCATCGCGAGGGCCTTGGCGCCGTGATATGCGGGGCAGGGGAAGACCGACGAGTCGTATCGCACGCCGGTCCGGGCGAGCACCTCGAAGAGGGCGTCGCTCACGACGTAGCCCGGGGCGCGAAAACCGATCGGCGCCCGGCCGACCGCCGCCTCGATGGCTCGCGCGGCTCCACCGACCTGCTGCTCGATCGCCTCGGGCTCCAGGAGGGTCAAGTCGTAGCGGTGATCGAGGGAGTGGTTCGCGATCTCGTGACCGGCCGCCGCCAGGAGGGCGACGCGTGCGCGCTGCGTCGGATCCTCCAGGTCACGCCCGACGACGAAGAAGGTGGCGCGAAGCCCGAGCTCCTCGAACAGCTCGGCGAAGCGCGAGAGCGAGGCCGCGAAGATCGGATCGGTGCCTGTCTCGGGGCCTGGTCCCAGGCCGTGGATCTCGTGATAGCAGCGCAGGCCGTCGAGATCGACCGAGACGCTGCCGAGGCTCATGACCCGAGGCGAATCGAGGCGAAGAGCCTTCCGAGGCTCCCCAGCACGTGGGGCACGCGCTTGACGAGGTTGATCGAGGGCGGTCGCTTCTCGGCGATCCGGACGGGGACCTCGACGATCCGCACGCCGCCGCGCTCCGCGCGGATCACGAGCTCGCTCGCGAACACGTCGCGATCGGTGGTGCAGGCGTGCGTCACGTCGAGGAGCGCCGTGCGCCGAAAGGCCTTCAGCCCGTGCGTGTCGGTGCCGTGGAAGCCGAGGAGCACGCGAAGCACCGCGTTGTACACGAGGCTCGCGGAATGGCGGAAGAGCGGCCGCCGGTCCTGTGCCCCGGACGCGAGCTTGGAGCCGATCACGAGGTCCGCGCGGCCCGAATCGAGGAGGTCCAGCGCGGTCCGGTGGAACGCGGCATCGCAGATGTCGATCTCGTCGCAGATGACGATCTCTCCTCGGGCCGAGAGGATCCCCTGCTTCAGCGCGCGCCCGTAGTTCGGCTCGGGCGTCGACTGCCAGCGCACCTCGGGGACGCGCGCGGCGAGCCCGGCGAGGATCTCGCGGGTCCCGTCGGTCGAGCCGTTCTCGGCGAGGATGATCTCGTACGAGCGGCCGATCTGGTCGAGCCCCTCGCGCAGGCCCGCGATCGACGACGAGAGGATGCCCTCCTCGTTGTAGATCGGGATCACGACCGACAGGCGGGGATCAGCCACCGTGGACCTCCAGGGCGCGGCGGGCGGCGTCCTTGCCCATCACGATGGCATCCTCCATCGACGAGTACGTCCAAGCGCCGTAGCGACCCGCGGCGAAGATCCGGTGCTCCTCGAGGAACGGCAGGATCGTTCGCAGGGCCCCGTCCGTGCGGCGATCCGGGATCACGTACGCGTGCTCGAGGAAGCGCGGGATGGTGAAGGCGATCTCCGAAGCGTCGCGGATGAGGCCCATCTCCTCGAGACCCCGAGCGACGACCGGGCCGAGCTCCAGCATGTCCGGCCGGGAGCGCGAGGAGAGCTCGACGTACAGGGATCCGCGACCGGGCGGGGCGAGCTCGGCGGAGAAGTTCGTGTAGACGCCGACCCGATAGAACGGCAGCCGCTCCTCCGGGACGTAGGCCCAGTGCAGGTCCGTCCGGGGCGGGCGCTCGAGGCCCACGTCGAGGTACCACAGCCCGGTGTGGCGGAGCAGCCGCGCCGCGTCCCGGACCGCGGCGGGGGCACGCTCGGCCATGAGCCCGATGAGCCTCGGCAGCGGCGCGGTGCAGAGCGCGACCTCGAACTGGACCCGCTCGCCGTCGTCCAGCGTCACGGTCCTCTCGACCGGATCGACGGCGACGGGCTGCCGGCCGAGCTCCACGTGCAGGCCGCGCGCGAGCGCCTCGGGCAGGGCGCTGATTCCGCGGCGAGGGTAGAGGAAGCGCGCGTTGTACCCGAGCTGCGATCTCGGGGGACCGAGCGCTCCCTGCACGATGTCCTCGATGCTCGGAACGGGCACGAAGCGCTCGCACCACGACGCCGTCATCTCGCGAGGGTGCACGCCCCAGATCTTCGTGTTGTAAGGGATCATGAAGTGGCGCGCGATCCCCTCGCCGAACTGACCAAGGATGAGGTCCTCGAAGGTCGACGGAGCTCTGGAGGACTTCGCTGCCGCGACACGAGCCTCGATGAAGCCGACCAGGCACTCCCGGACGATCTCGCGGGGCAGCCCGTACGTGTTCGCCTGGAACGGGTAGTCGGTGAAGACGCCGTGCGACCACACCTTCGACCGGCGCTCGATCTCGAGGAGCTCGCCCTCGAGCAGGCCCTCGATCATCGCTCGCGTCTCGGCGTCCCTCAGGTGCAAGAGATGCCCCGTGCGGTCGAAGCGCCAGCCCTCGTGCTCCTCGGTCACGGCGTGGCCCCCCACGCGCGCCTCGCGCTCGATGAGCCTGTACGAGCCCGGCGGGAGATGGCGCGCCGCCGACAGGCCCGTCAGGCCCGCCCCGAGGATCACGATTGGCCGGGCGGACATCGGCGGAGGTTTAGGAGGCGCCGGCCGGGGTGTCAATCTGGATAGCGCTCGGCAGTCCGCCGTCGGCTAGGGGCTACAGGGCGCGGCCACGGCATGCTAGAAGGCCCGGCCATGGAGCCCCGCGGGTACCTTGCGATCGTGCTTCACGCGCACCTGCCGTACGTGCGCCATCCCGAGCACGAGGACTTCCTCGAGGAGCGCTGGCTCTTCGAGGCGATGACCGAGTGCTACCTGCCCCTGCTCGATCGCTTCCGCGCGATGCGAGCGGAGGGCATCGCGTTTCGGATCACGATGTCGCTCACGCCGACGCTCGCCTCGATGCTTCGAGACGAGCTCCTGATGGGTCGCTACGACCGCCACCTCGGAAAGCTCCAGGAGCTCGCCGACCGCGAGCGCCGCCGCGCAGCGGGCGATGGGAAGATGGAGGCGCTCGCGCGCTTCTACGAGGAGCGGCTCGGTCGCGAGCGCGCGCTCTGGGAGGAGGTCGGACGAGACGTCGTCGGCGCGTTCGCCGACCTCGAGCGGACCGGGCACGTGGAGGTCCTCACCTGCGGCGCCACGCACGGGTTCTTGCCGCTCCTGGCCCAGACGCCGACGTCGGTGCGCGCTCAGGTCGCGGTTGGCTGCCGCACGCACCAGAGGCTCTTCGGGCACAGACCACGGGGCATCTGGTTGCCGGAGTGCGCGTACTTCCCCGGTCTCGACGAGGTGCTCGCCGAGGAGGGCCTGCGCTTCTTCGTCGTCGACACGCACGGGATCGAGCACGCGACCCCGAGACCGCTGTACGGCGTCCACGCGCCCGTCTACACGCCGGCGGGCGTCGCGGCCTTCGGGCGCGACACCGAGTCGTCCAAGCAGGTGTGGAGCGCGGACGAAGGTTATCCGGGCGACTTCGCCTACCGCGACTTCTACCGCGACATCGGCTTCGATCGCCCCCTCGAGGAGATCCGCCCCTACATCAACCCGGACGGGACCAGGCTCTTCACCGGGATCAAGTACCACCGCATCACGGCCCGCACCGACCACAAGGAGCTGTACGACCCGGCCGTGGCGCGCGAGAGAGCAGCGTCGCACGCGGGGCACTTCATGTGGGCGCGCCAGGAGCAGGTGAAGTGGCTCGCCGGCGGGATGGACCGACCTCCGATCGTCGTGGCGCCTTACGACGCCGAGCTGTTCGGTCACTGGTGGTTCGAAGGCCCCGACTTCCTCGAGTACCTCTTCCGCAAGATCCACTACGACCAGGAGGACCTGCGCCCCGTGACCCTCGCCGAGTACTTGCAGGCGCATCCGGTCAACCAGAAGTCGACCCCGTCGGCCTCGACGTGGGGCGCGGGCGGATACCACCAGGTATGGCTCGAGGGCTCGAACGCCTGGATGTATCGTCACGCGCACCACGCCGCGCGTGAGATGAACGGCCTCGCCCGCGACTACCGTGACGCGACGGGCGCGCTCAGGCGGGCGCTCGAGCAGGCCGGTCGCGAGCTGCTCCTCCTCGAGTCCAGCGACTGGGCGTTCATCCTCAAGACCGCGACCTCGACCGACTACGCGATCCGCAGGTTCAAGGCGCACCTCGCCAGATTCAGGAGGCTTTCCGCCATGATACGCTCAGGGTCGATCGACGAGCGCTGGCTCGGGGACCTGGAGTGGCGCGACAACATCTTCCCGGATGTCCAGTACCAGCTCTGGAGCTGAGCGGCGTAAGCCCCGGGCATCTCAGCAAGAAATTTGCGCTGACAGGTCCAAACGGCCACAGTTACGGGGTGCGCCGGCACCCCGAAGTGGGTACCGCAGGACCCGTGCTCCGGGGCACGTGTGACGATGGCGTGTCGACTGTTCACCACGTCCGCGGCGCGATCCGCGCGCCCGGGCGCCGCGCGGCGAGCGAAATACCCGAGCGCCGGATCGCACGGGCCTTGCACGTCTCGCCGCGACGAGGGTCGCGAAGGGCGGAGTCCTTGGACGTGTTCGAGATACCGGCGCGCGCAAGTTCGCCAGGCGCCCTTCCTTGCACGTGCCCAAGCCCGCGAGGGCCGTGCCGGTTGGTTTGAGGGTGGGCGGGATTGGGAAAGCAATGCTGAGCCTCGCCAGAACCTCCTTGCTCGTGTCGCTCCTTCCGCTCGCCGCGCGGGCCGATCCGGACGAATCGCCCTACGGGGACGAGCAGGTCTGCGATCCGGCCGGAGCGCCGACGCTCGCGCCGGAGCCTGCGGTCGACGCCACTGACTCCGAGATCGCGGAGCGCCTGTCGGGTGTTCCGGAGCTCGCCGACTACGTCGCCTACCACAGGGGGCTTGCGGAGATGGAGGCCGGTCGTGCGGTCGAGGCCTGCGCGCTGTTCGATCAGGCCCTCGAGTCTCCCCTGCCGCCGCTCGCGCTGAGGGCAAGGCTGGCGCGCGCCCGCTGCCTGGTCGAGCGGGGTGACCGCCGGGATGCCCAGACGGCCGTGCGCCTCTTGATGACGCGCTACCCCGGGCTCGAGCAGGCCCAGGTCCTCTACCGCGCCCTGTACCCGACACGTCCTCAGCCCTCGCATCCGTTCGACGAGCGAGGCAGGCGGCGTCCGGCGGGGGGCGAGCCGCCGCGTATTCGCTGGCGGCCGCCTGGGCCTGGCGAGATCGCGGACAGGCTAGTGGGCCGCGCGAACCCTCGCATGCTTCCCGTGATGAAGCGCATGTCCGCCGCCAACCTGTACATGGAGGCGGGCCGGTACGAGGACGCGTGGCGGTTCTTCAACGCGGTGCCCGCCCGCGTCCTCGGGCGCGACGGCTCGATCAACGCGGGGCTCGCGGCGTTGACCGCCGGAGAGACGGAAGCGGCGCTCCGGATCCTCCGTCCGCTCGCGGCCTCCCGGGACGATCGTTCGATCTACTGGGCCGGCCGCGCCGAGCAGCTCGCCGACAACATCGCTGAGGCCCGCGCCGACTACGATCGGATCGCGCACGACGACCCGCCGGGCTACTACAGCGTGTGGGCGGCGGCGCGGCTGCGCGAGCTCGATGGCGAGGTCAACGCGGAGCTGCTCACCCCCGTCTGGCTCGACGGCGTGCCGTCGAGCGCCCCGGCGAGCGTGCCGACTCGAGAGGAGGCGCTGGCCGACCTCGATTCTCTCATTCCCGAGCATGGCGATGCGCTGCCGTGGTTGCGACGCGCTCATGCCCTCGTGGAACGAGGCTTCCCGACCCTCGCGACCGAGGAGATCAGGACCGCGCACGAGGCCTACCGTCAGGCGAAGGGCAACCGGCCTCGTCAGACGGGCCTCCTCCGGCTCTGGCGCGGCGGGATGACGCCGCCGATCCCGGGCAGCCGCGACCAGCGCAAGGAGCGGGCGAAGCTCGGCGCGGAGGGCGAGGCGAAGCTCGATCGCGTCGCCCGGGCCCTGGGCGACGAGGGGCTCGCCTTGCGGATCGAGCGGCCGAGGTGGGGCGACATGCGCTCGTACCACCGGCAGGCCTGGCGGGATCTGGTCATGAGGGCAGCCCGCCGCCATGGTGTCGACCCCGACCTGGTCTGGGCGATCATGTTCCGGGAGAGCATCTTCAACCCCGACGTCGTCTCGCACGCGCGCGCGATCGGGTTGATGCAGGTGATCCCGCCGACCGGCTACGAGATCGCGGAGGCGCGATCGATCGAGGGCTTCGATCCCTCGCAGCTCTTCGACCCGGAGCGCGCGATCGACTTCGGCGCCTACTACCTGCGGGTCCTCCTGGATCGCTTCGGAGGGCGAGTCCCGCTCGCGATCGCCGGCTACAACGGCGGCCCGCACAACGTCGAGAAGTGGCTGGCGCTGCGGGGCAACGCGGACCTGGACGTCTTCTGCGAGCAGATCCCGTTCACGGAGACGCACCGTTACGTGCGCCGGGTCCTGACCTCGCTCGCGATCTACCAGTCGAGCGGAGGCGGCGCGACGAACCCACGTCACGAGCCGGTGGAGCTGCCGCCCCTCGCCGCCCTCGCGGACCAGCCCGAGGAGTTCTACCCGGAGCTCTGAGCGGGGGGACACGCACGAACCGCGGCGCGCCGGTCTCCAACTAGTGATTAACAAAGGCGTTCCAGGCACAACCGCGCGTTTCGCCTGGCCGCGCCTCGCGCGGACGGCGCCGGTCCGCTACAGCGGGCAGCCCGGGTCGGCCACGGCGTCGATCACGGACCAGATGGCGGAGTTCGCGAGCGCGATGGAGTAGGCGTCGGCGATACCGGGGCCTTGCGGGCAGTCCACGCCCGAGGTCTCGGTGCCGTCGCCGTCGATGCAGAGATCCACGACGCCGTCGTCATCCGTGTCGCCGAACTCCTCGAGCCCGTCGCCGTCGCGGTCGATGTCCGGCTGCGTCGGCGGGACGCTGAACATCATGCCGTCGAGCCCGATGACCAGGACGTCGAGCATCGTCGGGGGGCCGATCGGGTTCTCGACGGTCGCGAGCTGCGACGCCGCCACCGCGCCGCAGACCAGGCCGTTCTCGACCATGCCGATCCTGTCCCGCCGATCGACGATGTCTCCCCGCACCGTCGCGTCGAACAGCGTGAAGGGCACCGGGTCTCCTTCGGAGAGCGGCAGCGCGAGAGGCAGCTCGTCGGGTCCCGTGCGCAAAACGCCGTTCCGGATCTCGCCCGCGAGCGCGGTCCGGGCACCGCACGTGCCGGGATCGAGCGAGTCCGGCTCGACCCAGAAGTCCTCGCCGCCGGCGAAGTTGTCGTCGGGATCGCCGTCGAGATCGCGGCCCTCCACCACCGCGAGGAGGACGGCGCCGTCTTCCTGGCCTGCGGCGTCGTCGAGGTTCTGGAAGGCGTAGATGGGCAGGATCGCGCCGTCGTCGAGGGCGTTGGCGATGAGGTCGTTGTAGATGCTCAAGAGGTCCTCGAGCGCATCACCGAACTCGTTGTCGATCTCGCCGTCGCGGTCGAGGTCACAGCCCTGGTCGGGTCCCGCGAACGCGAGGGAATCCCACACGGCCGACTGCTCCTCCTGGCAGTCGGGCCCGCAGCCGTCCCACCGCGCCGCGTTCTCGTCGTCGCAGGTCTCCGGCTCGCTCGTGACGCCGTCTCCGCAGTCCTCCACCGACCGGCAATCGCCCGCGCAGCCGTCACCTCCATCGGTGTTGCCGTCGTCGCAGAGCTCGCCGACGACCAGGTCGAGGACCGAGTTGCCGCAGGTCTCGTCGCTAGAGCAGTCGTGGCTGCACCCGTCCGCGTCTGCCCGGTTGCCGTCATCGCAGACCTCGGGCTCCTCGACGACCCAGTCGCCACAGTTCTCGTCCTCGCCCTCGCCCTCGCCTTCGCCCTCGCCCTCGCCCTCGCCCTCGCCTTCGCCCTCGCCCTCACCCTCACCCTCGCCCTCACCCTCACCCTCACCCTCACCCTCGCCCTCACCCTCGCCCTCACCCTCGCCCTCGCCCTCGCCTTCGCCTTCGCCTTCGCCACCGCCATCCACGTCATCCGGAGGAGTGCTCTGGCCTCCGCAGGCGCAGAACGTGGATGCGAGCAAGGCAACGAGGATCCAGGTCGAGCGACGCATGGCTGGCGAGTCTACCGGATAGCGGACTTTGGCGCGAAGGGGGGCGGGCCGGCAATCGACCGGCAGGCGCGACCGTGGTAATGACGCCGCATGCTGGTCAAGGGCGCGCTGACGGCGCTGGTGACGCCGTTCCGGGATGGCAGGGTCGACGTGGAGGCGCTTCGCGCGCTGGTCGAGCGACAGATCGAGCGCGGGATCCACGGGCTGGTGCCCTGCGGTACCACGGGAGAGTCGCCATCGCTCACGATCGACGAGCACGGGCTGGTCGTCCGGACCGTCGTCGAGGCCGTCCGCAGGCGCGTTCCGGTCGTCGCCGGCGCCGGCTCCAACTCCACCCGCCACGCGATCGAGCTGACGCGGTCTTGCCGCGATGCGGGCGCGGACGCGGTCCTGCACGTGATGCCCTACTACAACAAGCCGACGCAGGACGGCCTCGTCGCTCACTTCACCGCGATCCTGCGGGAGGTGCCGATGCCGACGATGCTGTACAACGTGCCGCCGCGCACGGCGACGGACCTTCTGCCCGAGACGGTGGCGCGGGTCGCGCACGCGCTCCCGGACGTCTTCGCGATCAAGGAGGCGAGCGGCAGCGTGCTCAGAGCGCAGAAGATCCTGGAGCTCCTCGGCGACCGCCTCGCGGTGTTCTCAGGCGACGACGCCATGACGCTCGCCGTCCTCGCTGTCGGCGGCTCGGGCGTCGTCTCGGTCACGTCCAACGTCGATCCGGCCGCCGTCGCGGGAGTGTGCACGCGATGGTTCGAGGGACGGACGGAGGAGGCCCGGCAGGCGCACTTCGATCTTCTCGCGCTGCACGAGGTGCTCTTCATCGAGACGAGCCCCGGCCCCGTCAAGGCAGCGCTGGCGCTCAGGGGCGAGATCCCCTCGGAGATCAGGCTGCCGCTCGTCTGGCCGTCAGCCTCGAGCGTCGAGCGCATCCGGGCCGTGCTGGCTCGCCGGCAGCCGGGATCCCCGGCATGATCGCGGTCGCGGTCGTCGGGGCGCTCGGTCGCATGGGGCGCGAGGTGGTGCGGCTGGTCGAGCAGGCCGATGACCTCGCCCTGGTCGGCGCGTTCGACAGGCTCGCCGCGAGCGAGGCGGCGCGAACGCCGCTGGCGCGCGACCTCGGCGCCACGCTGGCGCACGCCAGGGTCGTGATCGACTTCTCCTCTCCCGAGGGCACACGTGACCTCGTGACCCGGGCGGCCGCGCTCGGCGTGGCCGTCGTCTCCGGCACCACGGGCCTCGGCCCCGACGAGAGGGCGGCGCTCGAGGCGGCCTCTCGCATCGTTCCCGTCGTCCACGCCCCCAACATGAGCGTCGGCGTTCACGTGCTCCTGGGCCTGGTCGCGGAGGCGGCGCGAAAGCTCGGCCCCGAGTTCGACATCGAGGTGGTCGAGATGCACCACCGCCACAAGGTCGACGCGCCCTCGGGAACGGCGCTGAGGATCGCCGAGTCGATCCAGGGCGTTCGCCCGGGACTCCGCGCGGTCCACGGCCGCAGCGGCGCGGCCGGGCCCCGCGGTGGCGACGAGATCGGAATCCTGGCCCTGCGCGGCGGCGACGTCGTCGGTGACCACCAGGTCCTCTTCGCGGGACCGGGCGAGCGAGTCGAGATCGCTCACCGCGCCAGCTCGCGCGAGACGTTCGCGCGGGGTGCGCTCCGGGCGGCGCGCTGGGTCCACGGGCGTCCGGCGGGGCTATTCGGAATGGCCGACGTGCTCGCGGGGTGAACCACGGACCCGCACCAGCTTCGCTCGCTGGGGCCCCCGGATTGGTGCTACGTTCCGGGCACCTTGCCGATCCCGCACCTCCTGCTGGTGAACCTGCTCCTCGGGAGCCTGTGCGCCTGGTCGGGAAGGTCGATCGTTCGGCTCGCGTCGCGCTCCGCGATCATGAACCCCTACTTCGCGACGCTGCTCCTGTGCGAGCTCTTCCTGATGGTGCCGCTGGGCTCGTATCTCTATCTCTTCTATCCCGACTGGTCCTGGGCTTACCTCGTCTCCGCGTCGCGGGTTCCTTCAGCCGTAGTGGTCGTCGTTCTCCTGGGCTATCCCGCGGCGGCGGTCTCCGGCTATCTCGGGGCGGTCGCGGCGTGCCGCGCGGGTCAGGACCGCGTGGTCATGTCGGCCCTGGGAACGGGGACGGGGATCGTCCTCATCGCGATCCTGCTCACGTGGGGGCGGATCAGCGCCGTGGGAACATACGAGCAGTACAACCGTGCCTTCGGGCTGCGCGCCTTGCACTCGAGCGGCCTGGGAGCGTTCCTCCTCGCTTCCCTCGTCGGCCTGGGGTTCGCCTGGACCTTCGCGCTGATCCGGCTGCGAAGGGACCTGCGAGCCTGAGCAGCAATCCCCTCCCGTCGCCAGGCGGCCGATCCGACCCCGTCTGCGTCGTTGCCGCTCCTCCGAATACCACGCGGTATTCGTCGTCGCGGGCGCCTAGCATCCGGGGCCGCCTCGACCGCCTGGCTCGGTCCGGGGATTCCTGCTCAGGCTCCGTGCTGATAGCCGTTCGAGAACGTTGACGGACCGGCGCGCGATTTGCTAGTTTGCCCGCAATTTTGCGAGCATGGTTCCGCCCAGAAAACCTCGTCCCGGTTTCGCACCGGGTGGAAGGGCGCCTTCGACGATGATCAGGATCTTGAAGTGGGGGTTGTTCGCGCTTGCAGGCCTCGCCGCGGGGTGCGGGCCGGTCGAGTACACGGCGGTCATCCTGGACGCCTCGCAGGCGCTCGCCGAGGCCCGAGAAGCGGATGCGCGAGTGCACGCCCCCTACGAGTACTTCTACGCGAAGGAGCACATCCATAAAGCGCGGGAGGAAGCGGGCTACGCCGACTACCAGGCCGCGATCGACCTCGGGCGAACGGCCGAGGAGTACGCCACGAAGGCCAGGGACATCGCCAAGAACCGCCGCCGCGAGATGGGACGCTAGATGCGCCGATCGTTTCTTCTTCCTTCCTTGGGGCTGGCTCTCGTCGTCCTGGCGGCCTGCACCGGCGCCCGGCGCTTGACCGGGAGGCTGCAGGCGACTCAGGACATCATCGTGCAGGCCGAGCGCAACGGCGCGTACCGCTGTGCGCCCAGAGAGCTCGCGCTCGCCAAGGCGAACGTGCGCTTCGCGGAGCTCGAGCTCGACGAGGGCCGGCTCTCACGGGCCGAGGACCACTACGCCGTCGCGGAGCCAAACGCGCGCGCCGCCTACGACCTGTCGCCGCCGGCGCGATGCGCGCCGCGCGGGATCGTCGTCGAGCGCCCGAACCAGGACCGCGACGGTGACGGCATCTTCGACGATAGGGATCGCTGCCCCACGGTTCCCGAGGACTTCGACGGCGTCGAGGACGAGGACGGCTGCCCCGAGGACCAGGACACGGACGGCGACGGCATCGCCGACAGCCGCGACCAGTGCCCGCTCGAGCCGGAGGACCAGGACGGCTACCTCGATGACGACGGATGCCCGGAGCTCGACAACGACGCCGACGCGATCGCGGACTCCACCGACCGCTGCCCGAACGACCCGGAGGATCCCGACGGCTTCCAGGACGAGGACGGCTGCCCGGACACCGACAACGACACCGACTCGCTGGTCGACGCCCAGGACCGCTGCCCGAACGAGATCGGTCCCGTGGACAACGAGGGTTGCCCGCGCCGGTACGTCGGCGTGACGATCACCACGGATCACATCCGGATCAACCAGACGATCCACTTCGAGTTCAACCGCGCGGTGATCAAGCGCGACTCGTTCCCGATCCTGAACACGGTGGCGCAGGTCCTCACGGACTTCCCGACCATCACGATCGAGATCCAGGGCCACACGGACAGCCGAGGCAACGACGACTACAACATGAACCTGTCGAACGAGCGCGCGGCGTCGGTCAGGGCGTACCTGGAGGGCAGGGGCATCGCGCCCAGCCGCCTGACGTCACGTGGATACGGCGAGACGAGGCCGATCGAGTCGAACACGACGAACGCCGGCCGGGCGGCGAACAGGCGCGTGGAGTTCGTCAGGACCGACCAGGCCGCCCAGCAGAACCGGCAGAATCCATAGGCATCGCGCCGTGTGCAGAAACCGCCCAAGGCAGTACGCAAGAACGGCCCGGAGGACCACGTGAAGATCCGCATCCTGCTTCTCTCGCTGGCGCTGACCCTGCCGGCCGTCTCGAGCGCGCAGCCCAACCGCCAGGCCATGCAGCAGGTCATCGACCTGAATCGCCAGTCGATGGAAGCCTACGGGAACCTCGAGGTCGACAACGCGCGCCAGATGCTCGAGCGCGCGCTGCAGATCTGCCAGACAAACAACATCGGCGGCTCGATCCGCGCTCGCACGCACCTGAACCTCGGCGTCGTCTACGTGGGCGGCATGGGCGACAACGCCCAGGGCATGGCGCAGTTCGTCGCGGCGCTCAGGACCGATCCCTCGATCCAGCTCGACCCCCTGACCTCGACGCCCGAGATCCAGACGGTCTTCAACCTCGCGCGGCAGCAGGCCGGACCGGGGCCGGGGCCGGGCCCGGGGCCGGGGCCAGGCCCGGGACCTGGACCTGGACCTGGACCGGGGCCGGGACCTGGGCCGGGGCCGGGGCCCGCACCACCGGGCAGCTTGATCCTCCACACCCCGCCCCGCGAGCAGCTCCAGCAGACACCGGTCCCGATCTACCTCGAGATCCCGCCCTTCGTGCAGGTAGGCGGCGTGTTCCTCTTCCACAAGGGCCTCGGGATGCCCGACTTCGAGCGACAGGCGATGCGCCGCCACGGAAACGGGTGGGCGGCCTACATCCCATGTCTCGCGGTCTTCCCCAGAACGGTCGCGTACTACGTCGTCGTGCAGGACGCGAACGGGGCGCCGATCGCGTTCGCGGGCAACCCCACCGCCCCCATCGTCGTCGGCGTCGTGACCCGAAGGACCATGGCGCCACCGTCGCTTCCAGGGGCGCAGCCGCCGCCTAGCTGCGAGGAGCAGAACGAGTGCCCGCCTGGTTTCCACGGCCCCGGCTGCGAGAACGCGCCCCGCTGCGGCGACCATCGCTGCGAGGGCGAGGAGGAGGCGACCTGCCCGGCCGACTGCGTCGTCGGCGGCGAGGGCGAAGGAGAGGGCGAAGGCGAAGGAGAGGGCGAGGGCCCGAGCCACCCCGGCCCCCCCATCGGCTTCTTCGCGACCATCGGCGGCGGAGCGGGCTTCGGCTTCGCGCGCAACGACGCCGCCTGGAACAGCGACGACGTCAGGCAGGAGATCGAAGGCGGCGGGGCGCTCTCCCCAGGCTTCATGCGGATCGAGGGGGGCATACTCTTCCTCGAGAAGTTCTCGATCTCGGTCAACTTCCGCTATCAGCTCATCACGTACGCGGGCAAGGAGTCCCCGGGCAAGAGCGACGAATGTCCGGACTGCACCGGCCCCGGCGAGGGACGCTACCTTCCCTTCCACGTCGAAGGCCGCTTCTCCTGGTGGTTCCTGCAAAAAGAGATGTTCTGGGCCTACGCGTTCATCGGCTCGGGCTTCGGGATGATCCAGCCGATGATCAGCGTGGATGACGAGGACGTCGACGACACGGCGTTCTTCCAGGACTCCGGCTACAACAACTTCAGCGCCGGCGGCGGCGCCCTCATTCGCTTCGGCAACACCGTCGGCCTGAACGTCCAGCTCGACTTCGACCAGATGTTCCCCGTCGCCTACACCAACTTCGACCTCGGCCTGGGCCTTCAGCTCACTTTTTAGCGCGGGTGCGCTGCCGCCCCCCCGCCTTCTGATCGGGGACACGCACCCACCCGCCAGGCTCCCGAGATCGCTGGGGTTCTGGACACAACCGCGCGATCTGTCGAGCGACCGCTACTTCGGCGGGGCCTCGCGACGGTACGCGCCCCGGCGCTCGATGCGCTGGCCAGAGGGATCAACAGGAAGACGGGAAGGCGGGAAGGATCCGGTCCATCTCGGTCCGTTCCAGCCTTCGCGCCTTCCTGTTCAATCTCCGATCCGGAGTCGGCGACGGTCCGCTTGCCGGTCGTGGGCCGACCTGCGAGAGCACGCGGCGTGACGTGCTGCTCCGGAGCCGAGCGCCTGGCGAATGACGCTACTTCAGCAGGTGCTTCGCGATCAGGTTGCGCTGGATCTCGCTGGTCCCGGCGCCGATCGTGCCTGGGATGATGTCGCGAAGGTGCCGCTCGACCTCGAACTCCCTCATGTAGCCGTAGCCGCCGTGGATCTGGATCGCCTCGAGGGCGTTCTTCAGCCGGCATTCGGAGATGTAGAGCTTCGCTATCGCTGCGTCCATCGGAGCGGCGTGGCCGTTCTGCTTGGCCCAGGCGACGCGATAGATCATCCAGCGTGAGGTCTCGAGCCTGACCTTCATGTCGGCCAGCTTGTGCTGGATGGCCTGGAACTCGGCGATCGGCTTTCCGAACTGGATCCGCTCCCGGGCGTAGCGCACGCAGAGGTCCAGCTCGTGCTCCATGGCGCCGATGCTCGAGCCCAGAAGACACGCCCGCTCCCATTCGAGGCAGCCCCCGAGGATCGCCGCGGCCCCTCCCTCGGGGCCGATCCGGTTGGCGACCGGCACGCGGCAGTCCTCGAATACCAGCTCGCCGGTCGGGCTGGTCCTCAGGCCCATCTTGTCGAGCTCCCTGGACACGTGGAAGCCCGGCATTCCCTTCTCGACGATGAACGCGGTGATCCCCCGGGCCTTTGCCGCCCGGTCCACGGTGGCGAAGACGACCACGACGTCCGCGATCGGTCCGTTCGTGATGAACGTCTTCGTGCCGTTGAGCAGGTAGTGATCGCCATCGCGGCGGGCGAGCGTCTCGAGCCCGAACGCGTCCGAGCCGGCGTTCGGCTCCGTCAGGCCATAGGCGCCGATCGACTCGCCGGCGCAGAGCTTGGGAAGGAACCGCCGCTTCTGCTCCTCGCTGCCGAACTGCCAGATCGGGATCTCGCAGATCACGATGTGCGCACCCACCGCGAGCAGGAGCCCACCATCCCTCGAGCCCTGGCCCAGACCCTCCATCGCCGAGAGCGTCGTGACCACGTCCTGGCCCTGGCCGCCGTACAGCTCGGGGATCGGCAACCCCAGGATCCCGTAGCGGGCGAGCCGATCCCACCCGACGCGGTCGAAGACGCCCTCGTGGTCCCGCCGCAAGACGTCGTTGTTGAGCTCGCGCTCAGCGAACGCCCGGACCTCGGTCCTCATTCGCACCTGCTCTTCGCTGAAGGAGAAATCCATGCCTCGTAAGGTACTACAATGCGCTCGACCGGCGAGGCCGATGGAGGCGCGAACCATAGTCGAGCTCTTCCGCAGGCGCTGCGAGGCCAGCGCCGAACGGGTAGCGCTGCGTCAGAAGAGGTCGGGCTCGTGGAAGACGACCACGTACGCGGACTGGCAGCGCGAGTCGACGCGGATCGCCGCGGGGCTCGTGGCCCTCGGGGTCGAGCCGGGCGACCGCGTGGCGATCGTGGCGTCGACGCGCCGCGAGTGGGTCCTGTGCGACATGGGCATCCTCTGCGCCGGCGCGGTCACCGTTCCCGTCTACCCGTCGGGCACCGGCGCCCAGACCGCCCACATCTTGTCGGACTCGGGCGCCCGTGTGGCCATCGTCGAGGACGCACGCGACGTCGAGCGACTTCTTTCGCCGGAGGTCGGGGACCAGCTCGCGGGCGTGATGAAGGTGGTCGTGCTCGATCCGACGAGGACGCTCTCGACGCCGGACTCGCGCGGCCGGATCGAGCTTTCGATCGAGTCCTTCCTGCGCGACGGAAGCGGTCCGCGACGGGACTGGGTCATGTCCCTCGACGAGCTCGCCGCCGAAGGTGACCGCCGGATTGCGAAGGAGCCGTCCGTCCTCGAGCGCCGCGCCCATGCCGTGCACCCCGAAGATCCCTGCACGATCGTCTACTCGTCGGGCACGACGGGCGCCCCACGCGGTGTCGTCCTCACCCACGCGAGCTTCGCGTTCGAGGCGGCCGCGCTCGGGCACGCGTCGATCGGCGAGGACGACGAGCAGCTCCTCATCCTCCCCCTCGCCCACATCTTCGGCCGCATCCTCGTTCTGGGACAGCTCAGGTACGGATACCGCACGGCATTTGCGGGCAGCCCGCGCACGGCAGTCGACGACGCCGCCGAGGTCCGCCCGACCTTCGTGGCGAGCGTCCCCGTGCTCTACGAGAAGGTCCACTCGACCATCGCTGCCGGAGCGCGCGCCTCGGGCGACGTCAAGCTCCGTATCTTCGAGTGGGCGTGCGCCGTGGGAGGGCGCGTCAGGAGGCTTCGCGAGAAGGGCCGCCAGCCCGAGGGACTGCTCGCGATCCAGCATCGGTACGCGCACAAGCTGGTATTCGCGCCGATCAAGGCGAGGTTGGGCGGCCGGATCCGCTTCTTCTTCTCGGGCGGGGCACCGCTCGCCAGGGACACCGCGGAGTTCTTCGCGGCCGCAGGCCTGCCGCTCTACGAGGGCTACGGGCTGACCGAGACCAGCGGAGTCGCGACGGCGAACCTCCCTGGTCGGGCGAGGCTCGGCACGGTGGGTCGCCCCCTCGAGGGCGTCGAGGTCGCCATCGCCTCGGACGGCGAGATCCTGATCCGGGGGCCCAACCTGATGCGAGGCTACTGGCGCAGGCCCGACGAGTCGGCCGCGGCGATCGACGAGAAGGGCTGGCTCCACACGGGCGACATCGGGACGCTGGACGGTGACGGCTATCTCACGATCACGGACCGCAAGAAGGACCTGATCGTGACGTCGGGCGGCAAGAACGTGGCGCCGCAGAACATCGAGGGCCTCTTGCGCGAGTGCGACCTGGTCAGCCACGCCGTGGTCCTCGGCGACCGACGTGCCTCGATCACCGCCCTCCTCACGATCGACGCGGACGCGGCTCGTAGCTGGGCCGAGGAGCACGGGATCGACGCGGGCGACCTCGTCCACCATCCGAGACTGCGCGAGCGGCTGGACGAGCACGTCGAGGCCGTCAACGCCCGGCTCGCACACCACGAGCAGGTCCGGCGCTTCGCCGTCCTGGATCGCGACTTCTCGGTCGAGACCGGCGAGCTGACGCCGACGCACAAGGTCAACCGGAAGGTCGTCGCCGAGCGCTTCGCCTCGGTCATCGAGAAGCTGTACGAGTGAGTGAGCTACCGCGTTCGCTTGCGCTTGACCTGCGCGCGCACGGACTCGATGGGGGCGGCCCAGACGTCGAACGTGTGATCCGTGTCGCCCGTGGGCTCGCCGGCAATGCGCGAGGCGTAGGCCACCAGGACGTTCCCCTCGCGGTCCACCGACGCCGCGGGGTGCTTGTCGAGGGTCTCCCCGGACGTCAGGACGCCGAGCGGCTCGCCGACGGACGTGATGATGTGCAGGCGGCGCAGACCCGAGGCGTCCGTGCTCTGATAGATCAGGTACTCGTCGCTGGCCCAGGCCGGATGCTTGTCGAGGTCGTCGCTCGTCGTCAGAGGCGTCAGCCCGCGCCCGTCCGGACGGACCTTGCAGATCTGGCTCGTGTGGCCCGACGCGCCCTCGTAGCGATGGAACGCGATCCACGCCCCGTCCGGCGACCAGGCCGGGTGTGCGTCCGCCAGCCCGCCCCCATCGGCCAGGGGCCGCACCTTTCCGATGTGATCGCGCGACACGTCGCCAACGTGGACCCGGGTCCTTCCGTTCGTCTCCCGGCGCGTGAACGCCGCCTGCTTGCCATCCGGCGAGAGCGTCGGCTGCGAGTAGCCGACTTCGTCCGAGGACAGGAACCTGCGGCTCCGCTCGGGTCGATCGACATCGAGCACCCAGATCTCCCACCGGTCGTCGACGGTCGGCTGCCGTCCGAAGTACAGGAACCGACCGTCCGGGCTGAACGTGGGGCTCGCGTGGTTGGCAGAGGATGCGGTCACGGGACGAAGCGTCCTTCGATCCATCTGCATCACGTAGACCGCGTTCTTGCCTGCGGGCCCCCCGACGAAAGCCAGGCGCGCACCATCCGGCGAGAACGCCGGGTGGTGATGATCCTGATAGCCCCAAGAGAGCCGCGTCCGCGGCGCGAGCCGGATCTTCGCCATGACCGGGCCACTGTTACCCCTAAACGGTGGACGCGTCCACCCAAGACCCTGTCGGGTCTGCCTCTTGACGGCCGAAAACCGCGGTGCTATCGGTCACGCTCCTTGTCACTTCGTCCCGCCGAGGCGCGTAGCTCAGTGGAAGAGCACTACCTTGACACGGTAGGGGTCCGCGGTTCGATCCCGCGCGCGCCTACAACTGCGTCCCCGTCCCCCCGCTCGTGACC
Source organism: Deltaproteobacteria bacterium (assembly GCA_016190375.1). Classification (GTDB taxonomy): domain Bacteria; phylum Myxococcota_A; class Polyangia; order JACPQR01; family JACPQR01; genus JACPQR01. The sequence continues at coordinate 153,277 of JACPQR010000115.1, forward strand.
TCGTTGGAAGGGCGAAAGAGCGTCAAGGACTTGCTGGCCGAGAGGGGCCTGTTCGACCCACGTGTCATCGCGGCGAGGGTCGGAGACGAGATCCGCGACCTTCACACCCTCGTCGCGGCCGATTCCTCCGTCGTCCCCATCCACGACTCCGACCCGGAGGCGATCTGGGTGCTCCGCCACAGCGCCGCCCACATCCTCGCCGACGCCGTTCAGAGGCTGCATCCGGGGACGCAGGTGACCTTCGGTCCCGCCGTCGAGGGGGGCTTCTACTACGACTTCGACCGGCCCGAGGGCCCCTTCACGGACGAGGACCTGCCCAAGATCGAGTCGGCGATGAAGAAGACGATCGCCCGCGACTTGCCCTTCGCGCGAGAGGAGACGAGTCGCGACGCCGCGCGCGCTCTCTTCGAGTCGAAGGGCGAGAAGTACAAGCGGGAGCACATCGACGACATCCCGGAAGGCGAGACCATCACCCTGTATCGGCACGGGGACTGGGTCGATCTCTGCGAAGGGCCTCACGTGCCGTCGACGGGCTGGGTCCGGGCCGTCAAGCTCACCAGCGTCGCGGGCGCCTACTGGCGCGGCGACGCGAAGAACCGGATGCTGTCGCGCATCTACGGGACGGCCTTCTTCTCGAAGGAGGATCTCGACGCCCACCTCGCGCGAATCGAGGAGGCAAAGCGCCGCGATCATCGCAGGCTAGGCAAGGAGCTGGACCTGTACTCGATCGACGAGACGATCGGGGGCGGCCTGGTCCTGTGGCATCCGAAGGGCGCGTTCGTCCGCCACCTCATCGAGGACTACTGGCGCCGGGCGCACCTCGAGCACGGCTACGACCTCGTCGCGTCACCGCACATCGCCCGCACGGGCCTCTGGCAGATCTCCGGTCACCTCGGGTTCTACGCCGACCGGATGTACTCGCCGATGGACGTGGAAGGCACGCCGTACATCGTGAAGCCGATGAACTGCCCCTTCCACATCACCATCTACAAGGACCGCCTGCGCAGCTACCGCGAGCTCCCGCTCCGCTGGGCCGAGCTCGGGACCGTCTACCGCTTCGAGCAGTCGGGAGAGCTCCACGGCCTTCTCAGGGTTCGCGGTTTCACCCAGGACGACGCGCACCTGTTCATCCGGCCCGAGCAGATCGAGACGGAGCTGGTCAGGGTGGTCCGGTTCGTCCTCGGGATCCTCCGCGCATTCGGCTTCACCGAGTTCGACGTCGAGCTGTCGACCCGCCCCGAGAAGTTCGTGGGTCTGCCCGAGAACTGGGATCGAGCCGAGGCGGCGCTGAGGGCGGCGATCGACTCGACGGGGCTGCCCTGCGGCACGGACGTCGGCGGCGGAGCGTTCTACGGCCCCAAGATCGACATCAAGATCAAGGACTGCCTCGGACGTGCGTGGCAATGTTCGACCGTTCAGCTCGACTTCGCCCTGCCGGAGCGGTTCGAGATGGAGTACGTCGGCGACGACGGGAAGAGGCACCGGCCGGTCATGATTCACCGGGCCCTGCTCGGCTCCATCGAGCGTTTCTTCGCGGTGATGGTCGAGCACTACGCCGGCGCGTTCCCCATGTGGCTCGCGCCCGAGCAGGTGGCGCTCGTCACGGTCGGCGAGGCCCACTCCGAGTACGCCCGCGAGGTCGCGGCGATCCTCCAGGGGCGAACGATCCGAGCCACGGTGGACGACTCGTCGTCCAAGCTCGGCGCGAAGATCCGCAGCGCGGTACTCCGGAAGGTGCCGTACGTCGTCGTGATCGGCGACAAGGAGGTCGCCGCGCGGAGCCTTTCTCCACGTTCGAGGGAGGCTGGCGATCAAGGTTCCGTCGGTCTGGACGCGTTCGTCGAGCGCGTCGTCGCCGAAGCGAGGCCTCCAAGGCTGGAGGTCTGATCATCCGCCGCGGGCCGGTGGGCCTCGGCGCAAATGGGAGGTGTGTCATCGCAAAGGGTAGCTTCGATCCTCGTCCACAGAAGGGGCCTCAGATCCGGATCAACCACCGCATCCGCGCCAACGAGGTGCGGGTGATAGGCGGCGACGGCGCCATGCTCGGCGTCTTGCCGCTTCACCAGGCCATATCGATTGCCCAGGAGCAGGAGCTCGATCTCGTCGAGGTCAACCCGAAGGCCGAGCCGCCGGTCTGCAAGATCATGGACTTCGGGAAGTACAAGTACGAGGAGAAGAAGAAGCAGCGCGACGCGAAGAAGAAGCAGAGCCAGGTCGAGATCAAGGAGATCAAGCTTCGCCCCAAGACCGACGACCACGACCTGGAGTGGAAGATCCGGGACATGAAGCGCTTCCTCGGCGAAGGCGACAAGGTGAAGATCACCGTTCGCTTCAGGGGTCGCGAGATCACCCATCCCGAGCGGGCCCAGATGGTCATCGACCGGATCCTCAAGGAGCTCGAAGGCCTGATCGTGATCGAGATGAGCTCCCGGCTCGAGGGCAAGACGATGGGCATTCTGCTCGCACCGAAGGGCCCCGGCGCCAAGCCCGCTACGCCGCTCAAGCCCTCGAAGCCGCCGGAGCCGGTCCCCGTCAGCGCTGCCCCGAGCGCACCGGAGCCCGACCGCTAGTCGAACCATTCCGTGCACTTCGGTGCACACCCTGCGGTCGAGCACGGGCGGTTCCGGAGGCGGAGCAGAGCACGCTCCGTGCGCCGGCAGCCTCGTGACCTTCCGCGTTTTTTGCGTGGCCGGGAATGGACCGGCCCTTGCAGCGTATGACCCCAGCGATGCGGAACCCATCGATGAGCTTCTTGGCGCTGTTCGCGGGTGGCGTGCTCCTGTGCACGCTGGGAGCCGGCTGCGGCGCCGAGGAATGCAGGGTGGAGACGGTGGACGTGCAGTTCGTCCCGAGCGGGACGGCCGCCGGGCTCTACCAGGCCGACGTGGCGACGGACCGGTGCGGCGGCGCGGGGCCCGAGGGCTGGCGCCTCGAGGTCGAATGCCTCGGTAGCTGCCCCAGCTTCACCGCGAGCGTCGCCCTCGAGTCCTACATCGTCGAAGAGGCGGCCGCGGGCCCGATCGGATCGGCCGTGATCGAGAGCCACGAGTCCTTCACTCTCGACATCAACGAGTATCGCATCTACGTGCAGATTCCCGAGTCCGCGCCGCCAGAAGGCTACACCGTCATCGGCCGCTTCACGGGCTCGCAGCCGTCCGTCATTCCCTGAGGGCCTGGGCTCTACCGCGTTCCCTCGACAATCACCGATCCTCCCGCGACCCTGATCGACCGCAGAGGCCCAGGCAGACCGGCTCCACGGGCGCTGACACAGATCCGGCGGGGGACGGCTCCCTGTCCGCCCAGCTCCCTGATCAGCTCCTCCGGGATCTCCTGACCGCCTACCATCGGCCTGCCCAGCGCCAGGCATAGGCGGCCTCGCGCGCCGACGCCCGGCTTCGCGGCCAACGACACCACGCTGCCGGCGAGGGCAGTGGTCCTGAGCCTCCCCGCCGCCACGAGGTCACGCTCGCGGATCCGTACCGTCAGGTCGCCGATCTCGCCCCCGAGGTGGCCGGAAGCTCCCGACACGACGAGCGCCGTCACCTGCCGCTCGTTCAGGGCGAGCCGGTACGGCACGGACGGCCTCGGACGGCGGCCTTCGCCGTCCGCGCTCCGGCGCGGCGGTTCTGGCCGCGTCTCGCGGGCGAGCTCCTCGACGATCCGCTTCGCGTCGGATGGCTGCACGACCGGGGCGCCTTCCATGAAGTCGGGCTCGCTGCGCATCCTCCAGTAGAAGACGCCGGCGGCCAGCGCGGCGACCAAGACGAAGAGCCCCAGCCCGACGGCGATGCGTTTCAGCCACTTCACGTCGAGGCGACCGTCAGGATCCGATGCTCGGCGACTCCGCTCGCGGCCCGGGCCGCGTCCCGACCCAGTAGAGCGTGGCCGCCAGGATCGAGAAGAGGAGGACCGCGAATGCGTTGTCCTCCGACAGGAACGGGATCGCTTGCCCCAGGTTGATGGTGTCGTCGAAGTGGAACGCGGCGAGGCCGGCCAGGAGGAGCCCGCACAGCGCGCCGCCGGCGATGAGGCCCGAGGAGAACAGCACTCCCGGGCTCGACTCGGTCTCCGCCAGGCTCTTCTTCTCGCTCGCCACCACGCGGTCGACCACCCACCGCACCATGCCCCCCACGAACACGGACAGCGACGTGGAGAGCGGCAGGTACACCCCGACTGCGAACGGGAGCGCGGCGACGCCGCAGAGCTCGAGCACCAGCGCGATGAACGCGCCGATCAGGACCAGCACCCACGGGAGCTTGGCGGTGAGTATCCCGTCGATGATCAGCGACATCAGGCGCGCCTTGGGCGCGTCGAGCTTGGTGACCTTCTTGCCGTCCACCTCGGTGACCGTCCCCGCGATGCCCGGATCCACGAGGTATCGGACCGTCCCGTCGCGGTCGGTCAGGTACTTGCCGGGCATCAGGTCGCCCTCCTGAACGCGGACGTGACGGACCTGGTACGTGTGGTGATCGGGCGCCTCCATCGTCTCCGCCGACGTCTGGACCTGGATCTTGGTCGTCGACGACCTCGGGACGATCGTCGTGTAGGACGAGTTCAGGAAGAGCAGGGTATAGCCGACGACGACGGCGCTCGTGACCGCGCCCACGGTGATGGCGAGCTGCTGTCGCCAGGGAGTAGCGCCCACGAGGAAGCCGGTCTTGAGGTCCTGCGACGTCGTGCCCCCGTTCGACGCCGCCACGCAGACGACCGCGGCCACCGACAGCGCGGTCGCCCGGAAGCCCTCTCCCGTCCAGCCGATCGCGACGAAGATGAGGCAGGTCATCAGAAGGGTCGCGACGGTCATGCCGGAGATCGGGTTCGACGACGACCCGATCTCCCCGGTGATCCGCGAGGACACGGTGACGAAGATGAAACCGAAGACGAGCAGCATGATCGCGCCCACCAGGTTCAGGTGCAGCGCCGGAGCGACCCACAGCCCGAGGACCAGGAGGACCGATCCGATGATCACCACCCTGGGAGAGATGTCGCGCTCCGTGCGGACCATCGAGGCCGCCGCCTGGGCGCCCGCCTGGATGTTCTTGAGGCCCGCCCGGAAGGACCTGACGATCGTCGGCAGCGCGCGGAAGACGCTGATGATCCCGCCCATCGCGACCGCGCCGGCGCCGATGTACAGGAGGTACGCGTTGCGGATCTCCATCTCGTCCATGTCGCGGATGAGCTTGGTGCCCGGGAAGAGCGGCTCGGCGAGGCCGCCTCCGAAGAACTGGATCGCCGGGACCAGGACGAGGAAGGACAGGACGCCTCCCGCGGCCATCACGCCCGCGACCCGCGGCCCGATGATGTAGCCGACGCCGAGCAACTCCGGCGAGATCTCCGCGGAGACCGTGCCGCCCTTGAACCACGACAGGGCCGTCGTCGGGATCTCGCGCCACAGCCTCGCGCCGACGTTGAGGAACTTGTACAGCATCCCCACGCCGAACCCGGCGAAGACCATCTTGGCGTCGGTGCCGCCGCGCTCGCCGACGATGAGAACCTCGGCGCAGGCCGTCCCCTCCGGATAGGTCAGCTTGCCGTGCTCCTCGACGATGAGCCCCCGGCGCATCGGGATCATCATGAGGATGCCGAGCACACCTCCGAGCAGCCCCACGAGCATGACCAGCGAGACCTGCATCTCGTAGCCCATGATGAGGAGCGCCGGGATCGTGAACGTGGCGGCGGCCGCGATCGACTCGCCGGCGGACCCGGTCGTCTGGACGATGTTGTTCTCGAGGATCGTCGCGCGCCCGAAGAGCCGGAAGATCGTGATCGACAGCACGGCGATCGGAATCGACGCCGAGACGGTCATCCCGACCTTCAGCGCCAGGTACACGGACGAGGCACCGAAGAAGAGCCCGAGGATCGCCCCGAGCAGGAGGGCCCGAGGCGTGAGCTCACGGACGTGCTGGTCCGGGGGGATGAACGGCTTGACTGCGTGCGCTGCTGGGGAGACCGACTCGGACTGGCTCACGGGCCGCACTGTTACTCAATCGGCCCCGAGGGAGCAACCACCTTGGTCGAGCGGGGCGGCGACGAGCTTCCCCGAGAAGCAGGTCTCCTGTACCGTGATCGGCATGCACGGCGGCGTGCGGATCACCTCGATCGCCATCCTGCTCGCGTGCCCTGCCGCGAGGGCGGACCCCGACGGACGGGCCCGGGCCGCCGCGCTGTACGAACGAGGAGCCCTGTCCAGCGCGCTCGCCGCATACGAGGACGCGCTGCGGGCTGGCGGAGACGATCGAGAGGGGCTGGTCGAGATCTACCTCCACGTGGGGATCCTTCGGGCCGGATCTCGCGACCCCGAGGGAGCCCAGGCCGCATTCCTGGCGCTCCTCGATCTCGATCCCACCCGGCGGCCGCCGGCCGGCTCTTCGCCGCTCGTGACCGCGCCGTTCGAGCGGGCTCTGGAGCGAAGGGGCGAGGCGCCCGCCCTGAGGCTGGCCGTCGCTGCGCCGCGCTCCGTCGCGATCGGCTCGGCCGTGGAGCTCCGCGCGAGATGTCTCGGGGACGAGGCGGGCCTGGCCGCAGGCGTCAGGGCGGTGCTGGTCGGGCGCAACGGCGGAACCAGCGTCGTCACCCATGGCGCGCCGCCTTTCACCCTCGTCTTTCCCCCCGGGGCGACGGACCGAGCAGGCGACCTCCAGGTTCGCGCGGAGCTCCTCGACGAGTTCGGCTCGGTCCTGGACACCGCCGGCGCGGGCGCGGACGAGCGGATCCTACGCGTCGTCGACCCGACGTTCGCCGGGGCACCCTCGCGGCGCGCAAGGAGCCGCCAGCCGGCGCGCCGGATCTCGCCTGCCCGAACCGACGACCACGGTTCGGCCCTCGCCAGCCCATGGCTCTGGGGGGGCGTGGTCGTCATCGTGGGCACGGCCGTGGCCGCGGCGCTCATCGGGAACGCCGGAGAAGACCGTCCCCACTTCGGCCCAGTCGAGGTCGCCCTGCCGTGACGGCGGACGCCGCGAACGCTGCAGCGCCCTCGACCCGGCTGGGGCGGTACGAGATCCTGGGGCGCGTGGGCAAGGGCGGGATGGCGGAGGTCCTCCTCGCAAGGGAGGCTGGTTCCCTCGATCGCTGGGTCGCGATCAAGAGGGTCCACCCCGAGCTCGCAAGGCACAAGATGTTCGTGCAGATGCTCCTCGACGAGGCTCGTCTGGCCGCCCGCATCGCCCACCCGAGCGTCGCGCAGGTCCTCGAGCTCGGTGAGGCCGACGGCGTTCCGTACATCGTGATGGAGTACCTGCACGGACAGCCGCTGTCCGAGGTGATCCACCGTTCCTGCGAGGGCGGGGCTCCGGATCTGGACCTGATGGCCCGCGTCGTCGCGGACGCAGCCGAGGGCGTCCACGCCGCGCACGAGCTGCGGGACGCCGACGGCAAAAAGCTCGGGCTCGTGCACCGGGACGTCTCGCCCCAGAACGTCTTCGTCACGTACGACGGGGCCGTCAAGGTCGTCGACTTCGGGATCGCCAAGGCCAGGGGGCGCGCCACGTTGACCGAGCCGGGGACGGTGAAGGGCAAGTACTCGTACATGTCGCCGGAGCAGGCGCGAGGGGGCACGCTCGACCGGCGAAGCGACGTCTACTCGCTGGGCCTCGTGCTGTACGAGGCGACCACGGGCGTGCAGGTCTTCGAGGGCTACGGAATCGGGGTCCTCGCGCGGGTTGCGCTCTCCGAGATCGATCCGCCGGCGCGCCACCGGCGCGGCTACCCGCCCGCGCTGCAGCAGGTGGTCATGAGGGCGCTCGAGGCCAGGGTGGAGGACCGCTTCCAGACCGCGCGCGAGATGGCTCAGGAGCTCGAGCGGTTCGTCGTGGGTCGCCAGGCCCTGACCGATCCTGCGAGCGTCGCGTCGATGATGGCGACCCTGTTTCCCGACCGGCGGGGCGACGGCCCGGGCGGCCGCGTCGCGAGTGACCCTTCCCTGGACCGTCCCCCGACGACGACGACAGTCTCCGCGCGGGTCCGCCCGCGGTCTGCACGGTGGCGCACTCCGCTTCTGGTGGCCTGCATCGCGACCATCATCGGTTGCGTCGTGGCCGTGGGCATGATCGTGTCGGGCCAGCTCACCCGCAGGGGCGCGCTGCGGTCGCGAGCCATCGGTGACCCGCCGGCTGCGCTCGTCCCGGCCCGCGAGCGGCCGGTCGAGCAATGGCCGGACACGGTCGAGAAGGCGGCCGTCGCGTCCCGCGCGACCGCATCCGGCCCGGCCTCCACGGGACCAGCGGCGGATCCGGGGGCGCCGGCGACGCCGTCGGAGCCGCTCGCCGCGTCGGGCTCGGCTCGGGAGTCGCACGAGCCTCCGTCGAACCGGTCGAGCTCCAGCCCTGGCTCCGTCCGTTCCGAACGTGTAGCGGCCCGAGCTTCCGAGGTTCGCGCCCAGGCCGACAGCAACGGGGTGGGCACGCTGGACGTCCGGAGCGAACCCTGGTCGATGGTCTGGGTGGATGGGCGGGCGGTCCAGCCCACGCCGATGGTTGGGCTCCCGTTGTCGGCCGGTCCTCACGTCGTGCGGCTGGTCACGGATGACGGCCGATCGAGAAGGCTGCGCATCGGCATCTCGGCGGGCCGGGCGACGCCGATCGACGTGAGGTTCTGATGCGCCTGCACCGGATCATCACGATGGCGTCGGCGCTGCTCCTCGGATGCGGCGAGATGGGATACCGCGTCGTGCTGCTCCCCGCGAAGGGGCTCTCGCTCGAAGGCGCCGTGTGGGAGCTGGCGATCTTGCGCGGCGAGTGCACGCCGGACCTGGAAGACGGCGGTTCGCCCGCCGCCCCGGCGCTGGTGCGCCTCTTGACGTGGGAGCACGGCACCGTGGGCCCGGAGATCGGGGACCTCGATCCCGGCCGATACGCCTTCTACGCGCGGCTTCGGGACGCCGAGTGCGCCGTCCGCGGAGCGGGCTGCGCGAGCGTCCTGGCGCGGGCCGACGGCGAGGGGTGGATCGAGGTCCCGGTCCTGGAGGTCGAAGGCCCGAGCTGCGACGACGGTGACGAGTGCACCGTCGAGTGGTGCGAAGGCGACGAGTGCAGGAGCGAGGTCCTCGACGCCGACGAGGACGGCGTGCCCTGCCCCGCGGACTGTGACGACGACGACGAGGGCGCCGGCGACGTGGAGGATGGCTGCGGCGGTTCAGTGGAGTGCGAGCCGCTCTGGGTGCCGCAAGGCGACTTCGAGCTCTTCTTCTGCACCGCGCCCCTGAGCTGGTCGGAGGCCCTCAGAGGCTGCGAGTCGCTGGCCGGCGGCGCCTCGCTCGCGGTCCCCCGGACCTGGGACGAGCAAGACGAGGCGCTCTACGCGTTCGACCTCGTCGAGGGCGACTGGTGGATCGGCGCCAACGACCGGGACGTCGAGGGGCTCTGGACCGATCCGTACGGCAACGAGCTCTGGTTCGAGGCCTGGAACAAAGGCTCGCCGGATGGCGGCGAAGGCGAGAACTGCGCTGCGCTCGCTCTGGACGCGATCGTCTACCCTGGTGACTGGGAGGACAGGGACTGCGAGGACCGCCTCCCGGCAGTCTGCGTCGTTCCCTGATCCGGGGGCCGCCCGCGGTGCGCTCGGGCTGGCCGGCCCTCTGTCCTACCAGTCGCCGCCGTCGTCGCCGTCATCGTCCCAGTCGTCGTCGTCACCGCCGTCGCCGTCGTCGCACCCATCGTCGCACCCCTCGTCCCACTCATCCCAGCCGTCGTCGTCCTCTCCGTCGTCACCGTCGTCCCCCCAGCCGTCATCGTCCTCTCCGTCGTCACCGTCATCCCCCCAGCCGTCGTCTTCGTCATCGCCCCAGTCGTCCTCGCCGTCGCCCCAGTCGTCCTCGCCGTCGTCTTCGTCCCAGTCGTCGTCCCCCCAGTCGTCCTCGTCTTCGTCCCAGTCATCCTCGTCGTCGTCCTCTCCGTCGTCACCGTCATCCCCCCAGTCGTCGTCGTCCTCGCCGTCGTCCTCGTCGTCCCAGGCGCCGTCGTCCCAGGCGCCGTCGCCGTCGTTCCCGGCGGGGTCGTCACCGGCGCCGCCCTCGCCGCCAAAACACGTATCGATCCACTCCTGGCACGCCGCGGGATCGGGCGGGTCCGCGTCCATGCATGCGGACTCGAGATCGTTGCAGTCGCCTTCTCCCTCCGGGCAGACGCCTTCCCCAGGGCAAATCGAGCCGTCTGGACAGACCTGGTTCGGCTCGCAGTCGAGCGTCGCGCGGGCACTCTCGGCCTCGGTGGTGGCGACGCACCCTCCGAGCGGAAACAGGGCCAGCGAGATGAGAATGCGGAGATCTCTGTGCATGCCGTCCTCCTCCCGGACCGCAGAGGCAATGCGCGTGCCCTGCTCGATGGGCGCGACGGCCGCGCATTCCCCTGCGTCTGGACAGGTTCGCCACGAGCTGCGGGCAAGACTGTTGGTCGCGACCGACAGTGGGGTAGTCTCGTGTCCCCGTGGCGCGGCCGTCGAAGTCGTCACCCTCCTCGCTCACCCGCGTGGAGGAGCGTCCGGGCAAGGGCGCCCAGCTCGCATTGCAGAGGTTCGCGCTGCGCGTGCTCAAGGGGGCCAACCGTGGGGCCCGCGCCTCGCTCGAGAGCGAGCGGCTGCGTATCGGGCGGGGGCGGCCGAACGACCTGCCGCTCGAGGACGACCTCGCCTCGCGGATGCACGCCGAGCTGTCCGTCACGCCCGAGGGCTTCCGCCTGCTCGACCTCGGGAGCCGGAACGGGACGTTCCTCGGGACGCACCGCGTCTTCGATGCCTTCGTGGAGCGTGGTGATCGAATCCGGATCGGCGACACCACGATCGCCTTCGAGTCGGTCGAGGGAGACCTGCTCCTGCCACTCTCGGCCGGGACCGAGTTCGGCAGGCTCGTCGGTCGCAGCGTCGCCATGCGGCGCGTCATCGACGTCTTGGAGCGCGCGGCGCATACCGAGGCCACGGTGCTCCTGCACGGCGAGACGGGCACGGGAAAGGAGGAAGCGGCACGGGCCATCCACCGGGCGAGCCCGAGGGCCCGAGGTCCGTTCGAGGTCCTCGACTGCGGCTCGATCCCGGCGACCCTGCTGGCGGCCGAGCTGTTCGGTCACGAGCGCGGCGCCTTCACGGGGGCGGTCGAGACCCGCCGCGGGGCCTTCGAGCGGGCCTCGGGAGGAACTCTCCTCCTCGACGAGATCGGCGAGCTCGCGCTGGACCTGCAGCCGCAGCTACTCCGGGTGCTCGAGCGCCGTGAGGTGCAGCGCCTCGGAGGCGGTGAGGTCATCCCGGTCGACGTGCGAGTCCTCGCGGCGACGAACCGGGACCTTCGACGGGACGTCAACGCCGGCCGCTTCCGCGCCGACCTCTACTTCCGCCTGGCGGTCGTCGAGGTCACGCTGCCTCCCTTGCGCGAGCGCCAGGCGGACCTGCAACTGCTCGTCACCCGGATCTTCGACGAGGTCTGCGAGAGGGCCGGCGCGCACCCGCCGCCGCCGACGTCCGGGGAGATCGAGAGGCTGAGCCGTCACTACTGGCCCGGGAACGTTCGCGAGCTTCGCAACGTGGTCGAGCGGAGCGTGCTCGTCGGCGCCGGCCTCGACGTACCGGACGTGGTGGCGCCGCCGCCCCCCGAGCACTTGGCCTCTCGGGCGGCGATCGACGCCCGCGCCGCACTCCTTCCGTTCCGCGAGGCCAAGGCCGAGGTGGTCGACCGCTTCGAGCGCGCCTACGTGGAGGAGCTGTTGCGCCGAAGCGACGGCAACGTCTCGAAGGCGGCGCGCGAGGCCCGGATGGACCGAACGCACCTCATCGAGCTCCTCAAGAAGCACGGCCTGTCACGCCCGGCGGTGTGACGGACGACTCGCTCCCATCTCGATGCGCTGCCCGTCCGCGAAACGGATGCCGTACCATGGCGCGATGCGCCGCCCGGGCTTCCTGCCTCTCGCGCTCTTCGCATTGGCGACGGCCTCGTGCGAGGGCGGAGGGGAGTGCGGCAACGGCGTGGTCGAGCAAGGCGAGGCCTGCGATCTCGGCCCCGCCAACGCCGAGGACGCCACTTGCAAGCCCGACTGCACCCCGCAGACGTGCGGGGACGGGGCCCTTGGAGCGGGCGAGGGCTGCGACGGGCCGGCCTGCGAGTGCGCGATGCTCTGGGCGCGGACGATCGACGGCGTCCGGATGGCGAGCGACGTGGCGGTGACGGCGGCCGGCAACATCGTGCTCGCGGGCGAGCGGACCGGCGAGGGGAGCGCGATCTGGATTCGGATGACCGGCCCCGACGGCAGCGCAATCTGGACCCGGACGCGCGACGGCGGGCAGGCCTTCGACCGGGTGCTGGGCGTCGCGGTCGACCCGATGGACCAGGTGGCGGCGACGGGGGGCGAGGTCCTGCCGGACAGCGGCGAGGACATGTGGGCCGAGCGCCTTGGCCCGAACGGCGAGCCGCTCTGGGTTGCGACATACGCGGGCGCCCAGAGCGAGACCGAGAGAGGGCTCGGGATCGCGGTCGACGGCCTCGGCAACGCCTTCGTCCTCGGAGGCGAGGGCTCGGAGGGCCTGTTCGTCCGCAAGCTGGACCCCGAAGGTGCCGAGCTCTGGACCGAGCGGATCTCGAGCGTGGAGGTCGCTCCAGGCAGCGTGGGAATCGCGACCGACTCCCGCGGCGACGTCGCCGTCCTCGCGTTCGAGGTGGGCACGAGTCGGCGTGACCTGCGGATCCGCAAGTACCGTTCCGCGGGCAGCCAGGCGTGGGTGCGGTTCGGCAACGGCGCAGGGGCCGACGGCGGAGCGGACATGGCGACCGATCCAGGCGGAAACGTGCTGGTCGTCGGCGCACAGGGCGACCAGCTCTGGATCCGCAAGATCGATCCCGCGGGCGAGGAGCTGTGGACGCGGGTCTTCGATGCTCCGCCTGGCGCCGACATCGCCGCTGACGCCCAGGGCAACATCGTCGTCGCGGGCACGCGGGCGATTGCGGGCGGTCGCTCGGAGATCTGGGTCGTCCGCATGGACCCGAGCGGCAACGAGCTCTGGACCCGGACGTACCCTGGCGCCGCCGCCAGCGGCCTGGGCGCGAGCGCCGAGGCAATCGCGGTAGGGCCCGATGGCGAGGTCGTGGTCGTGGGTCACGAGGACGTCGACGGCAGGGGGAACCTCCTGTGGGTCGGGAAGTACCCTCCCTGATCCACCCGACCACTACCCTCGACAGGCTTCGCTTGACAGACCCTCCGGTTTCGCGCATAAACGCCCCTCGCTTCGAGGGTGCACGATGCCGAAGATGAAGACCAACCGCGCGGCACGAAAGCGTTTCCGGGTGACGGCGACCGGCAGGGTCCGGCGGGCCAAGGCTTACGGCCAGCACATCATGATCAACAAGACCCGCAAGGAGAAGCGGCGCCTGCGCAGGAACGACATGGTGCACGAGTCGATGGAGAAGCGGATCAAGCGCCTTTTGCCGTACGGCGTTCCGCGCTGACGAGGTTTCCGCCATGCCCCGGGTAAAGAGAGGTTTCAAGGCTCGCCGCCGTCGCAACCGCATCCTGAAGCACGCCGAGGGCTACTTCGGGTCGCGGAGCCGTCTTTTCCGGCAGGCGGTCGAGGTGGTGCACCACGCCTGGCAGTACGCGTACAAGCATCGCAAGGAGCGCAAGCGGGATTTCCGCAGCCTCTGGATCACGCGCATCGGCGCCGCCGCGCGTCAGAACGGCGCCACCTACTCGCGCCTCGTCCACGGCCTCTCGAAGGCCCAGGTCGCGCTCGATCGCAAGATCCTCGCCGAGATCGCGGTGCGCGATCCGGCCGCCTTCCGCGCCGTCGTGGACCTCTCGAAGCGTTAGGTCCACTCCCGTGGGCCTGATCGACGAGATCGGCGAGCGGCTCGACGCGCTGGTCCGGGACCTCGAGAGCTCGCTCCAGGGTGCCCGCTCCGATGACGATGTCCGGGCTCGCGCCGCACGCATCGTCGGCAAGAAGGGCGAGCTGACCGCGCTCGAGAAGCGAATCCGGGAGGTGCCGCCCGAGGACCGCCGGGAGCTCGGCCGCCGGATCAACGAAGCCAAGGCTCGGGCCGACCGGATCGTCGAGGCGCGCCTGGCCGCGCTCCGGGCGGAGGCGCGCCGGCGCGAGCTCGAGGGTCCCGCGCTGGACGTGACCCTCCCCGGACGACCTCGTAGAATCGGCTCGCTCCATCCGGTCCGGCAATGCGAGGAGGAGCTCCTCGACGCCCTGCAGGCGCTGGGGTTCGAAGTGGCCGACGGGCCCGAGATCGAGACCACCGCCTTCAACTTCTGGAAGCTCGGTTTCGCGCCCGACCACCCTGCGACCTGCATGCAGGACTCGTTCTACCTGCGCGACGACGTCCTCCTCAGGACGCACACCTCGCCGATCCAGGTCAGGGAGATGCTCTCCCACCCGCCTCCCGTCCGGATCGCAGCTCCGGGGACGGTCTACCGGCGCGACGATGACGTGACCCACAGCCCGATGTTCCACCAGATCGAGGGGCTGCTCGTCGACGAGGACGTGACCTTCGCGGACATGAAAGGGATCCTGACGTTGTTCGTCCGCCGCGTGTTCGGGCCGGACACGCCCGTGCGCCTGCGCCCCAGCTACTTCCCGTTCACGGAGCCCTCGGGAGAGATCGACATCGGCTGCCTCATCTGCTCGGGCCGCAAGGTCGGTTGCCGCGTATGCAAGGGCACGGGCTGGCTCGAGGTCGGCGGCTGCGGGATGGTGCATCCGGTGGTGTTCGAGAACGTCGGCTACGACCCCGAGCGCTTCTCCGGCTTCGCGTTCGGCATGGGCGTCGACCGGATCGCCATGCTCAGGTTCGGCATCGGCGACATCCGACTCTTGTACGAGAACGACGTCCGCTTCCTGAGGCAGTTCTGATGAGGATCTCGGCGAACTGGCTGCGCAGCCTCACGCAGATCGACGTTCCGGTCGACGAGCTCGCCGAGCGGCTCACGCGGGCGGGCGTCGAGGTCGAGGCCGTCGAGCGTGTCGGCGAAGGACTCGACCGCATCGTCGTCGGCGCCGTGAAGTCCTGTCGCCCACATCCCGAGCGAGACAAGCTGGTCATCGTCGAGGTCGACGACGGGACCGCGACCCGCACGGTGGTCTGCGGGGCGCCGAACGTGCCCAGGCCACCGGGGAGGGTCGCGCTGGCGCTAGAGGGGGCGCGCGTCCCCCGTCGGGGACTTCCCGGGGTCGTTGGCGACCTCGTCGTGGCCAGGCGCCGGTTCGCGGGCATCGAGTCCGACGGCATGATCTGCAGCGAGGCGGAGCTGGGCATCGGGCCGGACGCCGAAGGCATCCTGGTTCTCGACGACGGCGCCGGGAAGCCCCCGACCCAGGACCCTTCGCTCGCGCCCGGACAGCCGCTCGCGCAGGCGCTTCATCTCGTCGATCACATCCTGGTCCTCGGGCTCACCCCGAACCGGGGCGACTGCCTCGGCCACACCGGGGTCGCGCGCGAGGTCTCGGCCCTGTTCGGGAGGCCCTGGGTGCCGCCCGAGCCCTCCGCTCCACAGCGTGCCGACGTGCGGCGGATCGACGAGGTCGTGAGCGTCGCCGTCGAGGACGCCGAGCGCTGCCCGCGCTACGCCGCGGCCGCGGTCGTGAGCCTGACGATCGCGCCCTCGCCCTTCTGGCTGCGCTACCGGCTGTTCACGCTGGGGATCCGGCCGATCTCGAACGTCGTCGACGTGACGAACCTCGTCCTCCTCGAGTTCGGGCAGCCGCTGCACGCGTTCGACCTCGACCGGCTGGCTGGCCCGAGGATCGTCGTCCGCCGCGCCCGCCCTGCCGAGACGATGCAGACCCTCGATGGCATCGGGCGGCAGCTCACCGACGACGACCTCCTCATCTGCGACGCCCAGGGTCCGGTCGCGATCGCTGGGGTCATGGGTGGTGCCGGCAGCGAGATCGGTCCCTCGACGAAACGGGTGCTCATCGAGTGCGCCCACTTCGAGCCGCGCGGAATCCTGCGCACGGCGCGGCGGCTGGGGCTGCACACCGACAGCTCGCACCGCTTCGAGCGGGGAGTGGACCCGAACGGCGTGCCGTTGGCGCTGGCTCACGCGGCGTCGCTGATGACCTGGCTCGGCGAAGGCGCCGCGCTGCCCGGGCTCATCGACGTCTACCCGCGTCCCATCGCTCCCAGGACGCTGCGGCTCCGGCCGGGCCGGCTATCGAAGGTCCTGGGCTCGCCCGTCGATTCGACCCAGGCGGCGAGCATCCTCGAAAGGCTCGGCTGCACAGTCGCCTCTCGGGGCGACGACCTCGACGTGACCGTCCCCACGTCGCGCTCCGACATCTCTCGCGAGATCGACCTCGTCGAGGAGGTCGCGCGCGTGCGCGGGTACGAAGCCATCCCCACGCGCTACCCTTCCATCCGGACGGGCCCGCCGACACCCCGCGCCTATCCGTTCCGGCAGCGCGCACGCCACACGCTGGCCGCGCTGGGACTCGACGAGGCCGTCTCGTACTCGTTCGTGTCGCCGCGCGACCTGGAGGCCTTCCGGCTGCCTCCCGTGGCGCTGCCGCTGTCCAACCCGCTGAGCGAGGAGCGCAGCGTCATGAGGACCTCGCTCCTGCCTGGTCTCTGCCGTGCGGTCGCTCGGGCCCGTCGGGTTCGCGAGGAGCGCGTGCGGCTCTTCGAGGTGGGAAGGGTGTTCCTCGGGTGGGAGAAGCCCGGTGCGGCCACGCCTGCGCGGGAGAAGCTGTGGGCCGCGCTGGTGATGGCCGGCCCGCGCGACGCCTACCTCGAGCGAGCCGCCGAGGTCGACTTCTTCGACGCCAAGGGCCTGGCCATCGAGCTCTGCCGAGACCTGACGGGAGTCGCCCCTTCGATCCGGCTCTGCTCCGAGGTCGATCGCCTCCCCTGGCTTCACCCTCGCTCGGCCTGCGTCATCGAGGCCGCGCAGAAGGTCGTGGGCCGGGTCGGAGAGCTGCACCCGGACGTGATCGAGAGCCTGGACCTGGGAGGTCCCGTGGCCGTGGTCGAGGCGGATCTCGACGCTCTTCGCACCGTTCGTGGCGAGCGCCGCTTTGCCCCGCTGCCGCGCTTCCCGGCTGTCAGTCGGGACGTGGCCCTGCTCGTCGACGAGTCGGTGAGGGCGGCCGACATCACGAGGGTGGTCGGCGCGAGCTCCGGCGAGCTCCTCGAGTCAATCGAGCTGTTCGACGTCTACCGCGGAGAGCAGATTCCGCCCGGAAAGAAGAGCCTGGCCCTGTCGATCCGGTACCGAGCGGCGGACCGGACGCTGACGGATGCGGAGGTCGATTCCCTGCACGCGACCGTCCTCGGGGGCCTGGTCGACGACCTCGGTGGCCAGCCGCGGTAGACGCTTGAAAATGCTGCGTTTTGGTGGTCTCATCTAGTCCCGCCTGTTCGGCGGAACCAGTCAGGAGGTGGCGTTTGGGCGGCGATCGCACGATGACGAAGGCGGACATCATCGAGAGCATCTACGAGAAGGTGGGTGGTTTCTCGAAGAAGGAGTCGGCCGAGATCGTGGAAGCGGTGTTCGACACGATCAAGGAGACGCTGCGCAGTGGGGAGAAGATCAAGATCTCCGGCTTCGGCAACTTCGTGGTCCGCGCCAAGAAGCAGCGCATGGGGCGCAACCCGCAGACCGGGACGCCGATCGTCATCGCCGAGCGGCGAGTCCTGACGTTCAAGCCGAGCCAGGTGCTCAAGAACGCCTTGAACCAGCGCAAGCCTGGTCGCGACGAGGGACAGACCAAGGCGCCGCCGGTCTCGTCGACCACGGCGTAGTGGGGGCCTGAGGAAGATGGGCGAAGCCGCCGCCATCCTCCCCGACAAGCTGTTCTTCAAGATCGGCGAGGTCGCGCACATCACGGGCGTCAAGCCTTACGTCCTGAGGTACTGGGAGACGGAGTTTCCGCGAATCCGGCCGCAGAAGACGAGGTCTCAGCAGAGGCTTTACCGGCGAAAGGACGTCGAGACGATCCTGCTCGTCAAGAAGCTCCTGTGGGACGAGCGCTTCACGATCGAGGGGGCGCGGCGCCGGCTCAAGGAGGTGGCGGGCGCCGACGCGGTGGAGGAAGAGCTTCGCTCGCCGCGCGGCGACAAGCGCGTCGCCGAGCTCGAGGTCGTGCTCAAGGCCGCGGTGCAGAGAGCAGACGCCGCGGACGGCCGGGCCCGGGAGAGCCAGAAGCGGCTGGAGAGCCTCGAGCGGATCGTGGTCGAATGCCGCAAGGACCTGCAGGCCTTGCTCTCGTTTGTCGACAGCCCTTGACGATCGGACGGTCGGGCTGTAGCTTGCGCAATCTCTCGGGGCGTAGCGCAGCCTGGTTAGCGCACCTGACTGGGGGTCAGGGGGTCGGTGGTTCAAATCCACTCGCCCCGACTGGGGAGTCCGCGGGGGGCGGACTCTAGGGGGGACCGGGAGACCGAAGCTCCCGACGAGCCGCCAAGGATTCCCTCTTGAAACGACCCACCATCCTGGTCTCCAACGACGACGGCATTCACGCCGCCGGGATCCGCGCGCTGTGCGAGTCGCTCGAGAGCTGGGCCGACGTGTGGGTCGTTGCGCCGGAGACCGAACGAAGCGCCACCTCGCACGCGATCACGCTCGATCGCCCGCTCCGACTGCGGCAGGAAGGGCCGCAGCGGTTCGCCCTCGACGGGACGCCGGTCGACTGCGTCTACGTGGGGATGTACGGGGTGCTCGAGGGCCGCATGCCCGACATCGTCGTCGCGGGGATCAATCACGGCGCCAACCTCGGCAGCGATGCCTTCTACTCGGGCACCGTCGGCGCCGCGCGCGAGGGCGCCCTCCGCGGAACGATGGGTCTCGCGGTGTCGCTCGCGGGACACGCGGGATCGGGGTTCGGCTTCGCCGCGGCGCTCGCGACTCGCGTGGTGAGGGCGATGCTCGCACGGGGCGAGCACGCGCCTCGCCTCGTGAGCATGAACATCCCCGAGGGTGAGGTCCGTGGGATCCGCGTGACCACGCTCGGAAAGCGCAGCTACTACGACCAGGTCGAGGCGCGCACCGATCCCCGTGGCCGCGCCTACTACTGGATCGGCGGCCCTGGATCCCACACCGAGATGATCCCGGGCTCCGACGGCGAGGCGATCGTGCAAGGATTCGCGACGTTGACAGCGCTCACGCTCGATCTCGGGCTCACGGTGAGCGACGAACGAGAGCGAGCCAGGGTGCTCCTGGCCGATCTGGAGGAGAGCCGATGATCCCCGACGACCGCGCGCTGGTGCTCAAGGCGATGATCCGAGACGTCCCCGACTTTCCCAAGCCCGGCATCGTCTTCAAGGACATCACGCCCATGCTCGCGGATGCGCGATGCCTCGGGCTCTCGATCGACCTTCTCAGCGAACCGTGGATCGGCAAGGGCGTGACGCACGTCCTCGCGATCGAGTCGCGGGGCTTCATCTTCGGCGCCGCCGTGGCCGCCCGGCTCGGAGTGGGCTTCGTGCCAATCCGGAAGCCCGGAAAGCTCCCGTCCGCGGCGAGCCGAGTGTCCTACGATCTCGAGTACGGCAGCGACGCGATCGAGATGCACGTCGACGCGGTGAACCGGTCCTCGCGTGTGATCCTGGTCGACGATCTCATCGCGACGGGCGGCACCGCGGCGGCTGCCGTCGAGCTCGCGCGTGGCTCGGGCGCGATCGTCATGGGCGCCTCGTTCGTCATCGAGCTGGCCTTCCTCGAGGGGCGCGCCAGGAAGCTGCGGGGGATCCAGTCCAATTCCCTCATCGTGTACTGATTTGCTCGTGTTCTTGCCGCTCGGGCCCTGCCCGTGGGAAGCGGGCCGGCGACACGGTTGTGCCAGACGGTGAGCCGCGGCACCGGCAGCAGGGGTGAAGACCACTGTTTCTCGGGGGATCCCCAGGGGGACTGGACGGCACGGCCATTGCTCGGGACAATCGCCAGCTCACTGGAGGATGGAATGAGAAAGACGCTTGTGCTTCTGTCGGCCCTCGTAGCTTCCGGCCTCGCCGCCTGCGCGGGCGGCGGCGAAGGTGACGACGACTGCGCCGCGCCCGATTGCGGCGGCGACGCGGACGCCGACGTCGACTCGGACTCGGACGCCGACTCGGACTCGGACGCGGACGCCGAC
>JACPQR010000119.1 GCA_016190375.1 Deltaproteobacteria bacterium
ACCAGCCCTGCGTCAACCGGGGAGCGTCCAGGTCCACGTCCACGTCGCCGTCAAGGTCCACGTCAACGGCGACGGCGACGACCAGCGAGAGCCCGGACCGTGCAACGCACCCAACGGGCGCCGCTCACAGCATCGCGGCGTCGAGCGCGCCGAGCATCTCGGTCGCCGACTGATACCTCTCTTCGCGACTCTTCGAGAGAGCGCGAGTGACCAGCGCGTCGACCGCCGGCGGCAGGTTCTCCACCGCGGCTGCGAGCGGCGACGGCTCCTCGGTCACGATCCGCGACAGGACCGCCATGGGCGTCGGCGCCTCGAAGGGTCCCGTTCCCGCCATCGCCTCGTAGAGCACGACGCCGAGGGAGAACAGGTCGGTGCGGTGGTCGACGTCGTCCTCGCCGCGGGCCTGCTCGGGCGACATGTAACAGGGTGTACCGCACACGAGGCCGCGCGGCGTCAAGGACAGCGAGAAGCCGTCGGGACCCGTCATCTGCGAGAGCCCGAAGTCGAGGATCTTGATTCCGCCCGAGGACTGCAGGAAGACGTTGGCGGGCTTCAGGTCGCGGTGGGTGACGTTCGCGGCGTGCGCCGCCCCGAGCGCCGCGAGGACCGAGCGGCCGATCCTCAACGCGGCTCCCACGGCGAGCCTCCCCTGGACGAGGCGCTCCGCGAGCGTCTGTCCGTGCAAGAGCTCGATGGCGATGTACGGCACGTCGGGTCCCAGCTCCCCCACGTCGAGGATGCGGATGATGTTCGGGTGGCTCACGCTCGCGGCCGCCCTCGCTTCGCGCCGCAGCCGCTCGACCGCGCCGGGGTTCGTGACGCGGCTCGGACGCAGAACCTTGACGGCCACCCGCTCGCCGGTTCGCTCGTCGACCGCCTCGAACACCTCGCTCATCGAGCCCGCGCCGAGCGTCTGGATCACCCGGTACCTATCGGCCAGCAAGCGCGCCTCCCTCCTTCTGGTCGGGAGCGAACGCGCCGGCTTCCTCGAGATCGACGAAGAGGTTCGTCCCTCCTGCCACGGCGCCCGGGACGAGGAAGACGTTGACGATCGGGACGAACAGGAGCAGCCAGCAGGATGTCCCGAAGCCGAGGGAAAGGGCCTGATTCCGCCGGATCTGCCCGAAGCGATGCCGGAAGCCCCAGCCCCGACGCGACATCGGCCAGTCGAGGAAGTCGAAGCACAGGTAGACGGCGGTGAAGTACCACCCGACGACGGTCAGGAGCAGTTGACCCAGCCAGGGGATCGCGAAGCTCGCGACCCAGAGCGGAAACATCAGCGCCACGTACACTGCCAGCTTGCCGCCCTCGACCCGCAGCGTCCTGCCGACCTCGGAGACGAGCGCTGGGAGCGAGAGGGGCGGACCCTCGCGGCCCGTGCGCATCGTCTCGATCTTCTCCGACAGGAGGTCCTTCAGCGGAGCCGTCACGAGCGCGGTCAGGGCCATCCACACGTAGTAACCGATCACGACCAGGCCTGCAGCGAAGACGAACGCGTACAGGCCATGGAGCACCGACAGGACGCCGCCCCAGAACCCTTCCCTCTCGGGCGTCGCCCAGACCGCGTCGATCAGCCCGCCACCCCACCGTATGCCCGCCACGAGCACGAAGCCCAGGATCAGGATCGCACAGAGCACGATCGGCAGCGCGAGCTTGTAGACCGACGGCGTCCGGAGCACGAAGCTCATCCCCCCGAAGGGATACCTCATGCCCCTGAAGAATCGCCTCATGGCCCCACCGTCGGTGACCTTCCGGCTCGTCATGGCGTCGGCGTGAACGGCAGGATCGCCTTGAGGTCCTGGTCGTTGAACCTGAGCTGGGCGCCGAGGTGGTAGTCCCGCCGGCCCTCGTTCAGCACGTCGTCCACGCCGCCCAGGACCCAGATGCGCTTGACGATCTCGAAGGCCAGGTTCGCGCGGTAACGCGGGTAGACGTTCTCCCCGAACGCGAACAGGTCGTTGCGCAGCTCGAGCTGATCGCCCATCAGGTTCAGATCGGCGCCGATGCCACCGGTGGACTCCATGATGCCGAACCGTCCCGTGAAAGGCCCGACGCGGCGAGCGAACTGGAAGCTGAAGCGGAACGCGTCGGTGGTCGTGACCCGATCCTGCCGCCAGCTCGCCGGCTCGTCGGCCGGGCCGCCGCGGTTGGTGTAGACCGTGGAGCTGAACTCCGTGTCGCCTCGCGGGTCGTCGATCACCTGCAGGACGTAGTACTTGTCCTCGCGGGGCTGCAGCCGCAGCTCGACGTAGCTCTTGAAGGTGTTGGCGAGCAGGTTGTACTCGCTTCGAAGCCCCACGATCGTCTGCAGGCGGTTGATCCCGCCGACGAAGTCGTTGATGCCCTCCGCGACGCCCTCCACCTCGTCGATCAGACCCTCGTCGCCGAGCAGCCGGCCCACCGTGCCGCGGCCTTCCTCGACGGAGCGAGCGATGTTCTCCGCGTGCGTGAGCGTGCGCTCCAGCGTCCCGGCGGCGCGGTTCAAGCTCATCACCGTCTCCCGCAAGTCGCCGATCGCACCGCCGACGTTTCCGCTCTGGCTCTCGACCAGCGTGCGGACCTGCTCCGTGACGAGACGGGTGTTCTCGAGGATGTGCCGGATCTCCGGCGCTCCTTCGGCCGTGATCTGGTCAACGTTCCGCAGCGTCCGGTTGATGAGCATGCTGTTCTCGGCCACGATGCGGTTGACCCCGGCGGCGGTCTCGGCGAGGTCCGTCAGGGCCTGCCTCATCTGGTCTCCGCCCTCCTCGGTGCCGAACGTCCGGGCGAGCTGCTCGGCCACACGCTTGAGCTCGCGCGCGATCACCCCGACGTCCCCGAGGACGTCGCCCATCTGGTTGATGACGCTGAACAGCGATCCCTCGCCGAGGACGTGGGGAATGCGCCCGCCATCGGGGATCTCCGTGCCCGGGATCGGGGTGCCCGGCGTGATCACGAGGGCGAACTCGCCGAGCAGCGAGGTCATGCGCTTCTGGATCGTGGCGCCGCCCTCGTGGTTGGGCCCGGTGCCCGAGTACAGCTTCACCTCCTCCTTGATGTCGAGATCGATCCTCGCGCGTGGCTCGCCCGTCTCGGCCCGGACGAGCGAGATCCGCTCGATGTAGCCCACGCTGATTCCGGCGATCTCGACCCGCGACTTCTCGACGAGACCCTGGGCATCCTCGAAGATCGCGTACACCTGGTAGCTGCGTCTCGCGCCGGCGCGCTCCTCGACCTGGGCGTACAGGAACCACGCGGCCCCGATCGCCAGGACCACGAGGATTCCCACCTTGACGGCGTTCCCAAGCCGGGCCGAGCTCGAACCCACGGGCATCGTCTTCACCAGCTTGGGGACGTGCAAGGAACGGCGCCTGCCGGCGCCGGCATCCCGGACACGCACCCAATCCCCCCCCTCACTCGTGGCCCTCGCGGAGCTGCACGCCGTGCTTCTTGAGGAGCTTGTGCAGGTACTTGCGGTCCATCCGCGCCTCGCGCGCGGCCTGCGAGACGTTGCCCTTCGCGCACCGCATGAGCCAGATCAGGTACCGGCGCTCGAAGTCGGCTTCCCAGCGCTCCTTCTCCTCGCGGAAGGACGCCCCGGTCCGAAAGCCCCCGCCCGTCCCCGAGGCCGCGTCGCCACCCGCGGAATCGCGCCCGACGATGGCGTGCAGCTCGCGGACGTTGCCGGGCCAGTCGTGGCGCGACAGCCACTCCACGACTGCGCGCTCCGGCGCGCGACCGGTGGCCTGCTCCACGAGGAGCGAGACGTCCGAAGCGCGAGCGCGCAGAGGCGGGATCGCTACTTGGCACGCGGCGAGCCGGAACCGCAGCTCGGCGAGGAACTTCCCGCGCTCGACCTCCGCGCCCAGGTCTTTCCTCGTCGAGGCGACGATGCGCGCGTCGATGCGGATGGACCGCTGTCCTCCGACGCGCCTGACCTCTCGCTGGGCGAGCGCTCGAAGGAGCTTGGGCTGCGCCTCCAGAGGGAGCTCGCCGACCTCGTCGAGGTAGACGACGCCGCCGCTCGCGGCCTCGAAGGCGCCTGGACGCGGCGACAGCGCTCCGGCCCCTCGCTCGAACCCGAAGAGCTCGCCTTCGAGCGCGGCGAGCGGGCCCGCGCAGTCGACGCGGACCAAGGGCTTGGCAGCGCGAGGACTGGCCGCGTGGATCGCCCGCGCCAGGAGGTCCTTTCCGGTGCCGGGCTCGCCGGTCAGAAGGACGGTCGAGTCGGTCGGTGCGACCTTCGCGAGGATGCCGAAGACCTCCCTCATCTCGGGCGAGCGCCCGACGGCCTCGCCGAAGCGATCGACCTCGGACGGCTTGCGGTCGATCCGCTCGACGAAGGAGCGAAGCTTCATCTGCACCGTACCGGCCGTCACGACGGACAGGGTCTTGAGGTATGCCTCCCGGATCTCCGATCCATCGAGCTGGGTTCCGTTCGTGCTTCCCGTGTCCCTGAGGAGGAAGCCCTTCGGCTCTCGGACGATCTCGAAGTGGTACCGGCTGACCGTCTCGTCCTCCAGGACGATGTGGTTGTCTCGGGCCTTGCCGACGCGGCAGATGTCACCGGTCAAGAGGTACTCCTTGCCGCGCGACTCGCCCGAGAGGACCACGACGAGACAGCGTGCGAGCTCGATCGGCCTGCCTCCCTCCGGGGAAGCCGTCCTGGGAGCGGTGCTGGTCAAGCGGCTGCATCGTCCCGGGCGGAGCCCCTCAAGTCAACTGGTACTAAGGCCGCAGGTCCACGCGCACAATGCGGTCGGGATCGATCTCGATGCGGCGGCGGATCGTCCACGTCTGCCCTGCCCTGTCTCGAACCCTGGCCTCCACCTCCATGGGACCCGCCACCAGCTCGGGCGTGTGGCGCAACAGATCCGGGCTCTTTCCGTCCCAGGTGAACCGGGCCGAGCGGACGAGGTCGTCCGAACGCCAGTACTCCACCTCCAGCGACCGCACGTCCGGAGGGAGGCGAAAGGAGATCCTGGTCTCGCGTGGCATCGCCGGGACGACGACGACGACGACGACGACGAGAAGGGCGCCGAGGATCGCGAAGAGGCGCAGCCGGGCTCCTTGACGCACTGCGTTGAAAAGTCTTTGCCGGAGATTCATGGTCGGCACATAATCACGGTGCGGTTCCGGCGGGGATCGTTCCGCTCCCCGAGCGCGGCACCTGTCGATGATTCGTCTTACCGATATCTGCGAGAAGGTCCAGTCGTATCACCCGGCGGCCGACGTCGATCTGATCCATCGGGCCTACGTCTATTCTGCAAAGATGCACGATGGCCAGACGCGCAAGTCTGGCGAGCCGTACCTCATCCATCCCCTCGGCGTCGCCGACGTGATCTCCGAGCTGAAGCTCGATGCCCCGAGCGTCTGCGCGGCGCTCCTGCACGACGTGGTCGAGGACACCCTCGCGACGACGGACGACATCGCTCGCCTCTTCGGCGCCGAGGTCGCCTTCCTCGTCGACGGCGTCACCAAGCTGTCGCTGATCAACTTCAACAGCAAGGAGGACCGCCAGGCCGAGAACTTCCGCAAGATGCTCGTCGCCATGGCGAAGGACATCCGGGTCCTCCTGGTGAAGCTCGCGGATCGGCTGGACAACATGAGGTCGCTCGGGCACCTCGCGCCGGAGAAGCAGGAGCGGATCGCCCGCGAGACGATGGAGATCTACGCGCCTCTGGCCAACAGGCTCGGCATCAGCTGGCTCAAGTGCGAGCTCGAGGACCTGGCGTTCCGTTACCTCGAGCCCGACGAGCACCGAGCGCTGGACACCAAGGTGCACAAGAGCCAGAAGGAGCGCGATCGATACATCGAGGACGTCGTCAAGGTCCTGCAGTCCCGGCTCGCCGAACCGGGGTTCGCGGCCGAGGTCTCGGGCCGGGCCAAGCACCTTTACTCGATCTTCCGCAAGATGAAGGCGCAGCAGGTCGAGTTCGAGAAGGTCTTCGACGTGATCGCCTTCCGGATCGTCGTCGAGACGGTCGCCGACTGCTACGCCGTGCTCGGAGTGATTCACTCGCGCTGGACGCCCATCCCGGGCCGGTTCAAGGACTACATCGCCCTGCCCAAGCCCAACATGTACCAGTCGCTGCACACGACGGTCATCGGGCCCAAGGGCGAGAGGGTCGAGATCCAGATCCGGACCCGCCAGATGCACCGGATCGCCGAGGACGGCATCGCCGCGCACTGGCGGTACAAGGACAGGGGCGGCTACGAGGCCAAGGACGCGGAGAAGTTCACGTGGCTCCGGCAGCTCATGGAGCTGCAGCGCGACATGAAGGACCCCGCCGAGTTCCTCGAGACGGTGAAGGTCGACCTCTTCTCGGACGAGGTCTACGTCTTCACGCCCAAGGGCGAGGTGCGCGTGTTCCCGCGCGGCGCGACGCCGGTGGACTTCGCCTTCGCGATCCACTCCGACCTCGGGATCCACTGCTCGGGCGCGCGGGTCAACGGCGCGATCCAGCCCTTGCGCTACAAGATGCGCAACGGCGACACGATCGACATCCTCACCTCGAACCAGCAGCACCCGTCGAAGGACTGGCTGGACTTCGTCGTCACCTCGCGCGCCAAGGCCAGGATCCGCTCCTACATCCGCCTCGAGCAGCGCGAGCGAGCCCTGACCCTGGGCAAGGAGCTGCTCGAGCGCGAGCTCCACAAGCACTCGCTCTCGCTCGCGCGCATCCAGAAGGCCGGCGAGCTCGAGAAGGCCGCCACCGAGATGCGCATCGGCACGGCGGACGAGCTGCTTTGCGCGATCGGGTACGGCAAGGCCTCGACCCAGGCGGTGATCGACCTGCTCGTCCCGGAGGAGCGCCGGAGCGCGCCTCCCACGGAGTTCCGCGAGAGCAAGGTCGAGCAGCTCATCAGGAAGGTCACCCGCAAGGATCAAGGCGGCATCAAGATCAACGGCGTCGACGGCATCCTCGTGCGGTACGCCCGCTGCTGCAGCCCCCTTCCCGGAGACGAGATCACGGGCTTCATCACGCGCGGGCGCGGCGTGACCGTGCACCGGCACTCCTGCCCCAAGGCGATCGACGTCGACCCGGACCGCCGCATCGAGGTCTCGTGGGACGCGAAGACCCGTTCCTCACGGCCGGTCTCGCTACGGGTGATCACGGCCGATCGGCCCGGGATCCTCGCGACGATCTCCACGGCCTTCTCGCAGGACGGCATCAACATCTCGCAGGCCACCTGCAAGACCGGCGACGCGGATAGGGCCGTGAACACCTTCTCGTTCGCGGTCACCGACCTCGGCCAGCTCAAGGCCGTGATCCGCCACCTGCAGAAGATCGACGGCGTGATCAGCGTCGACCGGGTCTGAGGGGTGCGTCGACCGATCGCTGATGCCCCGGCCCTGGCCGGCGCTGGGCTGGAGATTGAACAGGAAGGCACGAAGGATTGAAGGGGCCGGATGAATCAGGTCCTTCCCGTCTTCCCGCCTTCCTGTTCAACCAATCCGGGGAGCGCCCGAAGCACGGCAAAGCGATCGTTCGACGCGTCTTGGGCGCCCGACTTGACCCCCCGAGCAGGCCGGGGTACTTGACCCGCCCGTGGCAGAGAATCCGCTGACCCCCCAGGAAACGACGACCTTCGAGCAGATGGGCTGCACCGGGCCCGTCCTCGAAGCCCTGAGCGAGATGGGCTTCGAGCGCCCCGTGCTGGTCCAGGTGAAGACGTTCGGCGCCATGCTGGCCGGCCGCGACCTGATGGTCCAGTCCCAGACGGGCTCGGGCAAGACCGCCGCCTTCGGGATACCGATGGCGCAGAAGCTCGTGACCTCGCGGCCGGGCGTGCAGGCGATGGTCCTCACGCCGACCCGGGAGCTGGCGCTGCAGGTCGCCGAGGAGCTCGGGCGCATCACGGCCCGCACGGGCCAGAAGGTGGTCGCCGTCTACGGTGGCGCCGCGATGGGCCGGCAAGTGGACGCGCTCCGCGCCGGCGCCCAGATCGTCGTCGGTACGCCCGGACGCATCCTCGATCACCTGCGTCGCGGCACGCTGAAGACAAGCGGCCTGCGACTCCTCGTCCTCGACGAGGCGGACGAGATGCTCTCGATGGGCTTCGAGCAGGACATCCAGGCGATCGTCGCCCAGCTCCCGACCTCCCGGCAGACCGTGCTCTTCTCCGCCACCATACCCGCGGACATCCAGCGGCTCGCACAGCGTCACATGCAGGACCCGGAGTTCGTCTCGCTCTCGAGCGATCAGGTCGCCGCGCTCGAGATCCGCCACTTCATGTACCGCGTCAGCGGAGCCGGAAGGGCGCAGGACCTCTGCCGGATCCTCGAGTTCGAGAACCCTGACGCCGCGCTCCTGTTCTGCAACACGCGCGAGGAGACCCAGCTCATCGCGAGGGCGCTCGTCAAGGCCGGCTGGAACGCCGCGTGGATCTCGAGCGACCTCGGCCAGGCCGATCGCGAGAAGGTGATGCAGCGCCTGCGGGAGGGGAAGATCCGATTCCTGGTTGCCACCGACGTGGCGGCGCGGGGGATCGACATCTCGCACCTGTCCCACGTGATCAACGTCTCCTTCCCGGAGTCGCTCGAGCTGTACGTGCACCGCACGGGACGGACAGGGCGGATGGGTCGCGCCGGCACGGCGATCTCGCTCGTGACCCCTCGC
Organism: Deltaproteobacteria bacterium; assembly: GCA_016190375.1. Classification (GTDB taxonomy): domain Bacteria; phylum Myxococcota_A; class Polyangia; order JACPQR01; family JACPQR01; genus JACPQR01. Next base: position 8,604 of record JACPQR010000119.1, read on the forward strand.
GACCTGGGGAACCTCTACTTCCTTCGCCTGCTCTACCGGATCCAGCCGATCGAAAGGGAGCTGCCCAGCGAGGCCGAGGAGCGGACGCGGCGCGAGGTGGACCAGCTCGAGTCGCTCCTCGTGGACCTGTCCGACGAGCCAGGGGAGGACTGCCGCGCCCTGGCCCGCCGGGTCCTCGTACACCTGGAAGGAGAGCGGATCTTCGCCGCGCTGCTGAGACGGCACTTCGACGCAGGCGCGAGCCGCGTCGAACAGGCGGCGGTCTCGCGCCGCGCCGCGCCCCCTTCGGCGCCGATCGGTGGAGCGGCCGAGCCATCCACCGCGCCGACGCGGGATCTCGCGGCCGATCCCGGCCCACAGCCACCCCCGGCGCCGGTCTCGCGCCGAGTTGCCCCCCCTCGGGCGCCGATCGCTCGAGCGGCCCAGCCGTCCACCGCGCCGACGCGAGATGACGCGACCGAGCCCGGCGCACAGCCACCGCCGCCACCGGCCGCGGCACCGCCGAAGAGGGAGCCCGCTCGAGCGCCATCCCACCCCTCGGGATCGCCGGAGGACTTCTGGGAGCGGTACGAACCGGTGCCTTCCCTGGCCTCGCCGGCGCCGCGACCCGTGGAGCAGGCCGAAGAAGCCGAGGAGCCCGAGGAGGCAGGGATGACGACGCTGTTCGTCAGCCTGGGCCGTCGCGACGGAGTGCGAGCGGCGGAGATCGAGAAGCTCGTGAGAGAGCGTGCTGGTCTGGGTCCCGACGACATCGGCCGTGTGCAGGTGCGCAACCGCCACACGTTCGTCGGCGTCCGCTCCGAGCAAGTCGACGCCGTGATCGCGGCAATGACCGGCGCCCAGTACGGCGACAAGCGGATCGTGGTGGAAGCCGCCCGCGCCCTGCGAGGCACCCAATGAGCCGCCGGCGACTGAAGGTGCCGGTGCTGGCGGGGTTCCCAATCCGGACCACGCTCAAACCCACCGGCACCGCCCCCGCCGGCTTGGGCACGTGCAAGGTAGGCGCCCTGCCCGGGCGCGGTATCTTGAACACGTTCCCAATCCGGACCACGCTCAAACCCACCGGCACCGCCCCCGCCGGCTTGGGCACGTGCAAGGTAGGCGCCCTGCCCGGGCGCGGTATCTTGAACACGTTCCCAATC
>JACPQR010000121.1 GCA_016190375.1 Deltaproteobacteria bacterium
GGGATGGTCCGAGACCTGCGAGAGCCGTACGGGCTCGGCCCTGACGTTCGACCGCGCCGCCGCGCGCGTCTCCGAGATGAAGATCTTCCGCAGATCCGTCGCCCGGCTCGTGAGGTAGAAGCGCCCGCCCGCGGTGGCCGCGAGGTCCCGCAGGAACTGCGTGTCGTGGTCGCGCTCGCTGCCGATCCCGACGACGCTCGTCGTGATGCCCGCGTCGCGAGCGGTCGCCGCCAGCGAGATCGCCGAGTTGCCCTGGTCGCGACAGGGCGCGAACGGGCAGCCCCCGAACTGCTCCTCGCTGTCGGCCGTGTCGCTGAAGAGCAGGACGTGCCGCACGGGCGTCGAGGCGCCGCGGAGCGCGGCGTAGGCGTCGGCGAGGGCCGTGTAGACGTAGATCCCTCCGCCGCCCGCGTCGATCGACCGGATGGCCTCCTGGCGTGCGGGTAGCTGGCTCGCCGGGCCCAGCGGCTGGTTCCAGGTCGTGACCGTGTCGATGCTGGCGATCGCGACGAGGTCGTCGGCCTCGAGCGTGACGGCCGCGGCGAGCGCCGCCTCGACCGCGAGCTCCATCTTGGAGTGCGAGCCCACGTACGCTCCCATCGAGCCCGACCTGTCCAGCATGATGGCCATCGCCAGACGCGGATCCTCGAGCTCGCCTTGATCCTCGATCTCCACCGGCAGCATCCGGGCGATCGGCGCCGATCCCCACTCGGGCGCGAAGCCGTAGGTGCCCCCGGTCACGACGACGCCGCCACCGCGCCGGGTGAACTCGATGAGGGCCTCCTGGCTCTGGGCGTCCAGCCCGGCCAGCAGCGTCACCTCGCCCGCGCGGGCGATCGGCAGGTCCGCGAGCACCACGAGGTCGAGCTCGGAGAGCGTCGTCTCGTCGATCCGTGCGTCGGCCAGCGCGGTCACGCGAAGATCCGCGCCGGCGCGCTCGAGCGCGTCTGCCAGGAGCGTGGGGCGCTCGCCGTCGGTGCCGAGCACGAGGACGCGCGGTCTGCCGGACACGATCGCGACGGTGCGCGCGGAGTCGTAGGGCTCCTGGCCGAGCCACGCCTGGTACACGTGCACGCCGGAGTCCGCCTCCACGTCGTCGAGCCGAGCCTCGCCCTCGCCGCGCGAGTCGAGCGTGACGGTGGTCCTCGAGATCTGATCGCCGTCGCGCGACCAGACGAGCGGGACCTCGGCGCCCGCTGCGCCGCGGACCTGCGCGACCGCCTCGACCGGCTCCCCCTCGGACACGTGCGGCCGCACCGTACCGATCTCCCTGACGACCGGCTCGGATGCCATGCTCTCACCGAGAGGAACGACGTCCAGGAGGATCCCCCGCTTGCGTGCCGCCCGGACCTCGGCGAGCGCCTCGGTCGAATCGGTCGTCGTGCGGCCATCGGACAACAGGACGATCCGCCGTTCGCCCCCGTCGGGAAGCGCTGCCGCCGCGAGCCGCACCGCCGCGCCGATGTCGGTCCCCGGCAAGGGCGCGTAGGGGCCGCCCAGCTTGCGCCCCGCCGGATCGGCGCCGACCGGCACGACCAGCTCCGGGCGCGCACCGAACATCGCCATGCCCACCTGCGTCGTCCCGCGCCTCGCGAAGGCCTCGTCGACGAACCGGCTGGCCCTCGCCCGCTCCGGAGGCGAGATGCTGTCGGAGCCGTCGACCAGGTAGATCACGGATCTCTGGGTGCCCTCCCGGTGGGCGCGCGGCGCGAGCGGCGCCGTCACGATCAGGAGGAGCGCAACCGTCCTCAGGATGAGGGCTGTCCGCTTCATGACACGAGTCCTTTCCGCCACGCGAGCCCCTCGGCGGCCAGAAGGAGGATCCCGAGGATCCCCAGGAGCGCCGCGGGGGCGACCGGCACCTTCCAGGATACTTCCGGCAGCGGCACGGCCGTGACCTGGCCCTCCCGCATCGAGGTCTCCGAGGCCGGGACCGTCGGCGCCACCGCGACGGAGGAGGCGCCGCCGAGCGACTGCAGCGCGCTCGCGACGAGCACCGGGAAGGCCACGCGCAGGACGAGGTCGGATCGAGCCGGGTCGATCCCGATGTAGACCCACGAGCCCCTGCCGGCGCCACCCGAGGAGACCACCGTGCCGCCGTCCAGATCGACCAGCGCGCGCGCGCCGCTCGGCGGGTCGACCGCGACCGCGCGCTCGATCGTGACACCCTCGAGCTCGACGCCACGGGTCACCGCATCGCGGGTCTCGATGGATCGAAGCCTGGTCTCGCCTGCGCTGCCGTCGAGCACCTTGGCGATCTGGACGGGCAGTGCGCCGGCCGTCGTCCCGAGGTACAGCGTGGGCGTGTCGGCGCGGCGGTCCGGGGCCTCGGAGAGGACGACGACGACGTCGTCGGAGCGCACGATCTGGACGGCGCGGTCGGGCGCGACGCGAACGACCTCGCGCACGCCGGCCGCGCGCAGCGCCTGCTCGGCGAAGAAGGCCGAAGGGCCCTCTGCCTCGGTCCCCTTGGTCACGAGGATCGCGCGCCCAGGCACGCTCCGCCCGGGGGTCAGGCTAGCCTCGTCGTCGAGGGAGATCGCGTCCGCGACGCCGTCCGCCGGCGTGACGGTCGCGGTGAGCCGCCTGGCCGCCACCCGCAGTCGCACCCGGAGCTCCGATCGGCCCCTCGCGGGGAGGTCCACCCTTCGCCGCGCGAGGTCCTTGCCGTTGGCGGACACCGCCACGACGACCCTCCTGGGCCGGGCGGACGAGGTCGCGACGCTGACGAGCGCCTCGCGGTCGTCGCCGGCCGAGTCGCGCGAAGGGCGGGTCGCGAAGCCCACGATCCCGACGTTGTCGCGCGAGGACGGCAGGATGCGTCGCTCTCCGATCGGGACGCCGCGCCGCTCCCACGACGGATCGCCCGCCGCCAGCCCACCGTCGCTCACGAGGACGATTCGCGCGCCTCGCGCGCCGGCGACGAGAGACGACGCGAGGTCGATCGCGGCCCCGAGGTCGGCGCCGCCCGGCACGAGCCGCAGCCGGTCGAGGCCCTCGTCGAGGGCGGCGCCGTCGCTCGTCGGGCCCGCGAGGCGCACCGGCCGGGGGCCGGCGGCGATGAGCGCGATCTGGTCCCCGGCTCCCCGGATCGCGAGCATCCGAGCGACGACGGAGCGTGCCTCCTCGAACGAGCCCGCCTCCATCGAGGCCGACACGTCGACCACGATCGCGACGGTCTCCCCGTGCGTCAGCCCGGCCGGCCGCGCGGCCGCGAGCACGAGCGCGGCAACGCCCACGAGGCAAAGGGCGAGAGCGAGGAGGCGGGTGAGCGTCCTGATGCGGCGGCTCCTGGCCCTCGACACCGACGCGATGCGCCAGAGCAAGACGGAAGGGACGGTCCGCATCACGTGGCGGCGGCGAACCAGGAACGCGACCAGCACGGGAACGAGCAGCGCGAGCCCGGCCAGAAGGAGTGGAGCGGCGAAGGTCATGTCCTTTGACTCCTGAGGAGGCCGGCTCGAATCGCCAGGCAGACGATCGAGTCGAAGGGCTCGGTCGTCGACACTCTGAGCACCGGCGCTCCGATCTCCGCTGCGCCCGCGTCGATCGCCGCGCGGTGGGTCGCCAGGGCCGCGAGGTACGCCTCCGTGGCGCCCTCGGCCGGCAGGACCACGATCTCGCCGGTCTCCTGGTCCTCGAGGTCGTGGCCCGACAGGTCCGGTGGATCGATCTCCTGCGGATCGAGCACCTCCACGAGCGCTACCTCGTGGCCCCGGGCGCACATCGCGCGCGCGCCCGCGAGCGCCCCCGCAGGATCGAGGAAGTCGCTGAGGATCACGCAGAGCGCCCGGCCTCCTGTCGCCCGCGAGGCCGCGGACGCGGCGGCGCCGAGGTCGGTCGTGCCCGAGGGCGCGAGCGCGTCGAGCGCGCCGTACAGGCGCCCGAGCCCGATACGGCCGCCGGAAGCGCGGAGGACCGGGCTCGCAGTGCTCGAGGACGAGACCACGCCCACGCGATCCTCGCCCGTGAGCGCCACGGTCGCGAGACCAGCGGCGATCCGTGCGGCCTGTACCAGCTTGGACGGCGCTCCGTTCGAGGAGAACCCCATCGAGCTGCTGGTGTCGACGACGAGCGCGAGCCGGAGCGGCGCATCGTCCGCCACGAGCCGGACGAGGAGGCGCTCGAGCCGGGCGAACGCGGGCCACGCGATGCGGCGCGGGTCGTCGCCCAGCGCGTAGGGGCGGGTGTCGATGAAGTCCGCGCCACCTCCGGGTCGCCTCGTCCGGCGCCGCCCTCGCCGGCGCGCCTCGGGCATCCTGCGTGCCTGGAGCGACAGCCGGGCGAGGCGTGCGGCGATCTCCGGCGAGACGAGCGGCGCGTGGGGATCGAGCGCGTCCATCGATCACTCCACGGGGGTAGAGGCGACTGCCTGGGCGACGATCTCGTCGGCGTCCAGCCCCTGCGCCTCCGCCTCGAAGCCCAGGACGACCCGGTGTCGCAGGACGTCGGGCGCGACGCGGCGCACGTCCTCGATGGCGACGGCGGCGCGGCCGTCGAGAAGCGCCTTGACCCTCCCGCATGCCATCAGGGCCTGCGCGGCGCGCGGGCCGGCACCGTAGCGAACGCCCTTCGGCGCGTGCGTGGCGAGGACCAGTCGCGCGGCCCAGCGCTCGACGTGCGGTGCGGCCGGGATCTTTCTGGCCGCGGCCTGCGCCTCGAGGAGCTCGGCCGGCGAGGTCACGGCCGAGGGCGGCGCGGGCTCGTCGGCCCGAGCACCGACGCGCGCGAGGGTCTCGAGGTCCAGCATCCTGACGACGAGCTTGAAGAGGAAGCGGTCGAGCTGCGCCTCCGGCAGCGGGAAGACTCCCTCCATCTCGATGGGGTTCTCCGTGGCCAGGACGAAGAACGGCGCCGGGAGCGGGCGGGGCTGACCGTCCACCGAGACGGTGCGCTCGGCCATCGCTTCGAGCAGCGCGCTCTGCGCCTTTGGAGTCGCGCGGTTGATCTCGTCGGCCAGGACCAGGTTCGCGAAGATGGGTCCCTGGCGGTAGGTCATGTCCTTGCCGCCCGAGGCGGTCGTGACGACCATGCTCGTTCCGACCACGTCGCTCGGCATCAGGTCGGGCGTGAACTGGATGCGGGCGAAGGAGCCTCCGACCAGGGTCGACAGGGTCCGCACGATCTGTGTCTTGCCGAGGCCCGGAGCGCCTTCGAGCAAGACGTGCCCTCCTGCGAGGAGCGCGGTCACCACTCCGTCGAGGACGTCCTGTTGCCCGAGGATCACCGACGCGAGCCCTTCCCGGATCCGCGTTCCCACCCGGCGCGCCGAATCGAGCGCGTCCTCGGCCGTCCGTGCCTCATCCGAGATGGGCACGCTCACCAACGCTAGCTTCGTCATGGCTCACCCTTTCAGTGTCCGGGCCGGATGCCCTGGAAATACCGCTGCACGACCGCGCGACGCGCGGCCGGGATCGACTCGTCCTGGATGCCTTCCTCCGCGACCGCGTCGTAGGCCGGGAACACCTCGCGGAACGCCCGCGTCGGCTCACCGCCGCGCCCGAGGCCCTGGATGGCGAGGACCGCGCGCTGCCCCTCGCGCACCTGGGAGCGCGCGTGGAGCAAGCCCTGCGGCTCCAGCCCCCTTCGCCTCGAGCGCCCACGGTCCGGGACGTGGCCGCCGTCACCGGTGCCCGGTGCGCCGGACGTCACGCCCATCGCAGCCAGGCGGGCGGCGATCGCCCGACCGAGAGCGGCCGAGGGTGATCCACCCTCGCCCTCGCCGTCACCCATTTGCATCCCCGCGCCCTGGCCCGACCCGTCCTCGCCCTCCCGACCGAGCATGGCCATCTGGATGGCGCGCTCGAGCGCTCCCGACGCGTCCAGCATCGCCATGATCCGCTCCGCATCGCGCTCGGCCTGGCGCCGGGCCTCCTCGAGCTCCTCCGCGCGGCTCGCCGCCTCGTCGAGCGCCCTCGCCGCCGCCTCGCCGTCACCGCGCGAGAGCGCCTCGGCCGCTCGCCTGAGCGCCTCGGCCGCCCGCTCGCTCGCCGCGGAGTCGCGCGAGCCCCGCCGCGCCGCGTCCGCGGCCTTCGACAGCCTCGAGAGCATGCGCTCGGCCGACTCGCGCTCGGCCTGCGAGGAGGGCGACTGCATCTGCTTGGCGAGGCGCCTCAGCTCCTGCGAGGCGCTCGTCCTGGCCGGGGCGGGACGCGCCTGCCCGGCGCTCCGGGAGGCGGACGCCGGCTGGAGCGCCTCGGCGATCCTGCGCAGTGCGTCGTCCAGGCGTCCGGACCTTCCCGCGCGGTCCTCGCCCGCGCGCCGGAGCGCATCGAGCCTGGCCAGCGCCCCGGAACGATCGCCCCGCCGAGCCGCGCGCGCGGCGTCGCGGGCTGTCTTCGCGAGGTTCTTCGAGTCCGTGGCGCCGCGGTCGCGTGCGCTGCGCGTCGCCGCGCTCGCGCGCTTCTCCTGGCGTCGCGGCGACTCCGTCCTCGTCTCGACGGCGCGAGCGGCCTCTTCGAGGCGCGAGGTGGCGCGGCTCTCGGTCGAGGTCGGGGGCGACACCAGCGCCTCCGTGAGGACGGGGTCGTAGGCGCCGATCGTCGCGGCGAGGACCGCGAGGACCGCCACTCGCCACATCAGGGGCCGGGTCGGCCGGAGCGACGGTAGGGGGAACGACCGTTCCACGTCGAGCGTCGCGATCGCGCTCGCGGCGCGCGACCGGGCGAGCTCGACGACGGGACCGGCGCGCCCTGTGGTGCCGAAAGCATGGCCGCTCGCCACGACCTCGTCGAGGCCGAGGGCACCGTCGATCGCGCGCGCGGCGCCGAGCTGCGACGGACGCCGCCGACGTCCCGCGAGGATCAGCCCGAGGGCTCCCACGACGAGCCCCGCAGCCATGAGCCCGAGCGCTCGCACGATCCCGCTCCACAGCGGCGCCTCGTCCCCGAGAGGCCAGAGGAGCGGCCTCGACGCGCCGAGGACCGCTGCGCCGGCAACGAGCCACCCGGCCCGCCTGGTCAGGAGCGCGCGTCCCGCCGCGCGGGCGAGCCGCGAGCGCGTCAGGGCGACCGCGACATCGATGGAGTTTTCCGTCTCGACGGGCTGCATGACCTCCCGGCTTCGTCGCAAGCGCGGTGCCACGGAGTTGGAGCCACGAACTGTCCCGAAGTTCCGCGGGTCGCCACCCGGGGGCCTGTGGCCAGGTCGACGCGGGTCCGTGGGCGAGGGCACACTCGGGCTGTCGCCGCCGGGCCGGACCGGTAACGGAGCTCAGGGCCGGCGCGTGGGCGGTGGAAGCCCCATCGCGGCCCGAGCGCGAAGGAATCCGTCGGTCCACTGCCCGGACCTGTCTCTCACGACGATCCTCGACTCGACCGCATCGTGGGGCGCCACGCGAGCCATCGTGTACACGGCGAACAAGGTCTTCAGGCCCTCGCGCGGGACGACATCGAGGCGGGCCGTGATCTCGAGCCCCGCGGTCGCGGCCGCGGGCGGGACCCGCGCCGCATGGTCCTCGCCCGAGCAGGTCACGAACCGTCCGCCCGGTGCGAGCCAGCGCGCCGCGGCGAGGCAGTAGTCCTCCACGCCTCCACGCTGCTCGAAGCAGCATGGACCGCACGCATGCCTGCCGCCGGTGCCTGGAGCGAAGTAAGGTGGAGTACCGGTCACGAGGTCGAAGCGATCGCTCGACGGGAGCACCGCGGAATCGCGCAGGTCGCCGTCGAGCACGCTGCAGCGTCCGGAGGCGCCGTTCCATTCGACGGAGCGGCGCGCGCAGGCGGCCCGCTCCAGGACCGCCTCGATGCCCGCGCATCGCGCGTCCGGGAAGCGCCAGGCGATCATGAGCAGGACCGATCCGATTCCGCATCCGAGGTCGAGCGCCCAGGCCGGCGGGCGCGCGGCGACGGCTTCGGCCGCGACCCAGGCGGTCAACAGGTCGTCCACCGACCAGCGGTGGCCACGCCGCTTCTGGAAGATGCGCCAGTCGCCCGTCAGATAGGAGAGGTCCTCATCGGCGCCGGGCCCGAGACGCGGCGGCGCCGCGGGGGCGGGTCCGGGCGCGATCCAGCCCACCGGTCTGCTCGGGCGATCGCTCGGAGCGCGCATCCGCCGAGGTTACTGCAGATTCTCGTTCGCTCCAGCGCGTTCGTGGTGCGCATGTTCAGAGGAGTCGGCCGACTGGCGCCGCGACCACGCGCCGCGAGACGAGCTGGACCTCCGCTCCGTCGTTGACGAGGATGCCGAACCGAGCCCCACGCTGCTGGTCCAGGAACCGCTCCAGGGAAGCCGCGTCCTCTCGCCGTGCGCGGGAAGTGGTCTTGACCTCGATCGGCAGGACAGTCCGACCTTGCTCCAGAACGAAGTCGACCTCCGCGCCCTCTGGAGTCCTCCAAAACAAGAGCTCGGGTCGCGGGCTCACGGTCTCGCGCCAGTTGTCGAGGTGGTTCAGGAGGAGGTGCTCCAGCCAGGCTCCTTCGTTCGGCAGCGCCCGGAACGCCTCGGGCTGGGCGATTCCGGCGAGGTGGGCGGCGAGTCCCGTGTCGCCGAGATACAGCTTCGGTGTCTTGACGAGCCGCTTCGTCCGGCTCGCCGAGAAGGGGACCAGGAGGCGAACCTGGAACGAGACCTCCATCAGATTGATCCAGCGGTGAGCGGTGGGTCGGCTCAGGCCGCCATCGCGGGCGAGCTCGGCGCGGTTCAGCAGGCCGCCGAGCCGGTGCGCGGCGAGACGCAGCAGCCGGCGGAAGTCCGACAGGTCCGAGATGCTCGACAGCTGCTGGAGGTCGCGCTCGAGGTACGTCGAGACGTAGCCGTCGAACCAGCGAGCCCGATCCTCGGGGCCGAGCGACACCGCCGGCGGCAGGCCACCTTCGAGGACGGCATCCCTCCATCGCTTCGGGCACGGCTCGACGGCGCGCAGGACACGGGCAGCCTCCTCGGCGCTTGCCGCCTCGAGGAGCGCGGTCCACGGCGCCGGAGCGGGCTGCCCTGACTTCTCGCGCTCGCCAAGCGGCCCGAGCCTCAGGTAGACGGCCCTTCCAGCCAGCGTCTCGGATACGGCATTCATCAGAAGCAGATTGGCGGACCCGGTCAAAAGGAACTGGCCCGCCCGACGCCGGTCGTCCACGACCCGCTTGATGGCGCGCAGCAGGTCGGGGGCGCGCTGGACCTCGTCGAGTGTCAGGCGATCCGACTCGCGGACGAGCAGGTCTGGCTCCTCCCGGGCCCGCTCGAGAACGTCGAGGTCATCGAGCGAGCGGAAGGAGCGGTCGGGAGCGGAGGGCAGCGTTCGGACGAGGGTAGTCTTGCCGGTCTGTCGCGCTCCCGTCAGCACGACCACGGGGAAAGTCGCGAGAGCGCGCTCCAGGACTGGCGAGATCGTTCTGGGGAGTAAACGAAAATCGTTCACAACATGAACGATAAGCCAGACGCGGATGCTTGTCGAACGCTGCCCCACGGCCCTGGGCGACCAAGCGGGAAAAGGGTGAGGCGTTGCGGAGGCCCGCGACCGCGACGCTGCGATCGGGTCGCTGTACGCGGAACGTGCGGAGCTGACGGGGCCGTGATCGAGCTCGTGTACTGGCTCGTCGGGCAGACGGGAGAGCGGCTGGGCGCGGGCCCTCATGGTGAGCTGCAGCTACGGTGGCGACCCCTCATCGCAGCGGCCGGACGTCCACGACACGATGACTTCCGCCGAGTGACCGTGCTCACCGCGCGCGACGCATGGCGAAGACGCCGAGGAGGGCGGCGAGGGCGATCACGAGCTCGCAGGTCCGAGGCTGGCCGGGGCTCGCCCCGCAGCCGGCGGTCAAGCCGACCTCGGGGCTGGATCCGCCGGACCATCCGTCGGGGTCCGAGCCCCAGCCCGGGTCGAGCGCCAGCTCGTCGGGTTCATCCGGGTCCGCGCCGAAGCCCGGTCCGGCAGGCGCCCCCGGCTCGGGGTCACTCTCGGATCCTGCCTGTGAACCGTCCCCGGAGCCGTCCTCGGATCCCGTTCCCGCCTCGCCTTCGTCTTCCGGCTCCGGCGGCGGAGCGCATTCCGGAGCGTCGTCGGCGACGCCGTTGCAGTCGTCGTCGAGACCATTGCAGGTCTCGGCCGTCGGCGCGGGTGCGTCGCAGGCGGACCACGCGCAGGAAGCGCACGTCTCCGCGCCGGGGCCGCACGCGCTCGCGCACTCTCGCGTCTCGCCGTCGGTGCACGCGCAACCGGCGCCGTCCACCACGAAGCCGAAGTCGGTCGCCCAGTACCAGGTGTACGTCGTGCCCTCGGCGACCTCGAGCGCCACTCCGACCGCGGCGTAGTCGGACTCGAGCATGTTTGCATTGTGGCCGGGCGAGGAGCGCCACCCTTCGAATGCGTCGCGCGCCGTCTGGTAGCCGGCCGCGAGGTTCTCGCCGCATCCACCGGGATAGCCTGCCCAGGCACAGCGGTCGGAGGGGCTCGAGCCGTCCGAGCCGGTGTGGTCGAACCAGTCGTTGGAGGCCATGTCGAAGGCGTGCCGATCCGCCGCGGTGTTGAGCGTCAGGGTCGCGACCAGCTCGCCCAGCCCGTTGTCACGGCGGTACTGGTTGAGGAGATCGAGGAAGGCCCGCTCCTCGGCGTCGAGCCCCGGGCTGGGCGCCTCTTGCCCCGCCGCCAGACCTGGAAGCAGTCCGAGACAGAGACCCGCGACGAGCGTCCCTCGCACGGCTCGCTCCGGGCAGCAAGTCCTGGGCCGCCCCGTCCAACGCCGAGAAAACCGCGGCACTTCGCGGACCACGCTCGACCACGGCGGAAGCGGAGCGCTCGGGGCTCCTCGATTGCACACCCTCGTGCACGCGCATCAGTGGACGAGGGACTCGAGCGCGCGCGTGTCCAGGTTCACGCTCAGCGGCAGGTCGAGGGCGCGGAACCGATCCACGGCGGCCTCGAACGCTTCCCGACGCGCCGGTCCCCGCGGCAGGTCGACGTGCGGCTTCGACACGAATCGCACGCGCCCGAGCTCGACTCGAGCCCGACCCAGCTCCGCGCGGAACGCCGCGATGTAGGCGCTCGCGTCCTCGCCCCTCACTCCCAGCGGGTCGAGTGGGCCGTTGACCCAGAGCCAAACGTCTCCGCCGGGTGGCGGCGCGCCTCGTGGGAGCAGGGCCTCGCAGAGCGAGATGGCGCGCCGCCGCTCCTCGGGCTTCGACAGGTCGTAGCGCTCGATCGCCAGGTCGCCGTCCCTCAGTCGCCGGCGGTAGATCGCGTCTCTCGCGAGCTCCATCGCGCGCGCGGAGACGTCGTCGCGGCCGGCGATCGCGAGCCCCTTGCCCTCGTCGACGACCTCGTGCCGGTTCGGGTTCTCGACGAAGATCGGCAAGAGGCGCTGCCGTCGCAGATCCTCTCCGAAGTACCGACGGTCGCTCTCGGCGATCCGCTCGGCGCCCGCCTCGGCCACCGCCGCCGCACCCGAGGGCGCCGCGTCGACCATGGCCCTTGCGTCCCGCGCCAGCGACACCAGCACCAGGCGAGCATTCGCGATGCGCGCTCGCTCGGCGCCCGTCGCGGAGGTCGACCGCAACCGGGTGAGCTCGAAGAGACGCTGGCTCGGCGGGAAGCTGCCGAACATCTCGCTGGCCGAGCCGATCGCGCCCCACGCGGCATCGTCGGCGGGATCGGGGACGCGAAGCGGGCGGATCGCGCGGCCCGCCTCGAGCTCCGCGAGCGCGCCCGTCACCCAGCTCGGCGGCATCATCACCGCGAAGGGCGCGTGGTCGAACGGGTGGTCCTGCTGGCTGAACAGCGAGTCCCTGAGGACGATCAGGCGCCGGACGCCCCTCGCGAAGCTCCGCCAGCGCTCCGCGATCTCGGCGCCGCTCGCCGCGAGCGTTCCGTCGGGCGCCCGCTCTCCGCGCATGGCGATGTTGTTTCCCTCGTAGACGAGGTTCCCGTAGCGCCTGCGGAACGGAAAGGTCGCACGAGGAATCACGGACGCGTAGCGCGCCGGCGCCGTCAGGAGCGATGCCTCGTCCAGCGGCGCCGCTGGTGTTGCGGGCTGCGACGTCGTTGTCTCGACGGGCGCCGATTCCGGGACCGACGATCCCGCGGGCGCGGGCGCCGGCCCCGATTCCGGGAGCTGGTCGGCGCCGTTGCGCCGCTCGGAGCTCGGCCCGGCCACCTGCCCACAAGAGCATGCGAGGAGAACCGCGACGAGTGGAAGCGCTCTCATGTCGGGTTTGGAAACGCCGGGCGAGCCGCGATGGTTCCACGGCGGCGCAGGAACGTCACGGTCAGAGCACGGGGACGCCTCGGCGGGGCGGGCCGAGTGGAAAGGCGGCATCGATCGCGGCGATCTCGCGCTGGTCGAGGGTGAGGTTGGCGGCGCCGGCGTTCTCGACGACGTGCTCTAGTCGCGACGACTTCGGGATCGTGAACAGCGACGGGAGGCGCACGAGGAAGCGCAGAGCCACCTGGCGTGGCGTCGCGCCGTGCGCCGAAGCCACCTCGGCGAGCGCTCGGCCGCCCTTGCTCGTGGCGGATGGGAAGTTGCCCGAGCCGAATGGGCTGTAGCCGACCACCGCGATGCCGTGCTTCTCGCAGAACGGGATCACCGCATGCTCGATCGAGCGCTCGCGCAGGTGGTAGAGGACCTGATTGCAGGCGACCTTTCCCTCGCCGGCGATCCCGACGGCCCGCTCCAGATCCTCGGCGTCGAAGTTGGACACGCCCCACGCACGGATCTTCCCGTCCCGCCGCAGGGACTCGAGCCCCGCGATCGTGTCCTCGAGAGGGTGCTCGCCCGGCCAGTGGAGGAGGTACAGATCGAGCCGGTCCGTTCCGAGCCTCGCCAGGCTGCGCTCGCAGGCCGCGCGCGTGCCGGCCCGAGTGGCGTTCCACGGCAGGACCTTGGAGACGAGGAACACCTCGTCGCGGCGCCCCTCGATGGCCTCGCCGACGATCCGCTCGACCTCGCCGTCGCCGTACATCTCGGCCGTGTCGATGTGGCGCATCCCGACGTCGAGCCCCCTGCGCAGAGCCGCGATGGCGCTCGCCCGATCGTCCAGCTCCATGTGCCAGGTGCCCTGGCCGATCGGGGCGACCTCAGTCGACCCCAGGCGCCGCTTCTCGACCATCGAACCAGGCGGCATGCTAGCAGCTCACCGGGCGCTCAGCGTCCGGGATCCCCGTAGCCTGTCCCGGGCGGCGGCTGGAGCGAGCGACTCGGAGATCCGTCGTGGATGCGCGGCCAGCCGTCGACCCAATCGACGCGGTCGAGGAGGCCCTGCCGGCCGGCGGCCTCGTCGTTCGTTCCGAAGGCCGTCGCCGACCACGCGTGATAGAAGAAGTAGTCGCTGCCGCCTGCCCGAACGACGGAGCCGTGGCCCGGTCCGACCCAGCGCTCGTTGTTCGAGAGGATGGGCGCGCCGTGCTTCTCGTACGGGCCGAGCACCGCGGCGGCGTTCCTTCACGTCCCCGGCCGACCTGCCCGACGTTCGTCGAACCGGCGCCAGGAGCGGGAGCCGTAGGGAGAAGGTAGTGCCTCCCGCCCCCGACTCGAGGTCGACGCAGCCTCCATGGAGCTCGACGGCGCGCTTGACCAGCGCCAGGCCGAGGCCGGTTCCGGAGGCCTTGGTGGTGAAGAAAGGCTCGAACACGCGATCCCTCGCGTTGGCCGGAATGCCGGGGCCGGTATCGATGACCTCGAGGAGCGCGAGCACAGGCGCAGCGCCGGCGCTCCCTGCCACGCGCGCCCGAACGGTCAGGGCGCCGCCATCGGGCATCGCCTGCATCCCGTTGATGACCAGGTTGAGCAGCGCCTGCCTCACGAAGCGCACGTCCAGCTCGACCAGGCAGAGGTCGCTCGGAGCCTCGAGGTGGAGCACGATCCCCTCCGACTCCGGCCGCATCCGGGCCGCGACGAGGACGTCCTCGGCGATCTCCCGCAGTGAGGCACTCTCGAGTCGGAGAGTCGGCGGGCGCGCGAAGTCCAGGAGGTCCGTCACGATTCGGTCCAGCCGCTCGGCCTCCTCGAACACGAGAGACAGGAGCTTCTCGCCCTCGCCGGGCCCCGGGCCATCTGCGAGGCGGGAGCGCAGATACCGCCGCAAGAGCGCCACGGCGTTGAAGATCGTGCCGAGAGGATTGCGAACCTCGTGGGCCACCACCGCAGCGAGCTCGCCGAGCACCGCGAGCTGCTCCCGCCGGACTAGCTCGTCGACGCACTCCGCTCCCTCCAGCGCCGCTCCCACCTGCGTCGCGAAGAGCGAGACGGCCGCGGCGTCTTCTTCGCAGAGCTCGTGCGACGCCACGGCCAGCAAGCCCCACGGGCGGTTCCCGACGAAGAGGGGAGCGAGAACTCCGTTCGCGATTCCCGCGGTCGACGACGACGCTTCGAGCGGCGCGAGGTCTCGTCCCGTCGCGTGAAGCAGGAATCGGTCGAACAGATCGTGATCGCCTCTCCCCCTCGTGGAGACGATCGGTTGTCACCTTCGCCGTCGTTCCCCGCGGGACCCCGCGGAAAGCGGGCGAAGCCCGTCGGCCCGAGAGTTGCTGCGCCAGCGAAGAGGAGGTACCGCATGCGTTCCTGGATCGGGCTCTTGCTCGTGCTGGCGACGGGGCCGGCGGGTTGCGGAGGAGATGACGACGACTCCGAGATCGACGGCGATTCGGATGCGGACAGCGACGCGGACGCCGACGCGGACGGCGACGCCGACGCGGATGGCGATGGCGATGGCGATGGGGACGCCGATGCGGACGGCGACGCCGATGCGGACTCCGACGGGGACGGGGATTCCGACGGCGACGGGGACTCCGACGCGGATGGCGACGCCGACGCGGACTCCGACGGGGACGGGGACGGCGACGGCGACGGCGACGAGTGCGTCGGGCAGCCGGTGGGTCAGGGAGGGGGTCTCGGGATCTGTCCCGAAGGGATGGAGCTCTGCCAGTCCGACGTCACGTGCTACCCGGCGGAGGACATGGAGCGTTGCTGCGATCGGGCTGGTAACGAGTGCAACGAGCAGTGCGAGACGGACGACGATTGCGTGGAGCTCTGCGGCGAGGGAGCTCACTGCCGCCTCCTTTTCGGGGACAGCGGCATCTGCACCAACGAGGACGAAGGAGGGGGGAACGACGGTGGTCGCTGTCTCGACGCCTGCGAGACGGACGACGACTGTCTCGAGTCCTGCGGTGACGGTTACCTCTGCCAGGCCTTCGGCAACGGCGGATTCTGCATGCAACAGCAGTAGAGCAGTGCCGTGCACCCGTCTCACTCGAGCCAGCTCGAGCGGCGGCCTGCCAGGCCGAAGCGGATCGCGTCGTAGCCGTAGCGAGTGCGAACCGCGTCGACGGCGCCGGCGACCGGAGGACGGCGCGCCGCCTCGAACGGCAGCCGGAGCTGCATGTCGGCTCCTTCGAGGTTCGTGAGCTGCACGCCCACGAGGCGGATGGGCAAGCTCCGCGTCCTGGCGGCGCGGTACAGCCCGAGCACGCAGTCCAGGACGACGGCGTCCACGTCCGTCGCCGCGATCGAGCGGCTACGCGTGATCGTGTCGAAGTCCGAGTAGCGGAGCTTCAGCGTGACCGTGCGCGCGCGGATTCTCCTTCGTCGCGCGCGCCAGCACACGCGCTCCACGAGGGCTGCGAGCTGCTGTTCGACCGAGCGCGAGTCGCCCACGTCCTCGCGAAACGTGCGCTCGTTGGAGATGCTGCCGACCGTGACGTCCTCGGGGTCGTGCTCGAGGAACGCGGGCCGGCTCGAGCCGAGCTCGTCCGACGCCTGGACGTTCATCTGGCGCCGCACCATGTCCGCCAGCGACCCTGGACGCGCCTGTCGATCCACGAGCTGGCCGAGGGTCTCGACGCCCTGGGCGCGGAGCCTCTTCTCGGTGACGGGCCCGATCCCCGGAAACTTGCGGATGGGCAGCGGTGCCAGGAACGCGGCCTCCTCGCCGACGCGCACCATCCGGACTCCGGCGGGCTTCGCCACGCCGCTCGCGATCTTGCCGATGGTCCGGCTGGCCCCGATCCCCGCGCTTGCCGGCAGCCCTACCTCGCGCTGGATCGCCTCGCGCATCTCGCGGATCGTTCGCTCGATGGTCGCGTCGCCGTCCGCGTCAGCAGGCTCGCGGTAGAGCGCCTCGCATCCATGGAAGTCGAGGAAGAACTCGTCGATGCTCGCGGTCTGCACGATGGGCGTGTAGCGCTCGAGGATTGACCGCACCCTTCGCGCATGGGGGCTGTACTCGCCGTGCCGCGTCGGAAGGTAGATGGCATCGGGCGCGAGCCTCACGGCCTCGGAGATGGGCATGCCCGATCTGACTCCGAGGGCGCGGACCTCGTAGCTCGCGGCGGTGACCACGCCCCTGTGGCCGGGCGCGGCGCCGACGACGACGGGCTTGCCGCAGAGCGACGGATCGAGCAGTCGCTCCACTGACACGAAGAACGTGTCGAGGTCGAGGCAGCAGATGCGCGCTGCGATTACACGGCCCATCCAACGACCTGGTGACTGAACGAGTGTACAGCAGTCCGCGATCGGGCGCCAGAAGGCGGCGGTCGTCGGGGCTCACTTCCCGGCGTCGAACACCCTCCACATGTCGTCGTCGTCGAAGATCTTCTCCGAGTCGTCGGCGTGCATCGCGTCCTTCTCGAAGTCGCGGTAGCGGCCCTGCTGCGCCTCGTGCTCCTCGAAGAGATCATGCTGGATCATCGCGCTCATGATCTCGTTCGTGCCGGTCCAGATCTGAGTCAGTCTGGTGTCCCGCAACGCCCGCTCGATGGGGTAGACATCCGTGTAGCCGATGCCGCCGGTGATCTGCATGGCGATGTTGGCCACCTCCCAGGCGGCGTCGGTGACGAACTTCTTCGCCTCGGAGACGATCCGGCGCGTGCCCGGAGCCTTCGCGTCCGCGGCGCGCGCGGCCATGTAGACCATCCCGCGGCTCGCGTCGATGAGGGTCTGGGCCTCGGCGACCTTGAAGCTCACCGCCTGGAACTTCCGGATCGGCCGCCCGAACGCCTTCCGTCGCTCGGCGTACCTCATGGCGACGTCGAGGCACGCCTTCATGCCTCCGGGCGAGGGCGCGGCGCTGCACAGGCGCTCGGCGATCATCATCGTGTCGAAGACCAGGGCGCCGCCGTGAAGCGGGCCCACGAGGTTCTCCTTGGGCACCCGCACGTCCCGGAAGACGACCCGACCCGTCCCGCCTCCGCGCGTGCCCATGAGCCCGTAGTGGTACTTCACCTCCACGCCCGGGCCTCGATCGATGATCAGCGTGCTGATCCTGAGGTGCGGCGGCGCGTCATCCGCGAGGTTCGTCCTCACATACGTCAGGAAGAAGTCGGCGCCCTCGGCGCCGACGATGAAGCGCTTCATGCCGCGCACGACGAAGTGGTCGCCGCGGTCCTCGGCACGCGTCGCCGCACCGAAGAAGTCGGAGCCGCCACGCGGCTCGGTGAGCGCCTCGGCCGAGACGAGCTTGCCGGCCAGCATCGGCGCGAGATACCGCTCTTTCTGCTCCGCGCTTCCGAACGTGTTTACGGCCTCGCCCACGATCGACGGCATGACAAACGAGCAGCCCGCCGCGGTGCCGAGGCAGCCCATCTCCTCCATCGCGGCGCACTCCTGGACCCAGGTCATCTCCTGGCCGCCGTAGGCCCGCGGGAACCTCAGTCCGAGGAGCCGATGGCGTGCGTACTTGTCGTACAGCTCTCGCGGGTACTTGATCTCGTCCCGGTCCATCCGCCTCAGGTACTCGGGCTCGACCTCGGTCCTGACGAACTCGCGCACGCGGTCCCGGATCGCCCGGGCCGGCTCGTCGATCATGAAGTCTTCCATCGCTCGTCTCCTTCCGACTCCCCCGCGCCGACGGCGGCACGCTAGCACGAGGGCGGACGGATCGGGCGGCGTCTCGCGAGCACGAGCATCGCAGGCTAGCCCAGGACGAGGTGCTTCCAGACGAGCCCGTGCGGCTCGAACCTCGCGAAGTCGGCGTCCCTGGACACCCAGGTGCACCCATGCTCGATCGCGACTGCCGCGTGCTGCGCGTCGGACACGAGCTTGCCCGTGGCCTTGCTCGCGCGGCACAGGGACGAGAAGTGCGCCCAGTGCTCGGCGGTCGGGGCCAGGGGCCTGCAGTTCGGTCGATCGAGGAGCGATTCGACCACGGCGAGCGCGGCCGGCAGGGGTGTGGGATCGGTGTAGATGCGCCGGTTCGTGACGATCCGGACGAAGCCTCCCAGGACGAGCCACGACAATCCGAATGGCGCGGGCCGGTTGACGACGTCCTCCAGCCACTCGCGGTAGGGCTCGTGGACGGCCTCGTCGGTGCGGTGGGCGTAGACCAGCACGTTGACGTCGGGCGCCAGCATCGTCTACTCGAGCGAGGCGGCGTCCTCGGCGTCGAGCTCGCGCGCGAAGTCGGCCGGTTCGTGTCTGACCTTCCGGCGCCTGCCCCCGTAGGTCTGCATCCGGAACGGCTCGGCAGCGCTCACCCGCCGCTCGCGAAGGAACTCCCGGAGCGCTTGCTCGACGAGGCCCCCGAGAGTCGTGCCGCTGCGAGCGGCGGCCTCCTTGGCCCGCCGGAACACCGCATCGTCGATCAGCAGGGTCGTCCGCATAAGAACGAGCATACTTGTGCGCACAAGGCTGTCAACCGGGGATCCCGCCAGACTCCGTACCCAAGAGCGCCGTCAGGGCCGCGCGCGCGCCCGATCGCGAGAGCGCCGAGTCCGCCTCGTGGCAGTGCCAGGTCTGCAGGCACGCCGGACAGCCGTCCTCTCGCCCGCACCCCGCCGGGCAGCGGCCCAAGACCTCGAGCGCGAGCCGCGTCAGCCGGCCCACGACCTCGGCAGTGATCGCCGTGGCGAAGCCGGCGCCGCCCGGGTGCAGGTCGACGAACGCGAGGGTCGGCAAGGCGACGTCGCCGAACCCGGGCTGGTACGCGACGTCCAGATCGAACGGCCCGTGCCGGACGGCGACCGGCAGCGCCATCCGGAACAGGTGCGCGATTGCGTGGAGCGCCTCGCTGGTCACCGGAGTCGAGAGCGACAGGACGGCGGCGGTGGAGACCCAGCTCGCCTCGAGACACTCGTCGAATGCGATCACCTCGAGGAGCTTGCCGCGGCCGCTCCAGCGCTTCGCTCCGTCGACTCGCTCGCGTACCGCGACCTCGGGGTGGCAGAAGCGGAAGCTCGCGCCTCCGATCGACCGCTCGAGGGGCACGCGCCGATCCGACCCGCGTTCCTCGTGCCTGCGCTCGCCGCCCGACCGACGCTCGGGTCCGAACACCGGCTCGACGGCGAGCCCCGAGACCTTCGAGCTCCGGATGTCGGCGCCAATCGGCTCGGCCAGCCGCTCGCGGTCGTTCGCCGGCTGATCGGCCGCGTCCGAGACGACGTAGCGCCGCCCGGCGCTCACGAAGACGAAGCCCGGGTACGCCGCGACGGCCGAGCGCACGCGGTCCACGTGAAGGAGCACGTTCCCCGTGGCCCTGTCGCGAACGACGGCCGGATCCGGAGTGACGGCATCGAGACGGAGCCGCCCGTGTGGCGCCGGGTGGACCGCGTAGCGGAGCCTGGTCGTCGTCGCCACGAGCCCGGTCGACGGGTCGACGTCGCGGCGGGCGGTCTCGACCAGCCTGCGCTCCTTGCGCATCGCCTCGACCTCGTGGGCCACGACCGCGGTGCCGAAGGTGTCCTCGAGCTCCTTGCGGGTCCACGCGCTCTCCGAGAGCGCGCAGCGCAGGTGGGCGACGCGCGCCATCGCGCTCTGCGCCGCGCCGACGATCGCCGGCCCGGGCCTGAGCAGCGGATGAGCCCCGCCCTGGGCCACGACGTCGGCGCGGGCGCACAGCGTTCGCGAGAGCGGATCCGCGTCGGGGAGGTACAGCGCCAGGACGCGCGCGATGCGGGAGTCGCTCGCTCCACCATCGGAGACGGGCCCCGCGTCCTCGAGTCCTTCGGACGCCCCGGTGGCCGCGCCATCGGGCGGTCGCTCCTCTCGCGGCTCTCGGCCGAATCCGCGAAACCGGGGAGACAGGTCCTGCGCGCCGCTCTCGCTCGCGCCGAGCTCGACGACGCTCGCCGCCTCGCCGAGGGCCGCTCCCTGCGCGCCGCAGTGGCGGGTCCACGTGGGCAACAAGGGCAAGAGGTCGGTGCCCGCGCGTACCACCAGGACCTCGGCTGCTGCCAGAGGGGCGCCCTCGCTGCCGACCAGCGCCCGCTGGCGCCGCATCAACAGATCATTCGCGCTCGCCAGCTCCTCGTCGGTCAGGTGGTCCTCGTAGCCGATGAGCTCCGCGTCGTAGCCGGCCGCCAGGGCGAGCGCCCGTGTCGCGACCGGGTCCGGGATGGACGGCTCTTCGGGTGACGTCCGCTCTCCCGCGACGAGCACCTCCTGCGCGGGCGCCGGCGCGCCGTCCAGCTCCGGCCCGACCCGCGCGAGCGGCACGCCGACGAGTCGCTCCGCGAACGTTCTGAGGTCGCCCGGATACGGCGGCGCCGTGACCAGGAAGCGCGGGCGCGCATGCCGCCGGAGGCGCTGCAGGACGAGCGCGACGTTGGCGGCCCTCGCGCCGGAGTACCGATCGATCTGGGAGACGACGACGAGCGACAGGCTCGCGAAGAACTGGTCCCACGACGGCGCGAAGGGCATCAGGTGCTCGTGGAGCGCGTCGGGCGTGGTGAACAGAACGACGGGCTGGCGACTTCCGAGATCGAGGCCCGCGCGACCTGCCGCGAGGTCGTGGAAGTAGAGGTTCCAGCGCCAGTTGGTGACGCGGCTGCACTCGTCGAAAGCCTCGAGCCTCCTCGAGCTCGCGCGCGCGTCGGGCACGAGGTACAGGACGCTCCGTCCCTCGACGAGGACCTCGCGCAGCGCGACCACGTCACCCACAGTCGTCCGTCCCGACAGCATCGCGGTCATCAGGAGGACCGACTCGCCCTTGGCGAGCTTGTCCGCGACGAGAGCCTGGTGGACCCAGAGGCCACGGTCGAGCCCGAGCTTCGAGAGCGCGTCTGCGAGCAGCGCGTTCTCGGAGGCGAGGCGGTCCGTCCCGGCGAGGCGACCCGGCGAACGGTCGGTCTTGAGCGAGCGCTGCCACGGGAGCCTCGGCCCCTCTCGCGAGCTCCCGAGCTCGGCGACGAGCTCGGCGGGCGAAGGCCGTGCAGCTCGGGGCGGGGCCGCGGGCTTCTCCTCGGCGGGCTTGTCGTCGCTGCGCTCCGCCTTCGCGGGCACCTCGAGGTTCTTTCGCATCCCGTCGACCAGGATCGCGACCGCGATCCACGCCACGGGCGGCAGCGTTCCCGTCAGGGCGAGCGGGAACATCAGCCAGAGCGCTCGCCTGAGCGTGCGCACCGGCGCCTCGCACCAGGACACGAAGCGTGGCTCCGGCCGGTCCGGCGAGCCGTGGTATCCCGCGGCGTGCCAGAAGGTTCGGAGGAGCCCCGTCCCCAACGCCTCGTCGATGGTCGCGACGACACCGCCCGTCGGTGACTTCCGGTCGCCCACGGCTCCGATCGAGTGGGCGACCAGGAGCACGAGGCCGAGGTACACGCCGTACAGGAGCGTCCAGTACACCGGCAGGAGAAACGGAGAGATCTTCGCGAGGATCAGCGCGAGCCATGCGTCCCGCCCCGACGACGCGGGGCCGAAGCTCGCGCCCAGCGCGGCGTCGATGACCTCGAAGCTGGCGAGGAAACGCAGCAGACCCTCCTCGACGCTCCAGCCCTTCACCGCTCGCAGAAGGACCACGGCCGCGAGATAGCCGGAGCCGAAGACGAGCGATGCCCCAAGCCACACGGGCCCGAACGAGATGCCCCGGGCGCGCCCTCCGAGATAGCCCTTGACTGCGCGACCGAGGACCCAGACCACGAGGCCGGCGACGAGCGCCGAGACGATCCCGGACACGGCGGGAAGGCTCGAGACCCAGCGAACCAGCGTGTCGACGAGCCGACCCACGGGCGCAGCATAACAGCACCGTCGGTCTCCGGCGGCGGGCCCGGTCGTGTGTGCCGCTGTGCGCGTTGTGCCAGTCCATGGGGGTCCGCCTCTCCGATCCGCCACGCGACCCCGCGAATCCACGGGTTTTCCCCGCGGTACCCGGCTTGCTACCGAGTCCGCGGGCAGGAGGCTCGACGATGAGACGAGGGGCTTTCTTCGCGATGTTCGTGCTCGTGGCCGGCGCCGTGGCGCAGGCCGACGACATGCCGGAAGAGCGGCACTTCGAGACCGACGGGACCTACGAGGTCGACGATGCTCACTTCCACTGGCAGTTCGACGGGGGAGGCGGAATCGGCTGGGCCGAGGGCGAAGACGCCGACGCCGGGGGCGGTGGCCAGGGAGAAGGCGAGGGGGTCGATCCCGACGAGCCGGACGAGCCGGACGGGCCGATCGAGGGCGGCTGGACGTGCGGTCAGCTCTCGGCGGGCTCGGGTGGCGCCTTTCCCGGCTTCGGCACCCTGCAGGCCCAGTGGGATCAGGTGTGCTCGTCTGACTGGGAGCTCGCGTTCGGGGACCGCGGTTTCGTGATGGATCCGGTCCCGATCGACGGGTCGGCCACCGTCACTCGCCAGATCTTCGTCCCGGCTGCCGGCGGTGACTTCGCTCGCTGGGCGGACCGGATCGAGAACGCCGCGGCCGAGGACTCGACGGTCCGGATCACCTACAGCGGTGCGATCGGATGGGGGAACTTCTTCGAGCAGTCCGCGCGGATCGTCGACTCCTCGAGCGGGGACGACGAGATCGGCACCGACGACGACTGGGCGGTGTTCGATCCCGACGACGACGCCGAGGGCGTGCCCGCAACGGCGGTCGTCTGGCAAAGCGAGGACGCGCCGGTCCGGGCGACGCGAATCGACTACGAGTGGGAGCTCGAGATCACGTTCGGGGAAGTCCCCGTGCCCGCCGGAGGCCGCGCGAGCCTGCTCCTGTTCGCGGTGCAGGCCAACACTCGCGCCGAGGCGGCCTCGCTGGCGGCGGAGCTGGCGGAGCTCGGCGGCGCGGCGGCGGACGAGCTCGACGACGACATGGACTCCCTGGCCAACTTCAGCCCGACCGAGCCGGGCGCCCCGCGCGTGCGCTGGAACGGTCCGTTCACCGTCGCCGAGGGCGGCGAGGTCGTCGTGTCGGCGACCGCCGAGGACCTCGAGGGCGAGGAGATGACGATCGACTGGGACCTCGATGACGACGGCAGCTTCGACGACCTGTCTGGCGCGCTGAGCGCGCCCGTTTCCGCCGCGGATCGCGATGGCCCCTCGAGCGTGCGCCTGGGCCTGCGCGTCGCCGACGAGTCGGGGCACGTGACCGAGCGTCACGCCACCGTGACCGTGCGCAACGTCGAGCCAGTCATCGTCTCTGCGCCCGCGACGACCGCTCGAACCGGCGAGGCCTACTCGTATCCGATCGTCGCGACGGACTACGCCGGGGACGTCCTCGCCTACGAGGTCGACGAAGGACCGTCGGGCCTCACGGTCGGCGAGGACGGCGTCGTCTCCTGGACCCCAGCCGCGGACGGTCTCGGTCCGGACGTTCCGGTCACGATCGTCGTCCGCGACGACGACGGCGGCGTCACGGAGCAGAGCTGGACGATCAGCCTCGCGGGAGCTCCGCACGTTCAGCCCGGCGGTCCGTACACCGTCGACGAGGGGCGCGAGGTGCTCCTGGCTCCAGTGGTGTCCGATCCCGAGGGCTCCGCCGTGACGCTCCGCTGGGACCTCGACGGCGACGGCGCCTACGACGACGCCGCCGGTCTCACGGCCACCTGGTCCGCGGCCGGAATCGACGGGCCCGCCGAGGGCTTCCGTGTCGGGGTCGAGGTCACCGACGGCGAGTTCGAGGTCCGGACGGCGATCCCCGTTCGCGTCCGCAACGCGGCTCCGGAGTTCCTCTCCACGGCGCCTTCCGCGGCGGTCGTCGAGCGGGAGTGGGTGTACGAGATGCAGATCGTCGACCCGGGCGGCGACGAATTCACCGTCGAGATCGACGAGGACGAGGCTCCGACGGGAATGGTCCTCGAGGGTCACACCCTGCGCTGGACCCCCGGCGCAGTGGATCTCGAGACCGGTACGGTAGAGCTGACGATCACCGCGCGGGACGAGGACGGCGGCCGGGGCCAGCAGGATCTGAGCGTGACCGTGCGCGAGAACGCGGCGCCTCCCACGCCGGCGATCAAGTTCCCGGACGGGATCCAGCCAGTCCGCGTCGATCGTCCCACCGCCATCCTCGAGAACGTGGACGACCCCGATGGCGATCCGGTCGAGTATCACCTGCAGATCGACTGGAACACCTGCTTCTGCTCCCCCGACCTGCAGGAATCCGGGGCGATCGCGGAGGGAGACCTGGTCACCCAGTGGACACCTCCACTAGCGCTGCCCGTCGCGGAGCACACGACCTACTACGTGCGCCGGTGGGCCAGCGACGGACTGTCCGAGAGCGAAAGGCTCGATTCGCTGTTCGAGTACGCGCCGCCCGATCCCGACGATCCACCGCCCAGCGAAGAGACGGACCGCGCGGGCTGCGCCTGCAGCGCGGTCGGCGTCTCGACGCGCCCCGCGGGCGGCCCGTCTGGCTCCGGATCGCTCGCGGCGCTGCTCGGGCTCGCGCTCGTCGCGCGGCGCCACCGGTAGCTTCCCGCTTCCATCCATCGGAAGCGGATTTCTCCGAGGTCGTGTCTTCCATCGCACCGCTGCCTCGCCGCCCGCGCGGGTCGTGGCATTGCGCCCCGAGCAAAGCCTCGCAACTGCGCGACACAGTTGGGACCGCGGCGGGCACGACGAATGCACGCCCCCGAGCCGACCGCCGGGCCACCGTCTGAGCTGGCCTGCGGACACCCGAACAACAGCACAAGGAGAAGTAGCAGTATGAAATCTGCAAACACCCTCTTCGTCGCGTTCGCGATGATCGCCGCAGCGATGCTCGGCGGTTGCGGGATGAGCGGCGATGATCCCGTCGAAAGGACAGGCATAGCGATCGGCGTGCAGGTCGAGCCGACCGAGGATGTGACCCTCCGCTACACCATCCACCAGGTGGCCTGCGCGGGCGAGTCCATCACGAACCCGATCTCGGACATCGTCCGCGAGGTGCCGCTCGATCAGATCGGCCTGCCGGTCGTCCCGCCCGAAGGGACTCCGGGGGAGCCCGGCCAGGGGCTCGGGATCGCTCGCCAGTTCGGCGACGAGTTCTTCGTTCTGCCCCAGGGCTGCTACGACATCAAGGTCGAGGCGATCCTTGCCGACGGGAGCCTCTCGACCTGCGGCCCCGCCCTCGCTCCCGGCGTCCGCGTGAACGACGGGCTCACCACCGAGCGGCTCCTCGTCCTGCAGTGCCCCGGCGTTCCGAACGGCGGCCTCGATGGCTCGACCATCTTCAACCAGCCGCCGCTGCTCCAGGACGTCGAGTTCCGGCCCTCGAAGTTCCTCTTCGAGTGCGAGGCCGCGGCGCAGGTCTGTGCCCGCGCGACCGACCTGGACGGCGATCCGCTCCGCTTCGAGTGGAGCACCTGCGGGACGCGGTCGTTCTACCAGCCGTTCACCGTGGTCGACCGGCGAATCGAGCCGAACACGGGTGGGCTGGCCCCCTCGATCGTCGAGTGCGTGAACGTGGTCCCGCAGCTCGCCGGTGACTACTGCATGAAGCTGACGATCAAGGACCTGACGCGGACCACCGACGGACTGGACGTCGCCATCGAGGACATCCTCGCCCAGGTCCAGCCGGGCGCCGAGTCGCACGACGATCTCGAGATGCCGATCCACTCGATGTCGGACGTGGGCCTGCTGTGCAAGCTGCCAGACGGAAACCTCGACCACGTGCCACAGGTGCGTGACTTCGAGCGCGTCCCGGGTTGCGCCTTCACGCAGCCGGCCGAGGACCTCGATATTCCGGCCTGCGAGTAGCGCTTCCAGTCAATCCAGCCTGCCCGACCACCCGCTCACCCCTGGCCTGCGCGGATCAGCGACCTCCCCTGTTCGCGCTGTTTCGGGCGCTGCTCCGGTGCACCGGGTCGTTCTCGGCGAAGAGCGCCCGGAGGATCCTTCCGGCCTTCCGCAGCTCGCGAGGCGAGCGGGCGGCCAGGAGGTCGCAGAGCTCGTCGAGCTCGGTGGAGCGCTTGCGTTCGAACGCCGCAAAGAGGGTGCCCAGCGACACCTCGAGGCCGCGGCACAGCTTGTCGACCGTGTCGAGGGATGGGGAGAACGCGCCTCGTTCGATCCTCCGGACCGAGTCGACGGAAAGATCGCTTCTCTCCGCAAGCACCTCCTGCGTCAGCGCCCTCATCCGCCTGAGGCGACGTACCTGCGCACCGAAGCTCTGCTCGAGAGCCGACCTGGCCATGCCAAGGAGCTAGCAGATGTGGGCCACCTAACAAGCGAGTATGTTCGCTCCCGTTCAGGGAGGATATGCTAGGTTGGTTTCTTGCAGTCTCACGGTAGCGAAGACCGGGTCCGGGTCCTGGTCGTGGACGACGACGACGCGCTACGGAAGGCGGTCTGCCGCGTCCTGCACCTGGCTGGAATCGTCGCGGAGGACTTTCCGGACGGCGAGCAGGCCTTCCTCCGGCTGCGCCAGATCACCCCCGAGTCGCCAGCGTCGGCCGCCTGCTACTTCGACGGTGCGATCCTCGATCTCAAGATGCCTGGCTGGAACGGGGTGCAGACGGCCCGCGCCCTCCTGTCCATCGAGCCTCGTCTTCCGCTCATCATCTGGTCCGGTGGTGCGCCCCCGGCTCTTGCCGCCGAGGCCCGCTCCCTGGAGCCCTACGCCTTCCTCGAGAAGCCCTGCGACCCGGCGGAGCTCGTGCGGGTCGTCCGGTCGCTCCGGCCGCAGCCGCCGGCGCGTTCCTGAGCCGGACCACCCCCAAACCCACCCGCCGGGACATCCCCGCCTCAGGGACGTGCAAGGACCGGCGCCTGACCGGCGCCGGTATCTCGAACACGTTCCTGAGCCGGACCACCCCCAAACCCACCCGCCGGGACATCCCCGCCTCAGGGACGTGCAAGGAAC
>JACPQR010000128.1 GCA_016190375.1 Deltaproteobacteria bacterium
CAGGCTCTGTTCCGAAAGTGCGCCGTGGCTGCCCGGGAAGGACCGCTTCGTTTTCGCGCGCGAGCTCGTTGCGCGCGAGTTCGCCGCCTGTTGCCTGTTGCCTGTTGTCCGGCGTCCTCTCCGCCTTTCGCCTCGGCCCAATGCCTGGCCGAACCTGCGCCGCGCCGTGCTAGGCGCGCCGGAGGTGCCCTGGCATCGGGCCGAGGCAGCGGTGCGTCGCGCTCAGCCAACCAGCAATATGTCGCCAGGTATGCCGAGGGCGCGGTGCAGGCGCTTGATCATCGGGAGGCTCAGGCTTCGGCGGCGGTTCAGCACCTCGGACGCGCGCGCCCGCGAACCGAGGATTCGCGCCAGATCGCGCTGGCCGAGCCCGAGCTGATCCAGCCGAAAACGGATTGCCTCCACGGGATCGGGGGGCGGAATGGGAACGTGCTTCTCCTCCCACGCTTCGACGAGCGTCTCCAGCACCTCCAGGCGATCATGATCCGGCGTCCCCGGTTCGGCCGTCCAGAGACGTTCGATCTCCCTGAGGGCCTTCCGGTGGTCGGCCGCGGTACGGATGGGCTTGATGTCCATGGTCACACCTTCTCCACGTCGATCCGATCGTACTCGGGATGCGTACCGAGGAACCGCACGAAGACCGAACCGCGCCGGTAGCTCACGGCCACGACGAGGCGGTACTTGTTTCCTCCGACATTGAACACGACGCGGTCGTCACCCACGAAGCTCGCGGTCCGGTGAAGTACCCTGATGTCCGCTGGTTTCTTCCATCTCGCCTTCTTTGCCTCGGCGAACCACGCGCGCAGCGGCTGCTCCGCATCGGGGTGCTTCGCCCAGAAACGCAGGAGCGTGCTGCGCGAGTAGATACGCACGGATCCTTCTAGCGCGTTCCCGTGGTGGGATCAAGCGCGCGATGGACGGCTGGTCGCGGTCGCGGTCGCGGTCCCGGTCCCGGTCGCCGTCGCGGTCCCGGTCCCGGTCGCGGTCGCGGTCGCGGTCCCGGTCGCGGTCGCGGTCGCGGTCGCGGTCGCGGTCGCGGTCGCGGTCGCGGTCGGCGTCGGGGTTCGCCGGCCAAGCTCGTTCCGGGATCGGGCACCGCCGGGCGCAGCTCGCCCTCGCTCGGGGCGAACGTCAGATTTGTGAGACTGAGCGTCGTGGACGTGGTCGTGGACGTGGTCGTGGTCGAGTTTTCAGGGATTCATGTCGTCCACGTTCACGACCACGACTACGACCACGTGCTCTTCCACGCGCATCTCACAAACGTGACGTACGCCCCCTCGCTCGTCTGCATGGGCCGGAGGCGCCCTGAGAGTGTACCATCGGGCGCATGGACTCCCGGCGACGTGGTGGCGCGCCCGGCGACACCGCGGCGCCTGCAGCCGCGCCTGCGCCCGCGCCTGCGGCGGGACCTAGAGCGGCGCCGCGCGAAGGCACCGGTGCGCTTCGCTTCTGGAGCGAGGATCCGCTGCGTGACGGCACGCCGCCGCATGGCAGCATCGATCCCGCGCTGGGAGACACGATCCAGGTCGTCGCGCCGCCCGAGGCGCCCGCGGCCCCCTCGGCGGACATGGGTCCGGAGCCGCAGGCAGCGGACGAGGCGACCCAGCCGGACGTGGCGATCTGGGACCGGGCCTTCGTCTCCGAGCCGAAGACGCCGGCGTTGATCCTGGGGCCAGACTCGGAGCCGCTCGCGCTCGCGGGTGAGGGCCTCGGGCCCACGGTGGCGGTGCGGACGGGTGAGATCGACGCGATGGTCACGCGACGGACCGGCCGCCGGCGCCTCGCGGTTGCCGCCGTCGCGGTGGTCGTGCTCCTCGGCTCGGGCGCCACGATCTTCGCGGTTCGACGGCTCGCGGACAGCGCGGCGACCGAGGAGCTCGCGCAGGCGCTGCACCGCAGCGACGCCGACTCCGTCGCCTCGAACCTCGAGGCCCTCGAGGCGCTCGAGGGCCTGAACCGGAGGTACCCGGACCGCTCCGACATCGTCGATGCGCTGGCCGAGCGCTCGGCGCTGTACGCGCTCCGCTTCGACCCGGCTGGCGCGGCGGCCGAGCGAGCCAGGGCGCTCGCCAAGCGGCGCGGTCGGAGCGCGGGGCTCGCGGTGGCGCGCGCCGCGACCGCGCTGCTCGACGGGGACCGTGCCCGGGCCGAGTCGATCGCGGGGCGGGTCTCGACGGCTGCGCTCGCCTACGTTCGGGCCCATGCGCGGCTGAGGGCTCTCGAGCACGAGGCCGCGATCGCGGATCTCGCGATCGCCGCGCGCATGGAGCCGACGTGGGGCGGCCCTGTCGCCCTCGAGGCAGAGGCCGAGCGGCTCGCGGGACGGCTCGTGGACGCGCGCGAGACCCTCGCCAGGCTGCGGCGGCTCGCGCCCCATTCCACCGAGCTTCCCGTCGTGGAGGCGCTGGTGGAGGTCGACGCCGCCCTGACCTCGATGTCCGCGGAGGCGCTCGAGTCGGCGCAGCGGAGGGTCGGCGAGGCTCTCGCCACCAACGACTCTCGCGCCCGCGTGCCCGCGGGCAGACTCCGCCTGGCGCTCGCGCGTCTCGCTCTGGCGCATGGCGAGGCCGGCCTCGCGCAGGAGACGTCGAGACCGGTCGAGGAGCTCCTGCAGGGCTGGCCCGAGTTCGTCCGTGTCCAGGCGCAGGCCCAGAGCGCGAGCGGCTCGCCAGGGGAGGCGCTCGCCACGCTGGCCTCGTCTCCAGCCGCGGACCTCGAAGCGCGATGGCTGCGCGTCCTCGCGCTCTTGCAGCTCGAGCGCCCCGAGGCGGCCCTGGACGCGGCCTCGGGCCTCGGCGCGGCCGGAGCTCCGGAACGGCTCGCGATCGTCCGCGACCTGGCCGCATGGTCGAGCCTGGAGGGAACCGATCGCTTCGAACGGTCGAGGCCTGGGGCATCGAATCGCCCCGCGACCCCGTCTCCGCTGGAGACACAGGTCGCCGACGAGGCCGAGGTCGCTCGGCTCGAGGCCCTCACCGAACGAGGCGAGTGGAACGACGTCCGCACAGCCGTGCAGGCGCTGGGCGTCCGTTCGATCCGACGCTGCGGGCAGGCGATCCTCTCGGCGATGTGGGCGAACGACGCCAGGGCCCGCGAGAACCTGGGTGGCGACGGCAGGTCGTCGCCCCTGTGCGGCTCTCGCCTGGAAGGCCGCCTGGCGCTGTCTGCCGGCGAGGTCGAGGCCGCGGTCGTGCACCTGCGCAAGGCGGCAGCCTCCGGGCGCCCCTCCGACCGGGTCGCTCTCGCCGAGGGCATCTGGCGAACCGAGGGCGGCGCGGCGGCCGTCGCCGAGGCGAAGATCGCCCTCGGGGCGAAGCCCACGGCTTCGCGGACTCTGCTTCCGCTGGTCGACCTCTTCGCGCGCCTGGGCGCCACGGCCTCGGCACGACGGGCCGCCGAGCTGTCGCACGAAGAACCCGCGCGGATCGCGCTCGTCGCGCGCGGCCTCCGGCTCGCGGGCGATGGTGAGGGCGCCCGGCAGGTCCTGGCCGAGCCCGCCGCCGCGCGCTGGGCGGATCATCCACTGGTCGCCCTCGAGGTGCTCCACTCGGCGCTGGCGCGAGGGGACACCGCCGCCGCGCTGGAGGCGTCGCCGTCTGCCCTCCGAGCCCCGACGGTCCTGTGGCTCGAGAGCGTCCAGGTGACGGTGCAGGCCCTCCGAGGCGCAGGACGCGAAGAGGACGCGGACGCGCTCGTCGACGGCGAGCTCCAGGCCGCGTCGAACCGCGGGGACCGGAGGCGCGTGCACGGCCTGCGGCTGCTCCGGGCGCGGCTGTCCATCGAACGGGGCGATCCCGCGAGCCTCCACCGGGCGTCGAACGACCTGTCCTTCGTCGAGACCCAGATGCAGAAGCCGTCCGCCGAGGCGAAGGTCCTTCTCGCGCGGCTGGCCCTCACGCGGGACGAGAGGACGGAGGCCGCGCGGCTGAACCGTGCCGCCCTCGCGATGGACCCGACGAGACAGGACGCGTACGCGGCGCTCGAAGAATTGCACGTTCTCGGTAGCGAGGACCGGTCGCTGCACGATCGTTCGTGGCCCTCTCAGGATTTCGATTGAGATCCTGCGGCGGCCTCCATACCATGGCGGTTCGGTCATGAGCGCAGGTTCGTCGCAGGCGATCGCGGCCCGGGGCGCCGCGGGCGGACCCGCCGGTCTCGCTCCGGGCACCCTCGTCGGCGGCCGCTTCGAGATCCAATCGGCGTGGGGCCAGGCGACGGTTGGCGAGGCGCACCGCGCGGTCGATCGCAAGACCGGAAAGGGGCTCGCGATCCGCACGCTGCCGACGGAGAGCTTCAAGGCAGGTCCCGAGCTCGACGAGCTTCGCGCCAACGTGAAGCTCGCGGCCACGCTCACGCACAAGAACATCGTCGCCACCCTCGGCATGGGGATCGAGCCCAGCGGGCTCGTGTTCGTCGCGACGGAGCTCGTCGAGGGACGGACGCTGAGGGAGGTCCTCGCCGATCGCAAGGCGAGCGGTTCGACCTTCGCCGTTCGAGCGGCCTACAACGTCGTCGCCCACGTCTGCAACGCGGTCGGGTATGCCCACGCCAAGCTCGTCCACGGCGCGGTCTGTCCTACGTCGATCGTCGTCAGCCGCGCGGGTCGCGTGAAGCTGGGCGACTTCGGCGTGCTGGGCGCGCTGCGACCCGCGGAGCGGCAGCGTCTCCTGCAGGCGAGCGGCCAGAGCGCCTACCTCGCTCCCGAGGCGCTGGCCTCGCCGGGACCCTCCGGTCCGGGCGCGGACCTGTACGCGGTCGGCGTCCTGCTCTTCGAGCTCCTGGCCGGCCGCCCGCCGGCGTCCCCCTCGGAGCGGATGGGCTCGCTCCTGGCCGCGTCCGGGGTCGGGCCAGAGCTCGACGCCGTGCTCGCACGAGCGATGGCTCCCACGCCCGCACAACGTTTTGGCACCGCCGCGGAGCTCAAGGCCGTCCTCCACGACATCGCGGAACGTGCCGTTTCGGCGGCGGGATCGGCGGGGCAGGAAGCGGGGATCGACATCGAGTTCGACATCGAGCCGACGGGCGAGCACCGGACGCCCCCTCCCCGAGCAGCGGGCGGCTTCACGGCGCCCCCGGAGCACGGGATCGCCGGCGAGCGAGGAGCGTCCGGCGCGGAGCCCCTGCCGGCGCCGCCATCCGCGGGTCAGCCGCCGGCGCCGCTCCCGCCCTCCGCCCCCGGCGGTGAGCGCGTCCCGCTGACACCTGCGGCGCCGGCCGTCGCTCCAGGACCGACGGCGACGGCCGATGGGCCGGTTCCGGCTCCGCCGCGTGTCGGGGCAAGGGTGCGTGTCGACGAGGAGTTCCGCCCCTCGGCGGCGCCGGCTCCTGCTTCGGCCGAGCGTGCGTCGGTCGTCGATCTCGGGGCCTTGCTGAGTGACCTGTCGTCGCAGGACGCCGAGCGGTGGATGGTCCAGAAGGACAAGCTCGACCACGGCCCGTTCAACGCGCGGGAGCTCATGCAGCAGATCATGCGCGGCGAGGTCCTGGAGGAGCACGTGCTCGTCAACATGGACACGGGCGAGCGCAAGAAGCTGCGCGAATGGCACGAGTTCAAGGCCTTCGCGGAGGAGTACAAGGTCCGCAAGGCCAAGCAGGACGCACAGGAGGCCCTGGCACGCGTCGTGACCAGCGAGAAGCGCGGGTTGGCCTTCAAGCTCATGATCATCGCGATCGTCCTCGCCGTGATCGGAGCCGGCGTGGGCATCTTCTTCGTCACGCGCGAGACCGGCGGATCCGGCACCCACACGCCCGACGAGCTGGCGGACCTCTTCGCCGCGGGGCAGATTGCGGTCACGGGGACGGCTGGCATCCTCCCCGCACCGCCTCGAACCTACCGCCGCCCGGGAGGGCCGCGTCCCGCGGGCGTCCCGGGCGCGGGCGGAGGCGCCCTGTCCTACGAGGACGCGATGAACCAGGCCGTCGACCTCGGCGACGTCGAGCGCGGAGGAGGCGAGCAGACCCTGTCGGCGGCACAGGTGGCAGGGACGATGAACGGGAACATCCGCCGCTTCGCCAGGTGCATCGGGATTGATCCATCCGTGCGCAGCGTCTCGATGAGCCTCGCAATAGCAGGCAGCGGCCAGATCGTCGGAGCGAGCGTCAACCAGGGTTCGCCCGCCTTCCGGCAGTGCGTGGCCTCGGCGGCCCGCTCGATCCGCATGTCGCCTTTCAGCGCGCCGCGGATGGGCGCCAGCTACAACTTCTCCTGGTGACCATGCGAGCCCCACTTCCCCTTCTCGCGTTCGCGGCGCTCGCGGGGCCAGGCTGCGAGCAGGTGACCGTGCAAGCCGGGCTCGACGAGCGCTCGGCGAACGAGATCGCGCTGGTGCTGGACGAAGGAGGAATCGCGTCCCGCAAGGAGCCCGAAGCCGCGGCCGCGGGCGGCGGGCGCACGTGGGCGGTGACGGTCGTGCCCGCGGACTCGGGCCGCGCCTTCCAGCTCCTGTCGGACCGCGGGTTGCCGCGTGCCGCGCCGCCCGGCTTCGACGAGATCCTCCGGAACCAGAGCCTCATTCCGACCTCCGGCGAGGAGCGAGCACGCCACGTTCACGCCCTTTCCGGAGAGCTGGCACGGACCTTCGAGTCCGTCAGGGGAATCCTCGAGGCGCGGGTCCACCTTGCGCTCCCGGAGCCGGTCCTCCTCGAGGTCGAAGGCGCCCCGCCCCAGGCGGTCCGTGCCTCCGTGCTGCTCAAGGTCTCCGAAGCAGACCCGCCGATCCCCGTCGACGACGCGAGGAGGCTGGTCGCGGGCGCCGTGCCTGGCCTCGAGGCACAGGCAGTCACCGTCGTGGTCGTTCGGCAGCCGGCGCCGCCCCGCCCCGTGGCGGACGGACTGGTGACGGTCGCCGGCGTGCGCGTCGCGCCCTCGAGCGTCGGCACCATCCGCAGCCTCCTCGGGGCTGCCGTGGGCCTCGACGTTCTTCTGGCCGCCGGCCTCGTCATGATGGCGGTGCGCAGGTGGCGGGACCTGCGCCAGCGCAAGGAGCCGGCATGAGCATGAGCGCATCGACCACCGCGGCCCTCGGCGACGTCCTCTCGGGGCTTCCGATCTGCGTGGGACTGTCGGCCGAGGAGCGAGCGCGGCTCGCGGTGGCGCTCGTCCCCGTCTCCGTGAAGAAGGGCGACGCGGTCTTCAAGGAGGGTACCCAGTCGAACGCCATGTACCTCTTGGCGAGGGGCAAGGTCGAGGTGCGCCTGCTCAGCCGTGAGAAACCCATCGCCACGCTCAAGGCCCCGACGGTGTTCGGTGAGATGGGAGTCTTGACCTCCTCGCCCCACTGCGCGACCTGCATCGCCGCAACGCAATCCGAGATCTACGCCCTGAGCGCCACCCGCTTCGACGAGCTCGTGGCCCGGGGTGACCTCCTCGCTTACAAGCTCGGCCTCAACCTCGCGCGAATGCTGGCAGCGCGTCTGCGCGAGGTCGACGAGCAGCTCGAAGGGAAGTCGGAGCGCTCCGGAGAGTTCGCGAGCGTTCGCGAACGCCTCATGCGCGACTGGAGTTACTGAGGTGCCGCTGCCGGATCGGGCGGCTGGATCACGAACGGGTAGCTGATGGTCACGTTCGGGTTCGTGAACGCGGGCACCCGCGCGGAGCGGACGGCGTTCTCCATGCAAGCCGCCGCGGGCGTCCCCGCGAACGGGCCACCCGCCATGGTCGCGCTCGAGACCGAGCCGTCCGAGACGAACGTGACCCGCATCATCGCCATCCCGCTCTGGCCGCCGGCACAGGCCCGAACCGCGCCGGCGACGCGACCCATGCCCCTCTGGATTTGCTGCCGATTGGGCT
Source organism: Deltaproteobacteria bacterium (assembly GCA_016190375.1). Lineage (GTDB taxonomy): Bacteria > Myxococcota_A > Polyangia > JACPQR01 > JACPQR01 > JACPQR01. The sequence continues at coordinate 7,790 of JACPQR010000128.1, forward strand.
GAGGCAGGGCGCCCTCGGGCGGCGCGTTCGACCTCGTCGCCTCCGCCGGCTGTCCCGGCGCCGGCCCGCCTGAGCCACCCAGCGAGCCCGAGATCAGCTCGTCGAGGTCGGCCGTGGAGCGCTTGGTGTTTTGCGCGGGTGCGGGAGCCTGCTCCGCGCCGGAAGCCTGGGGACCAGCCGCGGCTGCCGGCGGCGCCGGAGCCGGGGCCTCGGGCGCATCGGGTCCCCTCGCCTCCTGACGGCCCGCGACGGGGCGCTTCGATGAGCCGGAAGCGTGTTCGGCCGCGGGCGACCCGGCCGCTCCAACGTCGTCGGCGGGATCGGCCGCGGGGGCCGCGGGCGCCGCGGGCCCACCAGCCGGCTCGGCCTCGTTCGCCTCTCGGTCGCGCGCGCCGCTCGCCGGCGCCGCCGCCTCCTCTTCGGTGCCGGAGCCGCCGCGCTCGTCCTCCGAAGCCAAGTTCCGCCCTCCGGGGCCCGGGGCCGATCCCCGCGCGCCGAAGGTCGTGTAGGCCACCACACAGGCAATGCCGATCACGGCCACGAGCGCCCAGGTCGCAGTGTTCGACTTTCGCTCGCCAGGTCGCGCGGCCGAGGGAGCCGTGGCCGCAATCGCGACCGGCGTGGAAGGACTGGTCCTGGACAGATCGATCGGCTCCGCCGGTCTGGCGGCCTCCGCCAGCGCCCTGGCGCCTTCCGCATCTTCCGCGGCGCCTTGCTCGATCAACGCCTTGAAGTTGATCACGCCCGAGCTCGAGCTCTTGTCCTCTCCATCGGAGGGTTTCTTCGCTTCGCGCTTGGGCGCGGCCGAGTCGCGAGCGAGGGCGGCGAGCGTGTCGACCCTCGGCCCGTCCGGAGCGGTCCCGTTCGACTTGGGCGCCGGTTCGTCGCCGGGCCCGCCGTCGAGAACGGGGCGCTCGAATGCGTCGACCGAGTCGTCGATGGCGGCGCCACCTTCCAGCAGCCGAGCCCCGATGCGCTCCGCGAGCGCGTCGAAGCCCCCCGCGGGGTCCGCCACCTCGGGCCACCTCGCGAGGAGGCGGTCGAGGTCTCCGGGGGCCGCGGGCTCTGCCGAGCCCGAACCGGTGGATTCTGGCGGGAGGCTGGTGCCGTCGGTCGCGCTCTTCATGGCTGTTCACCCTTCTGGGTCGGGGTAGAGGGGCCGGCCTCGCCCTCGGGAGCCGCCGTCCCGGGAGCATCGCCCAGCCGATCCTTGAGGAGCCGCCGCGCCTGGTGGATGCGCCAGGCAATGGTCCCTTCCGAGCAACCGAGGATCTCGGCCACGTCCTTGTGGGCGAGTCCCTCGATCGCGACGAGGACCACCGTCGTGCGAAGGGAGAGGGAGAGCTGGTCGAGCGCCTCGACGAGGCGCGCGTACAGCTTGCGAGCCTCGACGTCGGCGGAGGGATCGGAGCCACCCTGCGGCGGCCCGAGCCGCGGATCCGAGGGGTCCACGGAGGCCGTCCGCTTGCGCTTCCTGAGGACGTTGAGCGAGAGGTTGACGACGATCCTGTACAACCACGTCCCGAGCTCCGACCGGCCGTCGAACCGGTCGATGCCCCGGAACGCCCGCAGGAAGGTCTCCTGCGTCACGTCGTCTGCCTCCGCCTGGCTCCCCAGAAGGTGCAAGGCCACCTTCCAAACCCGCTTCCGGTGCAACTTGACGAGATCGCCGAACGCCTCGCGATCTCCGCCCCTTGCCTTGTCCAGAGCGAGCTGCTCCTGTTCCTGTCCCATTCGCTCTATCGGCTTTGCCGTGACGAGCTGCGCCGCCGGCCAACCGGCGACGCCCACTTCCACCTTGGAAATGGTAGCGGCAGTGTAAACCACGGCGACTCCTTGGACAACTACGTGGTCGGGTTGCTTTGCCCCGCGGCGTGCAAGCCCCGCGCCCGCTTTTTTTCAACCGCCCGCCAAGACGCCAGAGGCCATGCGGATGCAGGGACTGGACATCAACGTGGACGTTGACTTTGACGTGGTCGTGGACTTTGACGGCGACGACGACGTGGACGTAGGCGATCCGGGCCGCCGCGACCCGGCCAGCGTCAACGAAGGGGCGTCCAGGTCCACGTCCACGTCGCCGTCAAAGTC
>JACPQR010000122.1 GCA_016190375.1 Deltaproteobacteria bacterium
CCGCGCTCCCCGCCGCGACCGAGTAGTGGTACCGGCGATCCTTGCCTCTGCGCAGAGACCCTTCGCCCAGGTTGGCCGCGATCGAGCCCAGGGCGTCCTTCATCTGGGTCGCCATGTTCCTGTCGTGCTTGGCGACCTGCTCGATGACCTTGGGCATCGCCTCCACGAGCTGCATCGCGACCTCGAGTGCCTCGAACCTATTCATCGCCTGATCCTTTCTGCCGTCCCCTCCGGGGCGCGGCGTGTCGTTTGCCCCTTTCCTGCGCAGCTCCCGTGCCGGCACGGTCCGCCGGGTCGGCGCGGGAGGTGCGCTCCCGGGGTGAACGGCACGTCGTGCCCCGGAGGGGCTGGCCGGACGCCCACGATCCACTCGAGGCACTCGAGGTCGCCATGCAGCGAGCGCCACTCTCACGCTCGGCACCAACCCCTCCAGCGCACGACTCACCGAACCGTAGCGACCTCACAGCCGGGCAACGCGGGCTCGGGCTCGGTCGCGGGCTCGGCCACGGGCTCGGTCGCGGGCTCGGCCACGGGCTCGGTCGCGGGCTCGGTCGCGGGCTCGGCCACGGGCTCGGCCACGGCCTCGGTCGCGGGCTCGGCCACGGGCTCGGTCGCGGGCTCGGCCACGGCCTCGATTCCGCCGCCTCGTTGCGAATCGCCGGCGCGACCTGTCCCGACTCCGCCTCGTGGAACCCTGACGGGACGGCGCCTTACCGGCCTGCCGGGCCGCCGCTACCGACTACCGAGCCGGTCTGCGGTCCAGGGATGGACACGAGCTCGCAGCGCGCTGTAGTAACCGGGCCGTGCGCGCCGGCCTGATGGCCCTGGTCCTCGCCTCGTGCGTCGGGCGGTCCGACGTGTACCCGGACCCCGACCGCGGCAGTGCGCCGCGGCGGGGCGGGACGTTGCGGATCGCCCGCGAGAGCGACCCGGACTCGCTCGACCCGGGGCGCTCGTCGGGCTGGTACACCGCCAGGATCCTCGTCTGCGTCCACCGTCAGCTCCTGACCTTCGCCGACGCCGAGGAGCCCGAGGGCTACGAGCTCGTCCCGGACCTTGCCGTCGCGCTTCCCGAGGTATCCGAGGACGGCCGGCGCTACACTCTGCAGGTCCGCGGCGGCGTGCGCTACTCGCCGCCGGTCGCGCGCGAGGTCGAGGCCCGCGACTTCCAGTACGCCATCGAGCGGGTGCTGAGGCTGGCGACCCCGGCGGCGCCCAGCTACACGGGGATCGAGGGAGCGCGGGAGTACCAGGATCGCCGGGCGCGCTCGGTCAGGGGCATCGAGGTCGCCGGCGACCGCATCACGTTCACGTTGTCGAAGCCGGATCCGACGTTCCCCTACAAGCTGGCGCTCCTCGCGGCGTCACCGGTGCCGCGCGAGGCCGCGGAGGGACACGACGACGACTACTCGTTCCGTTCTGCCGCGTCGGGACCGTACGAGGTAGAGCGGTACGTCCCGCGCCGGCGCATCGTGCTCCGGCGCAACCCCTCGGACGCGAGCAGCGCGGGCTTCGCGGACAGGATGGAGATCGAGATCGGAGTCAGCGTGGAGAACGCATACGCGGCGCTGCGGCACGGCGAGCTCGACGCGGTGATCGGGGACGCGCCGCCATCGCAGCTCTTCCGATTCCGGCGCGACCGCCGCTGGAGGCCGAACGCGTTCTTGCGGGGGTTCCCGGACATGACCTGGATCGTGCTCAACACGAAGGTCGAGCCGTTCGACGATCCGCGCGTGAGGAAGGCCGTCTGCCACGCGATCGATCCGCGCGCCATCGTCAAGGCGGTGCTGGGCGTGGCGGTCGTTCCGAAGGGTCTGTTGCCCTCGACGGTGCCGGGCTTCGAGGAGGGTGAAGCATGTCCGGGCGGCCACGATCCGGCGCGCGCCCGCGAGCTCCTCGCCGAGGCGGGGCTCGGGCGAGGCTTCTCGACGGTCCTTTACGCCTACAACGTGAACCCGTTTCCCCGGATGGCCGAGGCCATCCAGGCCATGCTGGGCCAGGTCGGGATCGATGTCGAGATTCGCGTCGTCAACGGATCCGTCTGGGACGCGGTCGTGGGGCGGCGCGCGACCAGACCTCCCATGGTCATGGCCGAGTGGATCGCGAGCCTGCCGGATCCATCCGACTGGCTCGAGAACAACTTCTCGCCCTTCCGCCTGCGCGCCGACGCCAACTCCAACTACACCGAGTGGGACACGCCGTCGGCCCGCGAGCTCTTCCGGCGCGCGGCCGACGAGACCGATCCCGAGCGCCGGATGGAGGCATGGCGCGAGGTCGCCAGGGAGGTGAACCGCGAGACCATCGCGATCCCGATCGCCGAGGGCCTGGCCTTCAACGTCGTCGGCGCGCGGGTCCGGGGCTTCCTCTTCCACCCAATCTGGGGACCGATGCTGGAGCGTATGTGGCTCGTGCGCTGACGCTCCCGATCCGGCGCCCCGGCCTCGCGCTGGCGATCGCAGTGGTCGTCCTCGAGCTCGTCGCCAGCCTGTCGGCGCCGCTCTGGGAACGCGACCCGTTTCGCCCCGACCTGACGGGCACGACGCGGGTCGCCGGCCGCGAGGTCGAGGTCGTCTCGATCGACGGCCTGCCCGTCGGCCCCTGTCCGCGCTTCCCGATGGGCGCCGACATGATGGGACGGGACGTCTTCGCGCGCCTGCTCCACGGCACCAGCGTCTCTCTCGGCGTGGGTCTCTTTGCGACTCTCCTGGGCCTCGTCCTCGGCCTGACGGTGGGCGTCGTCGCCGGCTACTTCGGCGGACCACTCGACACGCTTCTGTCGCGCTCGATGGACGTCGTCCTCGCTTTTCCGATCCTCCTGTTCGCCGTCGCGCTCGCGACCGCGCTCGAGGGCTCCGGCGCAGGGACCTCGGTCGTCGTGATCGCGCTCGCGACCTGGCCGTACCTCGGCAGGCTCGTCCGCGCCGAGGTGCTTCGCCTTCGCGCCCTGCCGTTCGTCGAGGCGGCCCGCGCCGTGGGCGGCTCGCACGCGAGGGTCGTCCTGCGACATCTACTGCCCAACCTGGCAGGGCCGCTCCTGGCCTTCGGCACCCTGTCCCTGGCTTCGAACATCCTCTTCGAGGCAGCCCTCTCGTATCTCGGCGTGGGCGTCCCGCCCCCGACCCCCTCCTGGGGCGGAATGATTCGCGACGGAGTCCCCCTCTACAACGTCGCGTGGTGGATCACCGTCTTTCCGGGTCTCGCCATCGTCGCGACGGCCCTCGCGTGGAACACGCTCGGCGAGGCACTCGAGCGCCGCTTCGTCCCCTCGCGGAGGTCGCGATGAGGGAGCGAACGAAGGCGGATTCACTCCGCCGAAGTGAGCGGGCGCCCGCGTGCGTCCACGCGGGGGGGGCTCGTGGGGGGGGCGAAGCCCCACCCGCGCGTAATGCCGCGTGGTGGATCACCGTCTTTCCGGGTCTCGCCATCGTCGCGACGGCCCTCGCGTGGAACACGCTCGGCGAGGCACTGGAGCGCCGCTTCGTCCCCTCGCGGAGGTCGCGATGAGGTTGGTCCGGCATCTTGCCGGGCGGGTCGCCGCCGCCCTCGCGACGCTCCTCGCGGTCTCGTTCCTCGCGTTCGCGGTGTTCTTCCTCGTGCCGTCGAACCCCGCGGTGCGACTGGCCGGCAAGAACGCCACCACCGAGGACATCCGCCGCGTCGCGCGGCGCTACGGGCTCGATCGCCCGTGGTGGGAGCAGTACGGCCGCTTCGTCGCGCGGATGGCGCGGGGAGATCTCGGCGAGTCGTTCCTCTCGCAGGAGCCGGTCACGAAGAGCATCGTCGCGGCCTTGCCGCCGACCATGGCGCTGACCGCGGGAGCCGCGCTGCTCTGGACGCTCGCGGGCGTCCCGCTCGGGATCGTCATGGCCTCACGCAAGCGCGGGGCGAGCGCGCTCGGGGCCCTCTCGCTGGTGGGAGTCTCGACGCCGCCCTTCTGGCTCGCGCTCCTCTTCCTCTGGCTCTTCGCCGACCAGATGGGCCTCTTCCCCCTCGGCGGCTACCGCACGATCGCCGAGGGCGGGCCGGGCGGCTGGGCCCGTTCGCTCGCCTTGCCCTGGCTGACGCTCGCGCTCCTCTACGCGGGCTGGTACGCGCGGATGACCAGGGCTGGCCTCAACGACGCCCTCTCGGCCGACTACTCGCGCACCGCGCGGGCGAAGGGTGCCTCACCGCGCCGCGTCCTGTTCCGCCACGCCCTGCGCAACGCCCTCCTGCCGATCGTCACCATGTTCGGGATGGACGTGGGCGGCCTTCTCGGCGGTGCGGTCCTCACCGAATCCGTCTACGGCATCCCCGGCCTCGGCGGCCTCGCCTGGCGGGCCATCGCAGAGCGCGACCTGCCGCTCGTGATGGGCACCGTGCTCGTCGCCGCCGCGTTCCTGGTGGTCGCGAACATGCTCGTCGACCTCGCCTACGCCGTCCTCGATCCGCGCGTCGGAACCTAGGCGTGTGCACTCACGAGTCGCAGGCCGGCGACGCGCGCGAGGTGCTTCACGTTTGCGGTGAGCTAGCTCGCCTACGGATGTTGTACGGACGGCGGCCGCGTTTCTGCTCATCGCGTTCGGGGGCGCCGCGGTGGCGTCGATTGCCTTCCTGCGAGGATTCCGCAACTCGAGGCGGATCACTGAACATCTGGTGATCCGCCGGAACAAAGTGAGTCGACACCTGCCCCCGCCTCGCGCTCCCATCGTGCTCCCATCGTGCTCCCATCGTGCTCCGCGAGTGGAGCGCGATGCGCCCGCGCGGCAGGAGGCGAGATGGTGCTCGGTGGTCAGGGAGTCGGCCGGTAGAGCGGATTGACGGCGTGGTCGAAGATCCGGTCTGGGAGCCAGGGGAGTTCGAGCCCGACCTCGTGGCTCAGCAGCACACGCTCGGTCCGTTCCTGATGAAGCAGCCGGGCCTCGTGCGGGTGAGCTTCGAACCCTCGGTGGCCGATGGCTCTCGTGGGGACGTGTGGTTCGCGGAGGTCCAGCTCGAGGCGCTTGGGCCCGGCGCCGTGAGCAGCCCATCCGTCTACATGCCGACCGTACGGTCCGGGGTTGCTTTCCTGGACGCCTGCCCCGACCTCGACGGGCAGGTGCTTCGTTCGTCATTTTTCGAGAAGCGAACGGAGTACATCTGCGCTGCCGGCCTGGGCAGAGATTGCGGTCCCGGCGGTGAGAACGTCATTCGGACGCTGACCTTCTACGAGTCGGTCTTCGGCCTCGGCCTCGAGCAGATCGAGCGGGGCGAGATCATCCCCTCGGCACAAATCGCCCTCGGAAACTACAACTACCGTCACGACCTCGTCGGGGTGAATCTTGTCGGCACGAACGTGCGGGATTGCGCCGAGTCCGAGGAGCCTGCGACCTGCTACTCGAACGCGTTCGTGCCCTTCACGCTGATCCACGAGGGCGACGACATCCCGATACGCAACCACGACGGCGACACGGTGCCCTTCGACTTCGAGCGAGCCTTCATCGAGCACGGCAAGGCCCTCGCGTCCGAGGTCGTCCTGACGAACCCCCTCGCGAGCTCGATGGAGACCTTGCTCGGCCCCTACTACAAGCAGGAGCTCCGAGGCCGACCGCTGATGGGCCACTACACGCTCCGGATCTGGGACGACCCGGCCCTGAACTGGGAGAACGTGGAGGACGTGCAGCTCGTCTTCCGCTACCGCTACTGGACGAGGTTCGAGAGGTAGGGCGTGGGGCGTCTTCTCCATCCGGTGGCGCTCGCCATCCTGGCGGGCGCGCTCGGTTGCGATCCCGGCGGCCCCGTGCCCGACGCCGCCGCGCCGACGGACGCGGCAGCGGACGGGCCCTCGGACGCGGGCAGCCTCGACGCGGCCGTAGCCATCGATGGAGCGCAAGGGGTCGATGCGGCAGGCGATTCGGGCGACGCCGCGCTCGCGACGGACGCTTCGCAAGGAGAGGAGGACGGCGGCGTCTTGTCTGTGGAATGCGAGCAGGCGGACGACTCCGCCATTCCCACCGACCCGGCTGGCGTCGTCACCGGTGCGGGCGCGGCCGCCCGCCAGGGCGGCTTCGTCGTGGCCTGGACCGTGGTTGACGGAATCGAGTCGTTCATCCGGGCCCGGCTCCTCGACGACTGCGGCGTGCCCGAGGGAGATGATATCGCGGTCGACATCTCAGGCCTGGTGGTCGGCGTTCCGGTCGTTGCCGCCGTCGGCGGCACCGACGACTTCGTCATCGCGTGGTCACGCGAGGACGTGGACGGCGATGGAGCCGGCGTCGTCTTCCAGCGCTTCGGTCCGGACGGCAGCGCAGCAGGCGTCGAGGCGGTGGCGAACGAGGTGACGTTCGACGACCAGATCGCCACCTCAGCGGCCGCGCTGCCGGCGGGCTTCGTGGTCGCTTGGGAAGACTACTCCGGAGCCGTGTTGGTCCGGCCGGACGCGCTGCTCTCGACCTTCGACGAGACGGGCCGCCCCATGAGCGGCGAGATCGGCATCTCTGCCCGACCCGATGGGCCGCAGAACTTGCCGCTCGTGGCCACGGCAAGTAATGGCGCGCTGCTCGCCGCGTGGTCGGGAGATGGCGTCGCGATGGGGCGGCGCCGCGACGAGGGGGGATGGACGGATGCAGACGGAATCGCTCTGAGCGACGAACCCGCCCTGGCCAGCGGCGTGGCCGCTGGCGACGACGGGTTCGCTGTCGCTTTGCAGTCGGACGCTGACGACGCCGAAGGTGACGTCGTTCTTTCCCTCGTTGACCCAGCAGCCGGGGGGGCCGCACTCGTGACCATCGCTGCAAGGACCGGGGCCGAACGAGATCCGGTCGTGGTGCGCCGGGCCGAAGGGTTGCTCATTGCCTGGACTGACGAGACCTACCGGGACGACCCGCGAGCGATCGACTCGTCAGGCACGACCGTGATGGCCGCGTGGACCGACGAGGTTGGCCTCATCGGAGAAGAGCCCTTCGTGGTTCCGACGACGACCGAGTTCGATCAGGAGCTGCAAGCCGGCGCTGTCGGCCCCTCCGGCGTCCTGCTCGTGTGGCTCGACAGATCCAGGGCCGACGGCGAGGATGGGGGAGGTCTGCGCGGCCGGCTCGTCATACAGGTCGACGGCCAATGAGAAGGAGGGAGTAGGATGCGAATCCTGTCGCGGTGGAAGGCTCTCAGCATGCTCCTTGCCGGTTTCCTGGCGGGTGTCGCGTTCGTCATTGCCTGCGGCAGTGCCAGGCGCGGCTCGGCAGGTGGTGACGACGACGTTGGCGGCGACGGAGGGTTCTTTGGCGCGCCCGACGCCCACGCACAGGAGGGAGCCGTCTGTGCTCGCTGGGAGGTGGTCCTTCTTGCGGAGGAAGATCTCGAGGAGACTGGAGAGGAGGTATCGCCGCGCGATGACGATGCGTTCCCAAACACCGTTCTGCTCGGACCGTCTGACTGGGAACCGTTCGCGTGGGATGCCGGCGGCATGTGGTATTCCTTCAGGCGCTGCGCGAGGTAATGAATGAGGCTACGCGGGCGGGTGACGGGTCGTTGCGCGAACCGTTGGCGTTCCGCTTCGCGAGCCGGGAGGGAACACACGCTCGAGAAGGTGATCCAGGTGACCCGTGCCCTCCTGGTGGCGTTGCTGATCGCGGCGGCCTCTCCGGCCCTGGCGCAAGACACGGAGGAGCTTGATCCGCGAACGCTCGGTCTCGAGGAGTCGCTCGATCGCGACGCGCGCTTCTCCGACGATCTCGATCCGGACAGTCGTGCCCTTGATCCGAGGCCGGACTTCACCGAGATCGACCGGCGCGGCGCGGAGCTCGAGCCGATAGCGCTGCCCGCAGGCGAGTCGAAGAGCGGGGTGACGCCGCAGGCGCTGTCGTTGCCGTCCGGCGGAGGGTCGGTCGAGGGGCTCGGCGAGAGCTTCTCGCCGCTCTTGTCGTCTGGGACGGCGACGTTCTCGGTTCCTGTCGCGCTGCCGCCTGGGCGGCGGGGGACGCAGCCGGGGCTGGCGCTGTCGTACGGCTCGTCGTCGGGGAACGGTCTTTGTGGGATCGGCTGGTCGATGGCGGTGCCGTTCATCGCGCGGCAGACGGACAAGGGGGTGCCGCGGTACGACGGGACAGACCGGTTCATCTACAACGGGGGGCAGGAGCTGGTCGAGGTCGGGCCTGCCGCGGACGCCGACGGAAATCCCGACAGCGGCATCGAGGCCGAGGTCTTGCCCGGCTTCGTGGACGGGTTCCGGTACTTCCGGGCGCGGGTCGAGGGGGCGTATCTGCGGTTCTTCCTCGCGCCCGACGAGAGTTTTTGGGTGGTTCAGGACAAGGACGGGACGTTCTTCTACCTGGGCGAGTCGGCAGAAGCGCGGGTCGAGCACGG
>JACPQR010000117.1 GCA_016190375.1 Deltaproteobacteria bacterium
CAACTGGCAACTGGCAGCCGCCGGACGCACGCGCTGCTCATCCGGGTCCGGAATTGCCCGTCGCCGGCTGCCTGTCGCCTGTCGCCTGTTCAATCCCTGCCCGTCCGGATCCCGGCTTGGCAAGAAACCGGATGGGCATGAAAGTATTGATTGCATTCTGCGCCGTGCGGCGGCTATCCCAGATTTGAGCCCACCTCGCCGTCATCGCCAGCCTCCGGCGAACCATGCACCCCGATCTTGATGGTGAAGCGCGCTCCGCCGTTCCATGGCCAGAAGGCCACGTACAGGCTCAGGCCTGGGCCCAGCTGTTTCAGGTAGAGTGTCTGGTTCGTGCGTATGCCGCCGATAGCCTGGAGCAGCGGGTGCCCTTGGAGCTCGGCAGGTACCGCGCTGTCCGCGGGCTTGGCCGGTGGACCGAAGAGCGGCTCGACCACCGCGCTGACGGCATCGCGCGACGCGCCGGGTGCCACCAGCGTGGTCTCGCCCTCGAAGCGCGACTGTTGCCTCTGGACATCGGGGAGCGCCGCGAGCGTCTCGCCCATCTCGAGGTGGCGCTGGATGGCCAGCCGTTGCGCGGCGTCGAGATCTTCATCGCCTGACATCCGGACAGCCTAGCCCCCCTGCGTGCCGGAGCCAAGTAGCTCTCGCTCGACATGCACTGGGATCGCCGTGCCCGCAGCCCAGCGGCCAGGCGGTCGTTGCGCGTTCGCCCGCGGCATCGTTTCAGCGTTCGTCGCCGTCCTCGTCGCCCTCCCGCGCCGGCGGCGGATCGCCCTCCTCCGACCACGCCTCCTCGTCGCCCTCGGTGACGGTCGTGGTGACCTCGTCCCCGGGCGGCGCGGAGGGCCCGCACGCGGCGAGACCGAGGAGGCACAGCGCGATGATCTCGTGCGTCATTGCCATCGTTCCTCCGGCCGCGCGGTGACGCTCAGCGGGCGGCCAGCCGTGGACGAGGTCTCGTGCGGCCGCGCTGCGTCGTAGGCGACGATCGGGAAGCCGATCGTCCGACCCTCGCCGATCCAGCGCACGGCCAGCGGGATCCGCAGCTCCTCGCGGGGCGCGAGCGGGCTGAGATGCACGCGCAGGAGCCCCGCGGCGTCGGGCAGATCGACCCGGGCCACGGCCGTGGAGCTCGCGAGCGAACGGCGAGCGGCCGCGTCCAGGGCGGCGGTGCCGGGCAAGAGCAGCTCGACGACCGGGCGCTCGAGCGTCCGGTCCGACGTCGACGCGACCACGATCTCGAGAGCCGCTGCCTCGCCGGCGTGCCCCGGGTCTCCCTCGATCGTGGCGCGGAGCGGCCCCCCGGGACCGTCCTGGACCGGCCGAACCCATCGCGCCTCGAGTCGGGCGAAGATCGCGGTGGGGCTCTTGATCTCGACCCTCGCGTCGGCCGCGGGCAAGCCAACGACCGCGAGGCCGCCCTCGATCGGAACGCTGCGCCATCCCGCGCCGGCGATCCGGACCTCGACCGCCCGAGGCGCGTCCGAGCCGAACACGCCCAGGAGCGACGCCGCGAGCCACCAGAACGCGGCCTCCTCGTCGTCCTGCATCGCCAGGTAGGCGCGGGGAGCGGCGCCGCGCGCGAGGTCGTCCGCGAGAGCGTCCTCGGCGATCTGCCTCGCCGCGATCGCGAGCGCGAGGGTCCCGATCCATTCGTCACCCGGCCGCTCCGGATCGGCGTTCAGCGTCCGGCCGCCGTGTCCCACCTCGGCGAGATCTTCCCCGAGGTGCTGAACGAGCCGCCGGCCCACGCCGTCCCGCGGGTCCGCGAGGAGGAGGCCGGCCGCTGCCCGTGCGATGAGCCCTCGGTTCGCACGGTCCGTCTCGAGCGCGCTCCACGCCTCCTCGCGGAGCCTTCCGACGACGGCCGCGACCGGGTCCGAGCCCGGGCCGCCCGCCGGCAGCCCCGGCGCCGCTCCCGACAGCGCGACCAGGAGAGCCATCCGCAGGTCGCGTTCTTCGGGCAGCGCCAGCGCTCGAAGCTGGTGGCCTCTCGATCCGTTTCGCTCGTCCTCGGCAGCCAGGAAGCTCGACGCGACCAGCGCGCACGCGCTCGACAGCGCCGAGGTCTCGCCGCCCGTCGCCCGTAGGTCGAGGTCGGCGCCGGAAGCCTCGCCGCGCATGGCGGAGGACCAGGCGAACAGCGCGGGCCAGCGGCGCCTCGCGCCCGCGAGCCCGGGATCCCGCTCCAGGCCCGCGCTCGATGCCGCGAGCACGAGCTGGGCACGCACGGGCCGGGCGTCGTCCGGCAGCCGGGCCGCGAGGGTCTGGCTGCCATGCACCACGGCGCCGTCGTGGCGGGCGCGAAGGGCTCCCTGCGGCACCACCGAGACGGCCGCGGTCAGCGTGCGAAGCGGCCCTTCTCCGACGGCGAGACGAACCTCGCCCACGCCCGTCCTCGTGCCTCGGATCGAGAGCGTCACCACGGCCGGACGATCGGGCGAGACCCTGATCGTGCCCGTCGCGCTCGCTCCCTCGACGGACACCGCGATCGCGCCACGAGCGGTCGCGGTGACGCCGAGCGTGCGCGGCTCGGCGAGCCACGCGAGGCGAACCGTCGCCCGGATCCGCTCGCCAGGATGCATCCGTCGCGGCAAGGAGGCCGACAGGAGGATCGGCGCGCCCGCCTCGATGGGCACGGCGGCGAAGGACGCCCGCGCCGCCGATCCGAACGCACCGCCCACGACCAGAAGCCGCCTCGGCTCCTCCGGAAGCGTCAGGGGCAGAGATCCCCCCTCGGGGCCGAGCTCCTCTACGGCTCCGGTCGCGGCAGGCCGCCCACCGGCGGGGCGTGCCCGCAGCGGGTGGGGATCGACGGGCAGTCGCGCCGGTCCTTCTCCCCACGAGACGCGCGCGCTCGCCGCCTCGTCGTCGGCCCACCCGGTGGGCTCGAGCTCGAACAGGCCGGCCAGCGCGGCGACCGTCGCCCGCCCCAGCTCCACTCCTCGCAGCCTCGCCAGGAGCACGTCCTCGCCGACCGCGCTGGCGTAGACCCCGGGTCGAAGGACGCGGGCGAAGGGATCCCAGAAATCGTCGGCGTTGCCGGCGCGGCCGTCCGGCCCGGCGGACACCACCTCGAAGCCGATCAGCGGCTCGACGAACCGGAAGCGCGCGCGTCCGCCGGCGGCCGGCCGGATGACGAGCGGGCGACCCCAGCCATCGAAGAGCTCGTCGCGCTCGATCGGCTCGTCACCTTCCCAGTCACCCTCGGCGAGCAGCGCCGGGAGCCACCGGGTGGGGTCGCCCTTGCGCGCGAACCCGTAGTCCAGGTCCCGCGACCGTACGAAATGGGCAAGGTGGACGAGGAGCCGGAAGAGGCGCTCGCGCGTGATCCGGCGAGCGACGTTGTCGAAGGTGATCTGCGGATCCAGGGCGGCCAGCGCCTCGACGGTGAGCTCGCTGCCGTCGAGGGAGGTCGCGCCCTCGGGGCCGATGTCCGAGACGACGTGCGCGAGGACCTCCGTGTTGAACGCATGCCCGCGCGCCGTCCGGGCGGCCACCTCCCGGACGCGATCCGGCAGGTGCTCCCGGACCCTCGCCTCGAGCGCTCTCATCAGCCTGCCCAGGCGGCCACGCACGAAGCGCGCGCGCGTGCGCCACGGGTCCCTGAGCAGGCCCTGGCTCACCGGCGAGTCCGGCATCGGCAGGGGCTCGGTGGTTCCGGAGCGAAGCGCCGCCGGAGCGGAGACGTCCACGGGCGTGCGCGCGGCCAGAAGGCCCCTCACTCCGGCGATCGTCGCGCCCTCGTCGATGGCCGTCCCGACGGGATCGAGCGTGCCTTCGCGCAGCCGCGCGACGAGCGCGCGCCCCTCCGGCTCTGCGAGGGTGAACGCGAAGGCCGTCACCGGATCGTCGCCCGCGCCCGAGAGCGCGAGGCGGGCGAGGCGGCCTTCGACAGCGAGGGAGCTCCGCAGCGCCTGCGCGGCGATCCGGTAGACGAGGATCCCTCCTCCCCGAACCGGCTCGCCCCCCGCGAGGAGCGGTCGTGCCCGGATCCAGATCTCGCCGGTGATCTCGCCGGTCACCTCCAGCGCGACCCGGTCGACCCCTGCGCCGGCGAGGGCGTCGGCGACGGGCACCCAGCCTTCGCCGCGACGGGCGAGAGCCGTCACGCGAACGGGGGCACGCGACAGCGCGCCCGCGCGGATCAGGGTGACCGGGAGCGGCGCAGGCGCGATCGAGATCGGGGGCGCTTCGACTCGCAGCGTGGCGTCCGGGTCCACCGGAGCGCAGAGGGTCTCGGCGTGCGACCCGACCCGTACGTCGAGGCGCAGCACGGTCGGGCCGCTGCACGAGTCGGAGCCCGCTGGCTCGGTCGAGATCGCGGGGAGGTCGACGACCGCGACCCCGTCGGGGCCGGCGAGCGAATCGACGCTGGCGTCGTCGTCGCCGGTCGTGACCTGCACCGTCTCGCCTGCGCGAGCGCTGCCATCCGGCGCCACGACGCGCACGAACATCCGCCCCGGCAAGCCGGGCGCGAAGGCGCCACCCTCGACTGCCCACTCGAGGACCGAGGCGACGCGGGCCACGCGAACGACGACCTCCGTGTCCGCAGCGCCGATCCCCGCGCGGACCGCGCGGAGGTCGCCGCGATGGTCGGTCACGCTCGGATCGCCCGCGGTGGACGGGACCTGCCACGGGACGCGGGCGCGGCCATCGGGCCCGGTCCGGACCGGAAGGACCTCCGGCTCGCCGGGACGGGCCGGGTGCGGCTCCGGGATCGACAGTCCGCCGAGGACGGCTCCGGCGACGGGGCGACCATCCGGCGTGCGGATGACGACGTCTACCTGGACGACCGCTCCCGGCGGCACGACGGTGGCCGACGGCGCGGCCCGGACGACCAGGCTCGGCGGCGCCGGCGCCTCGTCCACGACCGCGCTGGCCGTCACGGTCGGGGCCGACTCGACCACGGCCGTGACGATGAATGGGCCGACCTCGCGCGGGGCCCGGACCACCGTGCGAAAGACGCCACGGGCGTCGGTCCTCACCGTCGACCACGAAGCCCGATTGGCGGCGCCGTCGCCGCCGATTCGCAGGCCCACTTCGCGGGACGGATCGGGTCGCCCGGCCGCCCTGTCGATGACACGACCGAGGACGCGGAGCGCCTCGCCCGGCGAGACCTCCTCGCGGCCGAGGACGAGCGTGACCTCGCGTCTGGGTAAGAGCTCCACCTGCACGTCGAACCGGCGAACGAGCCCCCGGGGCGAGGTCGCGTCGAGCGCCATCTCGAACGGCGCGTCGAGCGTGGCGGGCACCGGCACGACGATCTGCGCGCGGCCGAGGGCGTCGGTCGTGGCCTCGGCCACGGGGGCGCCCCGGGAGAAGGACGCCAGCGCCGCGACCCTCGTCCCGGCTGACGGGCGCAGATCGCGGCTGTGCACGACCTCGTAGACGTTGACGAACCATCGCAGCGTCCCTCCCGGGACGACGCTCAGGCTCCCGTCGACGCCGACCTCGAGCCCCGTCACCTC
Source organism: Deltaproteobacteria bacterium (assembly GCA_016190375.1). Lineage (GTDB taxonomy): Bacteria > Myxococcota_A > Polyangia > JACPQR01 > JACPQR01 > JACPQR01. Next base: position 5,472 of record JACPQR010000117.1, read on the forward strand.
GCCGGCGGGCACGTCGCGCCTCGCATACTGGGCCAGCGCCTGCTCGGGCGCGCACAGGATCGCGGCAAGAATCATCGCGGCCGCGAGGAGCCAGAGCCCGTCCCGATCACGACCACGACCACGACCACGACCACGGTCCGCGGCACATGGGGCAACGGTTTCGCAACGGTCTTGTGCGCTCGGGTCGAGGTCTTGAACGTCGCCGTGGTCGTGGTCGTGGTCGGGACCGCATCGGACGGCGACTGCTTCCACGCGAACGGGGGGAGCGGTAACCGGCACATCGGTCGCGGACGTGGGGCTCGAGACCCCGTCCCGATCACGACCACGACCACGGTCCGCGGCAAGAGGGGCGACCGTTCCCCGGCACGGACCGCCGAAGGCGCGCCACGCGACGATCATCGCGCGCCCTCCCGCCGGACGATCCGCACGGCACGCGGCGGGACGACCGTCACATCCTCGGGCCTGTCGTGGGGCCAGGCAGCCATTCCGAGCCCGCGGAGCGACCCGCCCGTCGACGCTTCGAGCGCAAGGGGGATGCGCCGCACGGCGCCCGGCGGCATCGGCGGCAGCGTCACCTGGATGGTCCCCGGTGAGGTGTCGATCGCGCGCGCTCCATGCCGGAACATGATCGCTCGGCCCTCCTCGTCGAGCTCGGCGCCGGCGAACGTCGCGACCTCGACGGTGGGCTGGACCACGGTGCGCGGCGATCGGTTGCGGACCACGATCACGAGCCCGGAGCGCTCGTCGAGCGCCGGCGGCTCTCCCTCGAGATCGAGACGAAGCGATCCCGGCCGCGCGGGGACGCGGTCCCACGGCACACCGTACACGAAGGCGGCTCGCACGAAGATCGGCGCGCTCGGGCGATTTTCGCCGGCGACCGAGACCTCGACCGAATGGCTGCCTGGCGAGCCCAGCTCCGGAGCCTCGATCCGCCCCTCGCCGCCCATGAGGCGCAGGATGCGCGCCCGGCCGTCGACGACGACCTCGACCCTCGAAGGAGGCTCTCCACCGGAGCGGGCGAGCCGCAGGGCTGCCACGCGCGCTGCCGCGAGGGTCTCGGCGTCGAGGGTTCTCGCGCTGCCCGAAGCCGACAGGCGGCCCAGCGTCGCCACGAGCGCGAAGGCCCGCTCTCGCTCGCCGAGCGCGAGCTCCGCCACCGCCAGCCACGCGGTCGTGGCGAGGCCGGCGGCCACCCAGACGTCGTCGCCGACCTCGATCTCGGCGCGGCGTACGCGCCGCACGAGCTCGCGGATCCGGGACCCTTGCCCGCTCGCGCCCCGGGGAGCCGTGAGAGCGAGCGCGGCCGCCGCGCGGGCCCACAGCGCCGGGTCGTCCACGGCCCGAGCGACACCGGCGGCCAGGCGTTCCCGAGCGGAGCGCAGGACGGCTTCGAGCTCGTCTCGCGGTCGACCCGGCGCCGCGAGCCGCGAGACGGCGGGAGCGAGCCCCAGGAGCACGTCGGCGACGAGCGCCGTGTCCTCCGAGCCCGCGTCCAGCGCCTCCGTGATGCTCCGGAGCGCGGCAGAGAGCGCGGGCGCGCCGGCACTCCGCCAGCGCGCACCAACGGCCCTCGCCAGCTCGCGAGCATCACCGGCATCGAGCTCCGAGCTCGCGACGACCGGCCTCTCTGGGGCCGATGGATCGAAGGCCAGTACCCAGGCGTCCAGCAGGGCGGAGCCGGGCGCCGGGAAGAGCGCGAGGCCGGTCGAGACACGCACCTCCGAGCCGGGCAGCGGCGTGGCTCCCTCCGGCACCTCGAGCGCGATGCCTCCGGTGCCTCCAAGGGCGGATCGCTCGCCTCGGACGCGGCGCGTCGCCCGTCGCACGACGATGGGCCGGCGAACGGCGTCGAGGACGAGACCGGGGGCCGCACCCACGCGCACGTCGGCCGTCAGGTGGCCGTCCATGGCGCGCTCGAGCGGCAGCTCGACCTGCACCTCGGTCGCATCGACCGCCCCCACCCGGAGGCCGCGCTCGATGGGCGAGCCGCCGGGAACACCGAGGCGGACGACGAGCTCGCGCTCCTGGTCCGAACGGTTCGCCACCCGCAGCGGCAAGAGGAGCCGGTCGCCGACCGTCGCGAGCTCGGGAACGGGCGCGTCCACGCTGATCTCCTGGTCGACCCGCAGGTCCAGGTGCGCCGACGCCACGAACCCGTCGGCGGTCCAGACGACGGCCTCGACGCGATAGGTCGTGATCGCGTCGGCGAGCTGCACGGCCAGCGTGGTGCGGCCCGAAGGATCGACCGGAAGCGAGGCGACGAACGCCAGCGTCGCGGGGAAGCGCTCGCGGACCAGCCGGGCGAGGGCAGCGCTCACGATCCGGACGACCCCTGCACGCTGGGAGAATCCGCCTGCGCCCCTTCCGAAGCCCGCGCCGCCACCGCCGCCGCCGCCGCTGCCGATCATGCCGAGACCGCCGACGCCGAACGCCTCGCCGATCGCGCTGCCGACGAGCGCTCCCTCGGACGGGCGGGCGACCATCGCGTCGCCGATCTCCTCCTCCGCCACCTCGGCGGCGGCTCGGTGGTAGGCCTGCAGCATGGCCGCCAGGATCTGTTCGGCGGAGGACAGGAGGGACAGCGACCGCAAGAGATCGTCCTCGCCCGATCCGACGGCGTACGGCGTGCCCTCCGGGACGGCGCGCGCGAAGGGATCCCGCACGTCGTCGCCGGTGCCGGCCCGACCGTCGGGACCTGGCGACACGAGCTCGATGCTCGCGGCCTCGACGGCCAGCGTCAGAGCGGGTCGGTTTGCCCTGCGGAGCACGAAGTGGCCTCCCCAGGGATCGAGCAGCGCCTCGGGCTCGATCACGCCCCGCTCCACCATGCGCGGCAGCCACCGCTCCGGCGGCTCGCGCGCCGCCACTCGCTGTCCGATCGTCGCGTCGTCGCCGGGGTCGAGGTAGGAGCCGAGCTGGACCGCGAGCTCGACGAGCCGGCGGCGCGCCACGCGGCGGGCGACGGACTCGTAGGTGAAGCTCGGATCCGCGGCGTGGAGCATCGCGATCGTCAAGGGGGCGTCGCCGAGCGTTACTGCAGGCTCCTCGAGCGACTCGAGCAGGTCGGGCCTGAACCGGCGGGCGGCACCGCGCCCGACCGTCACCTCGTCGAGCTGGTCGGCACCCAGCGCCTCGTCCAGCATCTGCTCCACCTGGTTCATGATCGGCGCGATGCCCCTCCGGCGCAGCTCGTCGGCGAGCGGGAACGGGTCCCTCAACGTCCCGCGCTCCGGCGCCTCGGCCACCGCCGCTCCTCCCTCGCTCGGGACTCCGAGGTCGTCGAGGAGCGGAGGCGTGCGATCGGGGGCGGGATCGGCGAGGGCGTGGGCGGCGAGGGCGGTCCTGAGCAGCCGCTCCGATGCGGCCGACGCGGGATCGACGACGGCGCGATCGAACGCGCCTTCGAGCCAGTCGAGCCGGAAGGGGACCTCTCCCCCGTGGGCCGCGAGGTCGCGCACGAGCACGGCGGCCCACGCCCGCGGCGATCCGGCCGGCGTGCGTATCGTCAGGATCGCCCGCTCGCGAACGCCGTACAGCGCGCGGTCGGCCTCCAGGCTCGGGAAGACCGGCGCCTGGGGGCGAACGAGGACGGTGTCCATCGCACCTTCGCCCTCGGCCACTCCGTCCTCCACGAGAGGTCGCGCGCGAACGTGGACGATGCCCAGGCGATCCCCGAGCTCGATCCGCGTGCGCGACTCGCCCGGCGGGACGATCCGGCTGGTGACGAGCTCGTCGCCCCACAGGAGGTCGACGATCACGGGCAGGCCCGACGCCGACGGCCTGCGCGCGAGCGCGACCTCGAGAAGCTGCCCGGCCGCGATCACGGGCGAGGCGACGCGCGGCACGACGCGCGCGTCCCGCCGAACGGGCACGTCGACCCGGACCGTTCTACCGAGGGGCCCGGCCACGTGGACGACGAGCGTCGTCACGGCCTCTTCGGCGCCCTCGATCGCGGTCGCGGCGCCTCGCGGCAGCCGCACCGGCAGCTCGGCGATTCCCTGCGCGTCCGTGCGGACCCGGGCGGCACGTGGTCCGACGGCCGCGCCGCGAACCTCGACCTGGGTACCCTCGGGCGGCGGGCGGCCGGAGCCGTCGGCCAGGACCAGCCAGACGACGCCGCCGACCTCCGGAACGAGGCCGGCGTTCGGGGCCACCGCCTCCACGTGGAGCGCGAGCGGCACCGCCAGCCTGAGCGAGCCGTTCGCGGTGATCTGCCCGTGCGCCGCGTGGCGCACGACCGCCGTGACGCCGACGATCCCGGTGTCGTGCTCGAGGTAGGCGGGCGCGCGGACGTCGAAGGTGGCCACGCCGTCGTGGCGAGTCATCGCAGCGCCCGCGCTCCGTCCGTCGACCTCCAGCTCGACCGACGCGCCCCGAACGGGCGCGCCGCTCGGGGTGCGGACGGCGACCTCGATCCGCGCGGGGGCGTGGGGCGCGACCGCCTGATCGGGAGCCCTGACGGTGGCGAACAGGCGGTCGAAGACGCGCGTCCCGACGCGGAACCCCACCTCGCTCCGGGCGCCGCCGGCCTTCGCGACGACGGTGTGCTCGCCCTCGGGCGCGGCCCCTGGCACGGCCAGGTCGATCGCCGCCACGCCGCTCTCGGAGGTGCGGACCTCCCGAGGCCCACCGAATCCGTCGGGCGCGAACCGTACGAGAGCGCCCGGCACGGGGCGGCGGGACCGCCTGTCCCAGACGCGCGCCCAGACGTGCGCAGTCTCGCCGGGCTCGTACAGCCTGCGATCGGCGACGAGGTCGACGGACAGCGCAGGCTGGAAGGTCAACGGAAACTCGAATGCGCGCTCCGATTCGCCGTCGCCGACCCTCACCTCGAGCACCGAATCCCCGGTCGGAGCGTCGGGCATCGGCACCTCGAGCAGGAACGCTCCCCGTCCGTCGGTCGCAGCATCGGTCCAGCGCGCCGCCGGCACGTCGGAGTCCGTGCCGTACCGCGCCCGCACGCGACCCCGCTGGAGCGGCACCAGCCTCGCGAGGCCCATGACTCGATACGCCTCGCCGCGAACGGCGAGGGTCCGACCCGCGAGCGCCGCCGCGGACCCCGAGAGCGCCAGCTCGAACCCGCTCGGCCCCCCCTGCGCCGCCGCTCGACCGCCGCCGAAGAGGATGACCGCTGCTGCCACGGCCGCACGGAGGATCATTCGGCCCCGGAAGCTAGCAGATCCCACGCCCCTCCCCGACAACATCGGAGTCCAGAGGTTCCACGACACCGCGACACGGCACTGCTGGGGCTGCCTCGGAGTCGGCGTCGACTCGGACTCGGGTCTCGGTCTCGGTTCCGGTCTCGGTCCCGGTCTCGGTCCCGGTCTCGGGCTCGGTCTCGGGCTCGGGCTCGGGCTGGCTCTCGGTCCTGCGAGCTAACCCCTCGATGGCGCCGGCTCCGGCGATACCAGGTCGATCAGCTTCTCCAGCCCCTTGAAATCCGCCGCGTTCAGGGTGAAGAGGGGCAGGTCATTCGCGAGGGCGACTGCCGCGATGAGCAGGTCCACCGCTCGGGCGCCGCGCGCCTTGCGCCCGGCAGCAACGACCGCGGCGTAGACACGCCCGTACGCGCGCGCGGCTGCGCTGTCGAACGGCAACGGCTCGAACAGCGCCTCGACTCGCTGGAGCCGATCCTGCCTTCGGGAACGCTCCTCTGCGCTTCGCGTCGCGTGCGGGCCAGCCGCGAGCTCCGCCATGCTCACCGCGCTGATCGCTGCCTCTCGTGGCAGCGACGAAGGGTCGAGGCGCTCGAGATCGATGAGCACGGAGGTGTCGAGTAGACCCCGTGGACGCCGCCGCTCAGGCACGTATCGATGCCTCCTGGTCGATCCAGCGATCGAGATCCGCTCGGAACCGCTCCCGATCGATCCGTGGAGCGCCACGGAAAGCGCCAACCACGTTCTCGGCCGACACGAACTGCCGCCGCCGGACGGGCCGGAGCTCTCCCACGGGAATTCCGTTGCGAGTGACGATGAATGACTCGCCGTGGTCGAGCCCGCGCATGATCTTCCCGCTCGCGTTCCTCAACTGACGCTGGGTGATCTGCTTCAGCATGGGGGAGAGCGTAGCACACGTGCTACGCCTCGCGCGCCCCTTCAGAGCCCGATCGGAGGATCGGCGCGAACCCGCCGCCCCAGGATCGCGCGCCGCGCTTCGGCGACGGTGAAGATCGATCCGGTGACGAGCACGGTGCCGTTCGCGCCGGCCCGCCGGACGGCGCATCGCAAGGCGTCCCGGACGTCGGGCACCACGTCACCCGGGTGCTGCCTGGCGAGCTCGGACGGCTCCCGGGCGCGCCCGAGCGGGGGCCGCGTGAAGATCACGCGCCGCGCGAAGGGCTCGAGCGCCCGCAGCATCCCGGCCGCATCCTTGTCGCCGAGGACTCCGAAGACGAGCTCCACGCTCCTCGGGCCGGCCGTCTCCGACAGCGCCCGCGCGAGCCCTTCGGCTCCGTCCGAGTTGTGCGCGACGTCGAGGATCACTCGAGGCCGCGCGCCGATGATCTCGAACCGACCGGGCCAGCGCACGCGCGCGAGCCCCCGGCGCACGGCACGGTCGTCGACGCCCAGGCCCGCGGCGCGGGCCGCCGCGACCGCGAGCGCGGCGTTGACGACCTGGAACGAGCCCCCGAGACCCACGCGCATCGGGCCGAGATCGCCGCCCGGCCCCGAGTACGCGATGCCGGCAGGGGCGGCCTTCGCCTCGAAGTCGCGGCCGAGGGCATCGAGCGGCGCGCCCTGCTCACGGCAGCGAGCCCGAAGGATCCTCCAAGCGGGCCCGCCCTCGACCCCGGTCACGACCGGGACGCCGGGACGCACGATGCCCGCCTTCTCGCGAGCGATCGCGGCGATCGTGCTCCCGAGCCTGTCGCAGTGGTCGAGGCCGATCCGCGTCACGACGCTGGCGACGGGATTCACGAGCTGGGTGGCGTCGAGCCGTCCGCCCAGCCCCACCTCCACGACCGCGACCTCCACCCTCGCACGCGCGAAGTGCCGCAGCGCGAGCAGGGTGACGACCTCGAAGAACGTGAGCTCCGGCGCCCCCGGTCGCCCCAGGACCCGCTCGATCGCTCCCAGGCCGAGGGCCACGTCGGCGTGGGTGATCTCGCGACCCGAGACGCGAATGCGCTCGGTGAAGCGGTGCAGGTGGGGCGAGGTGTACAGGCCCACTCGAAGGCCGGCCGCGCGCAAGATCGAGTCGAGCATGGCCGCGACCGACCCCTTGCCGTTGGTGCCGGCGATGTGGATGCTCGGAAAACGAGCGGCCGGGTCTCCGAGCAGCGCCGAGGCCCGCCGGACGCGATCCAGCTCGAGCCGCATGCCCCTGGGCGCCAGCGAGTAGACGCGCCGCAGGGCGCCGTCGTATCCCCCATCTGAGGAGGCGCTCAACCGGCCAGGTGATCTAGCAAGAGCGCCAGCCGCGAGCGCATCTCGTGCCTGGGCGCGATGAAGTCGACCATCCCGTGGTCGACGAGGAACTCCGAGCGCTGGAAGCCCTCCGGGAGCTTCTGCCGGATCGTCTGCTCGATCACCCTCGGGCCGGCGAAGCCGATCAGCGCCTTCGGCTCCGCCACGATGACGTCGCCCAGGAACGCGAAGCTCGCGGCCACGCCCCCCGTGGTCGGGTTGAGGAGCACGGAGATGTAGGGCTGCCCCGTTGCGCGAAGTCGGGCGATCGCGGCGCTCGTCTTCGCCATCTGCATGAGCGAGTACACTCCCTCCTGCATGCGGGCGCCGCCCGAGGCGTTGAAGATGATCGCGGGGCATCGCCGCTCGGCGGCGCGCTCGAACACCCGCGCCACCTTCTCGCCCACGACGGAGCCCATGCTGCCGCCCATGAACTGGAAGACGAAGAAGCCGACCGACACGTCCCGGTCTCGGATCTTCCCGTCACCCGAGAGCATCGCCTCCCCGAAGCCCGTCTTCTTCCTGCTCGCCCGCGAACGATCCCGGTAGCCCTTCTGGTCCTTGAACGCCAACGGATCGGCCGCGACGAGGTCGGGATCGCGCTCGACGAAGCTCGAGGGGTCGAGGATGAGGTTCACCCAGCCGGGCGCGTCGAGCTGGTAGTGGTACCCGCAGGCCGGGCACACCTGCAGGTTCTTCGCGAACTCCTCGGCCAGACGCGCCTCGCCGCACTCGTCGCACTTGCGCCAGAGCCCTTCGTCGACCGAGCGCTTCTCGGCGTCGGCGTCCGCGCGAATCTTGCCGAACCAGCCCACGGGAGGGGCTCTCTTAGCACAAAACGCCCGCCTACAGGATGAAGGTGTCCCCGGGGTGGAGAATGGACAGGTTCCTCCCGCGGATCCGGGTCAGCTCCCGGAGCACGGCCCGCTCGAAGGTCGGCTTGATGTGGAACAGCAGGATCGGAAGGTCCGAGCGGTCGCCGAGCTTGTCGAGCTCGCTCGCCAGGGTTCGTGGCGTGTGGTGACCGCTCGCGGTCGCGAGCCTCTGCTGCGCGTTGGGGAACGAGACCTCCATCAGGAGGGCCTTCAGATCGAGCGACCGCAGCACCTCCCACAGGCGCGTCGTCGGCCCGGTGTCGCCGCTGTAGGCGATGGTCGAGCGCCCGCGGCGAACGACGAACGCCGCGCTCTCGACGGTGTGGCTCACGAGCACGGCTCGGACCGAGTACCCCGAGACGTCGTAGGTCACCTCGGGCTTCAGGACGAGGTAGCGGATCGTCGGCCCCTTCGGGGTCTTGATCTTCGTGAAGTCCGGCCACAAGAGGTCGTTGAAGAAGTGCGCCTTGAGCGCGCCGATGGTCGCCTCCGTCCCGGCGAGCTGGAGCGTCGGCCCGCCGGCCTGGCAGCGGGTGTCGGCCATCGTCGCCAGGTCCTGGATGTGGTCCATGTGGCAGTGCGAGACGAGGACCGACTGGACGCGCCTCTGCTCGGCCAGCGTGAGCTCGGAGGTGAGCGCCCCCGCGTCGATGCCGACCTTGCCGTCGATCAGGAAGGCGCTCGTCCGGTGGGCCGGAGTCTCGCCTCCATGGCAACCGAGGACGCGAAGCTCCATCAGAGGTCGCCGAACTTTTCCTTCATCTCGAGGAACTCCAGGAACTCCTGGAGCCGCGGGATGTCCCGCACCACGTAGCCACCCTCGACCTCCTGCAGCATCCCGGCCTTCTCGAGGCGCCCGACGACCTCCATCGCGAGCTGTGGATCGAGCCCGACCTGATCCGCCAGGTCCTTGCTACCGATGGGTACGAAGATCCCGCCCTCGGCGGGCGTTCCCTCGAGCTCGGCCTGCCGTGAAAGGCCCAGGATCACGCGGGCCTTCGGGTCCCGGTACAGGAGGATCTCGATGAGCGAGTCCGCCGAGTCGAGCCTCCGGGCCAGCTTGCGGATGATCCTCAGGGCGATCTCGGTGTTCCCGGTGACCATCGACTCGAAGGTCCGCGAGTCGATGAGCAGAAGCCGCGCGTCCTCGTGCACCGTGGCCGTGGCGCTCCGGGGCTTGTTGTTGAGGATCGCCATCTCGCCAAAAAACTCGCCTGGCCCGAGGACGGCGAGCGTCTTCTCGATCTCCCGGACGTGCTTGGAGATCCGCACGGAGCCGGACTGGATCACGTACATCTCCGCGCCGGGCTCGCCGTCGCGAAAGAGCACCTCGCCCGCGGCGTAGGTCTTGCCAAAACGGGTGAAGAGCTGGTCCTGTGGGTCTGCCATCCTGGCCGGGCCGGCACCACGCCAAGTGTAAGCAGAAACTCGGGGAGGGATCACTTTTTTTGGTCCCCCCCGTGGTTACAGCTCGGTCGTGGAGCCCCCCCTCGATCTGCCCCCATCGAGAAGGTACGGAAATGCCGCCCTCATCCTGACTCTCGTCCTCGCGTTCGCGCTGTTCGTCGTGACCCTGTCCTCCACGTTGCCTCCGGTCCTGCTCGGGGGGCTCTTGGCCGCCTTCGCGGCGCCCCTGCGCTCGAGGATCGAACGCCGGTTCCGCGGGCGGAGGGTCGCGGCGGCGACGATCACCGTCGCGATCGTGCTCGCGGTGCTCCTGCCCGCGTCGTCCCTCGCGATCCTGCTCGTCCGCCGCGTCATCGAGATCGCGGCCGAGGCCCCGGCGATCGTCCGCGCGCTCGAACCAGGCGGCGCCGTGGAGGAGCTCCTCGCCGACAAACCGTTCATCCGCCAGCTCCTCCCCGACGACCTGGGCGCGGAGATCGCGCGGGCCGTCACCTGGGTGGCGAGGGCGCTGCCGGGCGTCGTCGTGGGCTTCGTCCGCGGCCTCCTCTTCCTGTTCCTGACGATCCTGACCACGTACTTCCTCCTCAGGGACGGCCCCTGGATGCTCGCGAGGCTCGAGCACGCGCTCCCCCTCGAGCCCCGGCACACGCGGGCGATCGTCCGCGAGTTCCAGCTCGTCGCGCGGGGCGTCATCTTCGGAACGCTCGGCACGGCCGTCGCGCAGGGGATCGTCGCGGGTCTGGGGTACTGGGCGCTCGGGCTACGCGAGCCGCTCCTGCTCGGCGCGCTCACGTGCGTGACCGCGCTCGTTCCGGTCCTCGGCTCGGGCCTCGTCTGGATTCCCCTGTCGACGTGGCTCTTCGCGACGGGCAACGTCTCGCGGGGGCTGCTCCTCCTCGCGTTCGGGATCCTCGTCGTCGGCACCCTGGACAACGTCCTTCGCCCCCTGCTCGCGCGCGAGGGTCTACAGGTGCATCCCCTTCTGGTCTTCCTCGGGCTGTTCGGGGGCCTCGCCGCCTTTGGCCCCTCCGGGATCTACCTGGGCCCTCTCCTCGTCTCGCTCTTCGTCGCCCTCGCCCGGATCTACGAGCGCGAGATCGCTCCGGCGGCGATCGCCGACGGATCCGACACTCGCCAAACCTGATACCGTCCCCGCATGGCGAAGAGGCCATGGACGCTCGGCCTCCTGAACGCGGTCGTGGGAGCGCTCGGACGCGTGGGGATCGCGTCGTCGCTCGACCCGGAAGCGCTCGTCGCCGCGGCGAGGAAGAGGACCGGGCTCTCGGACTTCGGCGGCGACGACTGGCGCGAGCCTCTCGAGCTGCTCGTCGGCTCGGCCACGACCGAGGCGGCGCTCACTCCGCTCGGCCGCTACTACCTCCGCGAGGACCTGATCCAGCGCCTGTCGAACCGCCTGCTCGTCGAGGACGCCTGCCGTCGCGACCCCCAGATCCTCGCCGAGCCGATCGAGCGCCCCGTCTTCATCCTCGGGCTTCCCCGCAGCGGAACGACCCACCTGCATCGCCTCCTGGCGCAGGACCCGCAGAGCCGCGTGTTGACGACCTGGGAGATGGCCGAGCCCGCTCCGCCGCCGCGCCCCGAGACGTACGACACCGATCCGCGCATCGCGCGGCTCGAGCGCAAGCTCTCGTTCATCAACTGGGCCGGGCCGGAGCTCCGCGCCATACACGACGTCGATGCCCGCCAGCCGGAGGAGTGCATCTCGCTGATGGCCAACGACCTCTGCAGCGTCTGGTTCACGATCGGCGTGCACGTGCCGGCCTACGTGAGCTGGTACCACGCGCAGGACCTCGGCCGGAGCTACCGCGGCCACCGGCGCCAGCTCCAGCTCTTGCAGCGTCACATGCGGCTGGACCGTTGGGTGCTCAAGGCGCCGATTCACATGCACGGCCTCGAGTGGCTGCTCGAGACGTACCCCGACGCCCGGATCATCTGGACCCACCGCGATCCCGCCGAGGTCGTCCCCTCGGCCGCGAGCCTCTTGCACAACTTCCGCTCGATCTTCTGCGCGCCGCGCGATCCCGCCGAGGTGGGACGCGACTGCCTGGAGCTCCTGGCGTCGTGGACGGAGCGCGGAGCTCGCGCCAGGGCGGCCTACGAAGCCCGGCGACCTGCTCGTGGCGCCGTCTTCCACGACGTGGACTACGCCGACATCGTCAGCTCGCCGCAGGGCACGATCGGGCGGATCTACGACGCCTTCGAGATGCCCCTCGGCGACGAGGCGCTGGGCCGGATGCAGGCCCACCTGACGAACGCGGTCCAGAATCGCTTCGGCGTCCACCGGTACTCGCTCGAGGACTTCGGCCTCGACAGCGCCAAGGTGGGGGCTCGGTTCGCCGGGCTCGCCTGAGCTGTCGAGGCGGCGAGCCCCTGTGTCGTGGCGCAGGCTGGCTGAGCCTCGCATCCCGAGATCGATCGGCGTCGGCGGTTTGCCGTGGTCCGCTCGGGCGCGAAGGATTGAAGGGACTTTGGATCAATCGGGGCCTTCGTGCCTTCCTGCCCTCCCGTTCGACCGGCGGTATCCTCTCTCGCGTGGGCCGCGACGCGGCCTGTCACCTCGTCGAGCGTGGTGAGCCTCTGGTCGGACACCTTGACCACATTTGGAGCGGATCCTAATCTGGTCAGAATGAAGCCGCGACAGATCACCGCCCTGGTCGAGGACCTCGCCTTCGCGGCGGGCAAGATGGCATTCGTAGCGGGACCTCGACAGGTTGGCAAGACGACGCTCGGCAAGGCAATGCTCGCTGCGCGCACCACCGGCAGGTATTGCACCTGGGACGACGTCGAGTTCCGCCGCGCATGGGTCAAGGATCCCAAGCGGCTCGTGCCTGCTGGCTCGGGCCGTCCGCTGCTGGTGCTCGATGAGATCCACAAGGGTCGGCTCTGGAAGCGTTCGCTCAAGGGGGTCTACGACACGCTCGAAACGCCGGCCGACATCCTCGTCACCGGCAGCGCGCGCCTGGATGTGTACAGGAGAGGGTCGGACAGTCTGATGGGTCGATACCTGCACTTCCGACTTCATCCGTTCACGCTCCGCGAGCTCCGAGCGGCGGCTCCGCTCGCGCCCGATGCGGCGCTGGAGTCGCTCGCTGCGCGCGCTGACCGTCCACGCCGCGCGGCTGCCGAGAACCTGACGTCGCTTCTTCGCTACGGGGGCTTCCCCGAGCCGCTCCTCGCGCAGGACGAACGGCGAGCCAACCTCTGGCGTCGCGGCCGGCTCGAGAAGGTCATCAGGGAGGACCTGCGAGATCTCACGAGACTGCCCGAGCTCGATCGCGTCGAGCTGTTGGCTGCGCTGATTCCCGAGCGCGTCGCGTCGACGTTCTCCGTTCAGTCCATCAGGGAAGACCTGGAGGTCGCACACGATACCGCCTCTCGCTGGCTGGCCCATCTGCGCGAGCTGTTCTATGTCTACGAGGTCAAGCCGTACCACCGCGCTGTTCAACGCGCGCTGCGCAAGAGCGGCAAGCTCTACCTGTGGGATTGGTCGGAGGTGGCAGAGCCCGGACCTCGATTCGAGAACGCCGTGGCGTCGCACCTGCTCAAGGCGTGCCATTTCTGGAGCGATTCAGGTGAAGGCACCTTCGATCTCCACTACCTCCGCGACAAGGAGCACCGCGAAATCGACTTTCTGGTCACTCGCGGTCGACGGCCATGGCTCGCCGTCGAGGCGAAGTCCTCGGATGCCACGCCGTCACCGGCCTGGCGTGTCTTCGTTCCCCAGACCCAACCCGCTCTCGCGGTTCAAGTCGTTGCGACCGAAGGGCACTGGCGATGGCACGAGATCGGGCAGACGCGCGTGCTCGTCGCATCCGCCTCGGAGGTCCTCGGTTATCTGCCCTGATCCGAAATGCCCCTCGGCGGCGAGGCGCGGGGCCGGATGCAGGCCCATCTGACGAAGGCGGTCCAGAATCGCTTCGGCGTCCACCGGTACTCGCTCGAGGACTTCGGCCGCGACAGGGCCAAGGTGGGGGCTCGGTTCGCCGGGCTCCCTACCTGCGATCCCACGCGGGAGCCGGCGAGCGCCCGAAGCTCGTGATGGCGCGCTGCAGCCCCCGCGGCTGCCCGACGGGATCGTGCAGGCCGTGCGATCCGTCGCGCGTGGCTTCGAGGAGCGCGAAGGCCGCCTCGTACAGGTCGCCCTGGTCCGCGGGCAGGACCGCCGAGCTCTCGTCGGCTCCGATCCGGCCGTCGCCGTTGCAGTCGCCGAGGTCGAGCCCCGCCCCGTCGACCAGGACGATCCGTCCGGCGCTCTCGCCCACGCCCGCGGGCTCGCGTCCGCCGCAGGCGTCGGACTCGAGGTCGTTCGCGACGTTCGTGACGTCGTCCTCGAGCCGATCGATCAGACCGTCGACCTCCTCGACGTGAGCCTCGCGGGCTCCGTCGCCGTCCCAGTCGCCGAGCGCGAGGAACGAGTCGAGGTCGGTCGCGCCCGGGTGACAGCCCGTGCAGGCGGCGCCGTTCGGGACGCGCTCGGGATCGCGCATGGCGAACGTGTGGCGACCGACCAGCGGATCCTCGCCGGCCATGTGGCACACGGCGCAAGCGTCGGCGAACGAGTGCGGCGAGCCCGCTTCGAGGACGATCTCGCCCTGGGGCGCGTGGGGCGCGCGGCGCTCGTCCCGATCCTGGGGGACCTCGGGTGAGGCCTGCGCGGCGTGGCACGTCGCGCAGAGCGCAAGGGAGCCCTCTTCGCCGCCGGCGACCCTGAGCTGCGCGCGCCCGCTGGAGTGGGCGTCGTGGCAGGCGGCGCAGGTGATCGGCTGCGCCGTGCGCATGTCCGGGAGGGCCGCGACGGACCCGCTCCGCTGCCACGCGACGAAGCCCTGAGCGCTGTGGCACCGCGCGCAGCCGCGCTGGACGGCAGGGTCGTCCGGATCCAGGGAGAACCTCGACATCTTCGCCCGCCGCCACTCCGCCACGCGGGTCGCCGCCTGGGGGGCGCCGTCGTGGCACTGGGCGCAGACCCCCGCCGAGTACTTCGCGCCCCACTCCCACGAGTCGTCCCTCGGGATGATCCTGCCGGGACCGTGGCAGGAGGTGCACCAGATGTTGGCGAGGACGCGCACCTTCGAAGGGACGGCCGTGACGTCCGACGGCACCTCGATCTCGTAGCCGCGCGCCGCCGCGACGTCGTCGAAGCCGCCCATGAAGACCACCGGGTCCGAGCCGACCGAGTGGCAGAGCGTGCACCGCTCGTCGAACGAGGGCCCGAGCTCGCCCGCGAGGGCTCGGTCGAAGGTGGTGGCGTGGGCGGTCAGGGCAAAGCCCTCCGCCTCGCTCGGATGGCAGTCCACTCGACCGCAATCCCGGGGAACCTCGTCGTAGCGACCGGCCTCGAGGTCCATCTCCACGCCGCCGACCGACTCGCGCACTCGATAGGTGCCGAACAGGTCCGGCCTGAGCCGCGGGGTCCGGCTCGCCGCGTCCTCGAGCTGAGAGGCGGAGCCGTCGGGCGTGTCGACGAGCTCGAACGAGTAGGGGCCGGTAGCGCCGCCGTTCAAGTACAGGTCCGCGCCCGTCGCGACCTGGAACACTCCCCCCGCGCGCGGGGCGGCGGTCACCTCGATCTCGTCGGCGGCGCCCGCGGAGCCCACCGTCGCGCGCAGGCGGAGACGCTGGCTGGCGGCCGGACCGACCGGAACGACCCCTGGCCTGTCGTCGAGGTCGACCACGGTCTCGAGGGGCATCGTCTGGACGTTCGCGACGGGACCATCGAACGAAACGAGCGCGGGGTCTCCCTCGAGGAGCTCCCACGACACCGGGTCCCGACCGCACCGCACGTCCGCCGTCACGTCGACGGTCTTGCCGAAGCCGATCTGGCCCAGATCGGGGCCGAGATCGAGCCGGTCCACGAGCACGAGCGTGACCGCGCCGTCCTGCCCCGGGCCGAGATCGACCTCCGCCTGTGAGGGGCACAGCGGCTCGAGGGCCGCGCTCACCAGGGTGCGTCCGGAAGCGAGCCCCTCGAACCGGCTGATCCCCTCCCCGCCGGTCAAGTCGGCGTCGACACCGCCCGGCCCGTCGATCTCGACCCTCGCGAGGAAGACGGGGCCGCCTCCACCGTCCTCGACGGTCACCGTCAGCGCCGACGGCGCCCCGGGCCCGCAGGAGACGAGCCCGAACAGCCAGAGGGCCCCCGTGATGCAGGGAGCGCGCACCTGTCAGCGTCGCCGCCTGCGGACCAGGGTCAGCACGAGCACCGCGGCGGCGGCCAGCGAGAGTGCGGGCGCAGTGCCGACGCCCGGGGCGGCGGAGCAGCAGCCACCACCATCGCCGCCCGAGCGCGGCTCGGCCCCGGCGTCGGCATCGACGTCCAGATCGCCGTCCGCGTCACCGCCGCCGCCGGCGTCCGCATCGCCGCCGCCGTCGACGTCGACGTCGGCGTCGCCATCGCCGCCGGCGCCCGCGTCCGCGGAGTCGCAGTCGGGTCCGGCGTCGGCATCGCCGCCGCCTTCCGGGGGCACGCAATCGGCGCCCGCCTGGCAGATCCCTTCGGGCTGCACCAGCTCGCAGCAACCCGTCGGGTACAGGTACGAGATCGCGTCGATGTCGTCCTGCTCGAGGCTTCGCCGGTCGGTGTTGTTGGTGGCCCAGCCGCCCTGCTGGGTGGTTGCGCCGTCGACCCTCGAGGTGATCCCCAATGAACGGCCGATCATCGCGGTCACGACCGACTGGACGTCGAGCTTGCCCTCCTCGCCGGCGCCACCGGGACCATCGTTTCCTTCGCTCGTCGACCACTCGTACGAGTAGCCGTTGAGGTACAGCGTCGCGGCCACCAGCGGAGTCCCCTCCGCCTCGGCGTCGTAGACCAGCCAGCGCTTGGCGACGGCGAGCTCGTCCACACCCGCGATCGCGAAGGCATCCTCGGCCAGGGTCGGATCGACGATGAAGTAGACGAGGATGTAGTGCCCTTCCGGATGCTGCCAGTCCGTCGGGTCCTCGATGGGCTCGCCCTCGGTGAAGTCGATGCTCGCGCACTCGACATCCTCCCAGGCCTGGAACGCGGCGCGGATCGCCTCGTCCAGCGGGGTCGGGTCGTCGAAGCCCGGCACGTCAGTGTGCCCGACACGGAACTCCACGTCGGGCGACGGCCAGTGCACCAGCGCCTCTTCGTCCGGATAGGTGGCGTCGAGGTAGAACGTCCGGCCGCGCGCCGGGATCAGCATCACCGCGAGGAGGGAGATCGAAGCTGGGAGCCCCCGTGGCACCTGCGGCCGCTCCCGTCAGCGCCGCCGGCGGCTGACCAGCGCGATCGCGACGGCCGCGAGCGCCAGGACTGCGGCGAGGTCGCGGCCTCCGGCCGCGCCCGGCGCGGTCGAGCAGCAGCCTCCGTCGCCGTCGCCGTCCCCGTCACCGTCGACGTCGACGTCGACGTCAGCGTCGGCGTCTGCGTCTGCGTCTGCGTCGTTGTCCGAGTCCGAGTCCGTGTCGCCGTCGCCGTCGCCGTCGCCGTCGCCGTCCCCGTCCCCGTCCGCGTCGCCGTCACCGCCCTGCTCGGGCGGGCAGTTCTCGCCGATGAGGCCCGCGCAGATCTGCTCGGGGTCGACCGGAACGCAATCGCCACCCGCCGGGTAGAGGTACGAGATCGCGTCGATGTCGTCCTGCTCGAGGGTACGCCGCTCCGTGTCGCCGGTCGCCCAGCCGCCCCGCATGGTGGTGGCGCCGTCGACCAGCGAGGTGATGCCCATGGACCGCCCGATCATCGCGGTCACGACCGACTGCACGTCGAGCTTGTCCGACTCGCCGCCGTCGGAGGTCGACCACTCGTAGTGGAAGGCGTCCAGGTACACGGTCGACGCGATGAGCGGGTGCTCGCCCTCGGCGTCGTAGACGTACCAGTACTTCGCGACCGCGAACTCGTTGGAGTCGCCGATCGCGAAGGCATCGACCGCGACGGCCTCGTCCGCGATGAAGTAGACGAGGATGTAGTTCTCCTCGGGGTGCTGCCAGTTCGTCGGGTTGTCGATCACGGCGCCTTCCGTGAAGTCGATGTTCGAGCACAAGACGTCCTCCCAGCTCTGGAAGGCGGCGCGGATCGCGGTATCGAGCGGCGTCGGGTCATCGTAGCCGGGAACGGCGGTATGCCCGATGCGGAACTCAACGTTCGGCGAGGCCCAGCGCAGGACGACGGGCTCCTCTGGCGGCCTGGCGTCCACGTAGAACGCGCTCGCCGCGCCGGACAGACCGAGGCTCACGAGGACCAGGGACAGGGCAACGAAAGCTCGCGACATGGTTCCTCCAAGGAGATGGTGCAGCGCCGGTAGGGTAGCGCGGGCCTCGGCAGGCGGTCCAGTGCGGGGATCGCGTGGTCGCGGCGCCACTCGCTACTCGTCGCAGCCGTTCTGGTGGTCGGGGGCGCAGTTGGACGTGATGACGTTGCCGAAGTAGTCCCTGATGGGCGCGCAGCGGAAGCCCTCGGGGCACTCGTCGTCGGCCGTGCAGTAGGAGCCGCACAGCGTCGCCCCCAGGCCGTCCTCGAGGCACAGGCCGTCCGTGCAGTCGTCGTCGTTGTTGCAGTACCCGCACAGACCGCCGTCCGACTCGCAGACCGTCGGCTCCGTGTGATCGGCGGGGATCACGCAGTCCTGCGTCTCGCAGCACACCGGGTCGAAGTAGAAGTGCCGGCACGCGCAGGAGTTGTTCGGGCGATCGCCGTCCTCCTCGAGGCACGGGCCCCACGTGAAGTCGGGCTGGCAGAGCTGCTTGCCCCACGAGCAGTAGGTGGGACCGTCGCACCACCGCTGCCCGCCGATCGGGCAAGGCACGTCCTCGCCGCCGCCCTCGTACTCGCCGTCGGTGCAGATCAGCGCGCCGAACTCGTCCGTGTAGCAGTCCCACGCCTGGTCACCACCCTCGTCCGGGTACTCGGGCGTCTCGTCGCGGCAACGTTCGTACAGGTCCTGCTCGGTGAAGCAGTCGAAGCCTCCGTCGGCGCCGTCGTCGGGGCTGTCGGGGTGGCCGTCGCACAGGTACGCGTCGTCGCCGCTGCCGTCCGCGCCGTTGTCGAAGAAGCACTCCCAGTCGCCCCCGTCGGGGCTCGGCGGGTTGTCGTTCCTGCACTCCGTCGAGCCGTCCGCGAGCTCGTAGCACTCCCACTCGCCCTGGTCCCGGTACTCGCAGATGCGCTGGCCCTCGTTCCAGTAGCAGGTCCAGCCCTCGCCGCCGCCCTCGTCGGGGTAGTCCTCATCGGTCGTCTCCCTGGTGCAGACGACGAACTCGCCCGAGGTCTCGCACTGCCAGCCGAAGTCCGAGCCGTCGTCGATGTACGTGTCGGCGTCGCCCGTGCAGGTGATCAGGCCCTCCTGCTCGGTGCACTCGGCCCAGCCCTGCGAGCCACCGGGGGCATCGGGGAACTCCTGGCTGCAGGTCTTGCCTCCGCCGCCACCGCCGCCGCAGGCCTCGGTGCAGACCCAGTAGTCCGGGCACTCGCACGCGGTCTGCAGGTCGGGGTCGCAGCAGTAGTAGCCGAGCGTGGACTCCACCTCGCCGTCCACGCACTCTCCCTCGCCTTCCCCTCCGCAGTTGGAGCCCCTGCATTCCCCGACGTCGAAGCCGTCGTCTTCGCCGCAGGCGCTGCCCATGAGACCGAGGATTGTCGCGATCGCGAAGGCCCTGACCGTCGGCATGGAACACTCCTCTCGGCCCCGCCAGTCTACAGCAGGGCACGTACCCCCAGTCTTCGCCTCGCCTCCCGCGGGCCACCCGCGGGCCTCCGTGACAGCGCTACGACGTCAGACGCACTGCTGGATGTCCGCGCAGTCGCCCAGGGACTCCAGGTTGTCCATGTCGTTGTCGAGATCCCACATGTCCTGCACGCAGAAGCCCTTCCTGATCGCGCAATCCTCGGCGGAGGGGTTGTACCACCAGTCCGGCGGCATCAGGATCATGCCGTCGCCGTCCGGATCGTTGACCTGGCCATCCCAGAACCCGTCCCGGTAGTTCCACTCGTAGTCCCGGGCATCGGCGCCGCCGGGCTGACAGCCGTTCAAGACGTCGACCTCCGCGCAGGTTCCCCACCGCCGCTCGTTGCCCTGCGTCTCGCAGGTCTGCCGGCCCCAGTTGCAGAACTGCGGCTCGTCGCAGTACCGGCTCGCGCCGGCGATGCAGGCGCAATTGTCGTCCTCGCCGCCCTCGCCGCCGTCGCCGTTCTCGTCCTCGTCCTGGCAGACGAGGAAGTTCTCTCCCCAGGTGCAGTCCCAGTCGGCGCCGCCCCCGTCGTCGCCGAAGGGGTTCTGGCCCTCGTCGTTCTCGCACACGACCATCTCGCCGTTCCGCTGGCAATCCCACTCGCCGCCGCCCTCGTCGTCGGGCATCTCGTTGCCGACGCAGACGTCCGCGCTGCCCTCTCGGTAGCAGTCCCAGTCCCCACCCTCCGGCATCTCGGGCTCTTCGTTGCGGCAGGTCGTGCGACCGTCGGCTCCCACGAGGCAATCCCAGCCGTCGTCCGGCAGGTCGCCGCTGTCGCCCGGTTGCTCGCAGCGGCGGGCATCGCCGCCGTTCTGGAACACGCAGTCGTAGGGACCACCGGCGCCGCCGTCGGGGATGTCGTCCTCCTCCTGCTGGCGCTCGCACGTCACCATCTCGCCGTTGGACTGGCAGTCCCAGCCGCCGCCCTGCCCTGCCTCGGGGTGCTCGTCGGCGTCGCCCTCGCACACGATCAGGTCGTTCAGGTACTGGCAATCCCAGCCCCCGAGCGCACCGTCGTCGGGCAGCTCCGGGTTCTGCTGGATGCAGCTCTTGGTCCCGTCGGCGCCCTCGGTGCAGTGCCAGTAGCCAGTGCAGGTGCAGCCTTCCGGATCGTCCGGATCGCAACACCAGTAGGGGTCGTCGGCGGGTGTGTTGACCTCATCGCCAGGTCCAAGCCCCTGGCCGAATTCGTTGGGGCACGCCGCAAGAAGCAGCGCGAGGGAGGCAACGAAGACGGCAAGGGGGCGATTGAACATTCGGTCCTCCACCAGTTGGGAGGGTGTGGGGTGCAATCCACGTTCCGGCAAAAAACCTGCACTTCCCCAGTCATTTCACGAGGCTGACCCCTCCCGACGGAGCACATCGGGCTCTGGGGAGCGCCGATTGCTCCGAGTGGCGACTCGAATGGCTAGACGGGATTTTCCCCAAGGACTCCGGGCATCTGTGCTATACGGAAGCGAGATGCGCGTGATCTGGACGGACGAGCCGGTAGTCGATCAGCCGGGAGTCAGGCTGCACGTGGCCACGCTCGACCTCGAACAGCCGGACGAGCGCATCCACCTGGGATCGATCCGCGTCGTCGAGGGCACGTTCTTGCCGCCTCACCGGGAGACCTTCTACGGGAACGTGGATCGCCGCCTCGGTCAGCTCGTTTTTCGCCCCGGCGTCAAGGACGAGATCCTGGCGATCCTCGGCGATCACGTCGAGCGCCCGACCCGCGGCGAGGTCGCGGCGTACGAGGCGCGGATCGAAGCGCTCTTGCGGTCCGTGCCGGGGTAGGAGCCTGGTGGCGGCTCGCCGGATCGCGGTTCAAGTCCTCGCCTGCCTGATCCTCGAGATCGGGCCCACGGCCGCGCTGGCCCGAGAGCTCACCGAGGCGGAGATCCGCGGCTGGATCGACCGCATCGTCGCGTTGCAGCGCCGCCGCCGAGCGTCGCCGGACGATCCCTCGCTGCTCCTGCAGCTCGCGGAGGCCTATGGGCGGATCGGCGATCTGCCCAGGGCGCGCTCCGCGGCGAGGCGAGCTGGCAGGTCCGGGGCGAACCCGACTGCGGTTCGCCTCGTCGACGCCGACGTCCTGCACCGCTGGGGACACGACCAGGAGGCCATCCCGATCTACCTTCAAATCCTCGAGCAGTCGCCCACGCAGACGCACGCGCTCGCCCAGCTCTGGCGGATCGCCGTCGAGCAGATCGTCTCCGGTCGCCCGACGACCCCCGAGCTCGCGGACGCGATCGCGCGCCTGCAGGCGACGGGCGCGTACGTGCCCGACGTGTTTCACCCAGATCCCGAGGCGGCGATGGAGGCGGTCCGCCTGTCGCGGGAGGCTCAGGACCTGCTCGAGCGTCGCCGCGCATCTGACGCCATCACGCGCGCCCAGCAGGCGATCTCGCAGGACCCCGGGCTGGCCCCTGCGTTCGAGGTCCTGTGGCGAGCGTACTCGCTGATCGGGGAGGCCGACCGGGCGCTGGGCGCGAGCACGATCTACCTCGAGATCGATCCGGACGGCGCCGCGGCGGCCGAGGCGCGCGAGGCCGTCAGGAAGTACTTCCGCGATCTCCTACTCCACTGATCCGCCGTCTGCCTCGCAGCCGAGCTGCCCGACGGCCAGCGCGAGATCGTCGAGGTTCTGGCTGACGCGCAGGGCGTGAGCGCGGGTCTCCTCGAGCGCCTGGGTCACGTATGCGCCCGGATCGACGCTCGGCTCCTGGCTGGCCCGGACGGACTCGATCGCGCCGCGGTGCTGTGCGAGCTCCAGCTCCAGCGCGTCGATCGCGCTCGCCGCGAGGCTCAGTCCCTCCGACCGACACTCCGGAAGTGCCGCGAGGTCGCCGCGCATTCCACTGATCGAGCTCTGCACCACACCGGCGTACGCCTCGGTCTCGCTCCAGATCGAGTCGACCGAGCCGGCCCGCTCGGCCGCGCCGAGGTGACGGGCCGCCTCCTCGCGCATGGCGGCGATCCGCTCGGCCAGCGAGCGAGCCGGATCGCGGCCTTGGGTCCCGCACCCGCCCGCCGCGATCGCGATGATCACCACTTTGCAGACGTGCCGCCTCATCGCGCGATGGGGCACCGAGTGTCGCCTCATGCGCGGCCGATGCTACCGGATTCCGCAGCTCGCCGCATCGCTGCGCACGGCTTCGGGTGCCGCACGGCCCCGGGTTTCGCCGTCGTCGTCGTCGCCGTCGTCGTTGACGTGGACCTTGACGGACCCCGGTTGACGCAAGCGCGGGTCGCGTCAAACGTGGGTCGCCGACGTCCACGTCGTCGTCGCCGTCAAGCTCCACGACCACTTCTAGGGTGCGTTGCACGGCCACGGGTTTCGCCGGTCGTCGATGTCGCCGTTGACGTGGACGTTGACGGCGACGTGGACGTGGACCTTGACGGACCCCGGTTGACTTCCCCTGCGGACCGCCGCGGCGAGGGCGGGTCGCGTCGAATGCGGGTCGACGACGTTCACGTCGTCGTCGCCGTCAACGTCCACGCCTACGTCTATGTCTACGTCTACGTCTGGCGAAACCCGGGACCGTGCAACGCACCCACCACGTCTACGTCTGCGTCCACGTCTGGCGAGACCCGGCCCCCTCGTAAGCCCTCCCCTTCCCTGTTCATTTTCGGTAGACTCCCCACGCTTTCGCCGTCATTCCGGGGAGATCCAACGTCATCTTGAGCGAGGGCCAATCGAAGCTGTGCTCGCCCGTTGCGAGGCGCCTGCTCGACGCGGCGACGCGAAGCGAGTCGCTCACCATGAGCGCCCTTACGGCCCGGGGGCCGAGCCTGCGGATCGAGATCGCGAGAGGGAAGCTCGTCGCCGTCGACACCGAGGGTGACACGGAGACGTTCGCGGACTTCCTCGTGCGGACGGCACGGGTGACGGGCGCAGGGCTCGCCGACGCGAGGAGGTGGGCCGAGGATCGAGGACTTTCCCTGTGGCAGGCGCTCGAGCGGAAGGCGGGGCTCGATCACTCGCAGATCGAGGATGCCCGTCGCGACCTGTGGGCCGAGCGGATCTGTCGGGCGCTCGAGGCCGAGCGGTTCGAGACCGGGGATCCGGCGTCCGAGGACGGTTCCGACGGACGGGACCTCCACGAGGTCCTGCTCCGAGCCGTCCTGCTCGACGGGAAGAGACTGGACCTCGTCGGCTACCTCGTCTCCCAGGACGACTCGCTGGTGGCGGAGGCCGGCTTCGACGCCGTGGCGTCGCTTCTGGATGCAAACGGCTTCGCCGGACGAACGGTGCGAGAGCTGTTTGCCATGGGCGAGCAGACGGCGCGCGCGACGGCGGCCCTGCTCGTCACTGGCGCTGCACGAGCCCAACCCGCGGCAGCCCCCCCGGCTCCCCGTGACGGGGCAGAGTCCGATCTGCAGGGCGGCAAGGGCGTGGGCCTCGTGACGGCCTCGAAGTCCCTGGACGATGGGCCGGCGCCACAGCGAGCGATTGCCCGGCTCAGCCTGGTCGCCGGCGCGGCCTCGGCGCCTCCGCCGCTGGCCGCCCTCGAGGGGCCTCGCTACGAGGCGGCTCCATCGTCCGACGCCGACCGACTCGACGACCCGGTTCTGCCGCTCGAGGACCAGCTCGCGCTCGGCGCCGACGCGCTCGATCACGCCGCGCGGGGCAACCTGCTGGCGGTCAAGGCGCGGCTGCTCTGGGAACGGTTCGGCGCGGTGGAGGAGTCCACGCGAGCGGCGCGCGAGGCGGCCGCCCTCGTGCCTGCCTCCGCGCCGATCATCCAGGCGGCGACGTCGGCCTGCATGCGTTCGGGGGATCTGGCGAACGCCGCCGCCTACCTGCGGGTCGAGCTCTCGCTCGCGAGGACGGCCGGCGAGCGCGCGGGAGTGCTGAGGCACCTCGGATCCGTCCTTCTACGCGCCGGGGACCACCCTTCGGCAGCCGAGGCCTTGCGGCTCGCGGCCGACGCCGACCCGAGCGACCTCGCGACGATCGCCGAGCTCGCCGCGATCTCGAGCGCTCCCGAGGCGGCCGACCTGTGGGCCCGGATCGCCCGGTCCCGGAGCTCGGGCGACGACCCCGAAGAGGCACTCGTGGCAGTCAGACACGCCTTGCGCCTGGTGCCCGCCCACGAGGCGGCCATCGACGCGGCCGTGCAGATCCTCGTCCCGCTGGGTCGGATCGACGAGGCCGAGCGGTTCTTGCGTGATGCGATCGCCGACGCCTCGGCGAGCGGCCGGGCCGCCCTGTACCGCCGTCTGGCCGGGCTGGGCGCTGGGGCGAGCCGGCCCGGGCTCTTCGCCGAGGCCTGCTCCCAGATCCTGCTCCGCTTGCCCGACGACGAATGGGCACGCGAGAACCTGAGGGCCGCGCTCGCCGAGCTGGGCCGGACGGGCGAGGTGGCGCAGCTCCTGAGGCTCGATGCACGGTGCGAGGACCCGGACAGGAGGGCGCACGCGCTCGAGGAGGAGCTGGCCCTGTGGCGCGCGCAGCTTGCAGCCGGGTCGGCGTCCGACGCCGAGCGCGCGGTGCACGCGGCGGCGCGCCTCCTGGCGCATCGGCCGGAGCATGCCGCCGCGCTCGAGACCGTGCGTGGCCACCTGGAGGCGTCGCGCGAGCTAGGAGCGCTCTGCGACATCCTCGAGCGCTCGACGCTCTCATCCGGATGGAGCTCGCCGGAGGCGCTCGCGACCCGGTTGATCGAGGTCGGCACGCTCGCCGAGGAGAGCCTGGGCGCCGTGCACCGCGCGCTCGGCGCCTGGGAGCGCGCTCTGCAGCTCGTGCCCGGCCACGTCGGAGCCCAGGAAGCGCTCGTGCGCCTTCGCGGAAAGGCCAGGCTGCAGGACGGGCTCCTCGATCTGGCCGAGAAAGAAGCGGCCGATCCGGCGCAGAGGCTCGGGGCCCTGCGCAAGATCGGTGGGCTCGCGAAGGACCGCCCGGCCGACCGCGCGCGCGCCGTCGCCGCCTTCCGCGAGATCCTGCGGCTCGCGCCGGGCGACGCCGCGGCGGTGCTCGCGCTCGGCCGGCTCTACGAAGGTCAGGACGACGCCGAGGGTTCCGCGTGGCTGCTCGGACACCGGCTCGAGACCTCGCCGCACCGCGCCGAGCGGGCGCGCATCGCCGCGCGGCTCGCCGAGGTGCTGCACGACGACCTCGGACGCCTGGCGGAGGCGCGCACCGCCTGCCTCGAAGCGCTGGAGGCGCAGCCGACGGGCAGGGAGGTGCTGCACCGTCTCGAGCGCATCGCGGTCGAGGCGGGTGACTCGTCGTGGCTCGCGGATGCCCTGTCCCGCAGGGCCGCCGTCGCCACCGGTCCCGAGCGGGCGGACCTCCTCATCACGGTCGCCGGCCTGTACGAGGGCACGCTGGCCGACGCCGACCGCGCGATCGCGGCCTACCGGCAGGTGCTCGAGGCACGGCCAACCGACTGGCGCGCCCTGCGGAGCCTGGCTCGCCTGCATGCCGCGCGCGAAGCCGACCTCGAGCGCGCCCGCGAGGCCGCGCAGGCATTCCTCGCGACGCCGGCGGGGCGGGGCGACACCAAGACTCTCGCGCTCCTCGCCGGCGTCCGCGCGCGGCTGGGCGACGCGGCGGGCGAACGTGACGCGCTCGAGGCGCTCTGGGCGCTCGATCCGGGCGACGAGGCCCGAGCTTGCGAGCTGATCGAGCGGCTGCTCGAGGGCGGCGAGGCGAACCGAGCGGCGGACACGATCGAGGTGCTCTTCCGCGGGCAGGCCGACAAGGCGATCCTGCGCGGGCTCCTCGTCCGCGCGGTGGCGGCGCTCGAGCCCGGCCGGGCGGAGGCTCTCCTAGCCCGGTTCCTCGAGCGGGTGGACCCCCGGGACGGCGCCATCGCCAGGAGCGCGGCTTCGAGCGGTCGAGCGCGGGGCGATCACGCCGCGGCGGCACGCTTCCTCGAGCGAGCGCTGGTGGGAGCCGACGCAGCGGAGCGAGGCGATCTCTCGAGCCAGATCGCCGAGGAGTGGGACGCGGCCAAGGACCTCGCCGCGGCGACGCGCTGCCGGGTGCGCCTCTTGCGCATGGCACCGACCGACGCCCGCGTGCTGGACCTCCTCGAGGAGACGTACGCGCGCGCGGGCGACGCCGCGCGGCTCATCGCGATCCTCGAGGTGAGGCTGTCCGCGACGCTCGAGCGGGACCAGCGGCACGCGATCTACGCGAAGCTCGCGGCCGCGGCGCGCGATCTCGCCCTGGACCCCGATCGCGCGCTGGCGTACCTGGGCCGCTCGGTTCGCGAGGCGCCAGGCGAGGCCAGGGCCCTCGACGCGATCCAGGGAATGCTCCTCGGGCTGGGCCGCTTCGAGGAGCTCGCGGCGCACCTGGAGGCCCGCGCCGAGGAAGCGGAGAAGCCGGAGGAGCGATCGCTGTACCTGCGGCAGGCCGCCGTCGTGCGCCACGAGCGCCTCGGGGACGTCCTGGGCGCGATCCGCACGGCCCGGTCCGCGGTCCAGGCGCGTCCCGGCGACTCGGACGCGCTCGGCGAGCTCGAGCGGCTCGCCGCGAAGGCCGGCGACCACCAGACGATGGCCGCGGTGTACGCCGAGCTCGCGCACAGGAGCCCTGGCGCCCACGGCGAGAAGGCCATCCGGTACCGCGCGGGACGGTTCCTCGAAGGCGTCGGCCTGTCCGGCCAGGCCCTGGACGAGTACATGCGGAGCTTCGCGCTGGACCCGCAGATCGGCGCGGCGCTCAGGGCGATCGAGCGAATCGCGACGACCACCGGCAAGCACGAGCCGGTGGTTCAGGCCTACCGGATGCTGGCCGACTCGGCGCCCGACCCGGGCGGCCGTGCCTCCGCGCTGCGCAAGGCCGCGCAGAACGCGGAGGTGGGTCTCGGCGACCGCGAGCAAGCTCTCGACCTCACCCTCGCGGCCTACGCATCGTACGGCGACCCCGAGCTCGAGCTCGAGATGCGTCGCGTGGCGCGCGAGATAGCCGGCGCCGACCCGCAGGCCGCGCCCGCCGCCTTCCAGAGGCTCAGGGCCGCCTTCGAGAAACGTGCGGCCGGCGCCATCGACGCGGCCGACAGGGCCCTGTGGGTGCGCAAGCTCGCGCGCGTCGACGAGGAGGATCGCGGCGATCCGCGGGGGGCATTCGACCAGCTCGCCGAGGCTTGCGCCGCCTCTCCCGAGGTCACCGAGCTGCCGGCCGACCTCGAGCGCCTGGCGGCCGCCCTGGATGCCTGGTCCGAGCTCGCACGCCTCTACGAGCGAATCATCGCAGAGTCGCTCGAGCCCGAGCTGGCGGCCGAGTACCGGATGCGCCTGGCCCGGATCGACGGGGAGCACCTCGGTGGCTCCCGGGCCAAGGACGAGCTACGGCGCGTCGTCTCCCAGGGCGGGCCGTACGCCCAGGAGGCCTTCTCGCGCCTGCGCACGAGGCTCGAGGCGGAAGGGTCGAAGGCGGAGCTCGTCCAGCTCCTCGAGTCGATGCTGCCAGGCCTCGCGGGCGAGGAGCGCATCGCCCTGACGCTCGAGGCCGCGAGGCTGCTCGAGGGTGGCCTCGGGGACGCCTCGGGAGCCCTGGCACTGTGCGAGAAGACGGCCGCGGCGCTCGATTGGACCTCGCGAACCGAGCAAGCGGGCGAGCTCCGCAAGGAGATGATCCGGTTCGCCGGTGCGGCCGGCGAGGTTCGGAAGCTCGACTCGCTCCTCGACGAGGAGCTCCGTGTGGCCGAGGGACCCGTCGCGATGGACCTCGCGCTGCGCCTCGGAGAGCTCCGTGAGACGGGGCTCGGCGACGCCGCCCGAGCCCTCGCCGCGTACATGAAGGCCGTCGAGATCGATCCGACCCGGCCCGAGGCGCTCGACGGGGCAGCGAGGACGGCGCGCGCGACCGGCGACACGGAGGTGCTAGTCCAGATCCTCGAGCTCGCGGCTCGCAGGAGCGTCGGCCCGGAGCGAATCGACGCAGTGGCCCGGCAGGTCGCCGCGCTGCGCGAGGCGGGCAGGCGCTCGGAGGGGACCAAGCTCCTCGAGGAGGCGCTCGCCGGTTCGTTCGACGAGACCCTCGCCTCGCTCTCGTGCGAGGACCTCGCGGCATCGGGCAAGAGCGGAGAGCTTCGACGGCTCCTGGACGTGCGCATCGCCCATGCCGCGGATCCAGAGAAGCGAACCGGGCTCCGCCTCGAGCTCGCGAGGCTCTCCGGCCCGATGGAGGCGAAGGACGACCTCGCCGCCATCCTCGACCACGATCCCGCGCACGCCGGCGCCCTGACCATGCTCGTCGACGTCGAGGAGACGCTCGGCAACCTCCGCTCGGCGGTGCACTACGCGGAGCGGGCGGCCGCCGCCAGCACCGACCGCGCCACGAGCGCCTCGCTCTTGTGCCGCGCGGGCGCCATGCTCGCCCGCGCGAGCGACGAGGAGGGCGCCTCGCGGTGCTACCGGGCGGCGCTCGAGATCTCGCCCGACGACGTCACGGCGCTCGGCGCGCTCGCCGAGCTCGAAGGCCGGGGTCGCGACCTCGGGGCCCGGGTGGGCCATCTCGTCCGCCTGGCAGAGCTCGACCCCGACCGGCGGGCAGCCCACCTCTTCGCCGCGGCGCAGTCGGCGTGGGAAGCGGAGGACGCGGGGCGAGCGCTCGCCCTCGTCCTCGAGTGCCGGGCGCTCGAGGCCGAGGCCGGCCCGCCCGCGGCCTTGCACGCCATGATCCTCGAGGCCACGGACGCCCTCGACTCGCCCCAGGCGTGCGAGGCGGCCGAGGAATCGCTGGCGCCGGCGCTCGGATCGGCCGATCCGGCTTCCTCGGCGCTCCTGAGGTTCGTGATCTCCTCCTCTCGCGCCCGCCGCGGGGACATCGACGGGGCGATCGCGCTCCTCGAGCAAGGCAGGGCCGGCCTGGGGCCGGACGAGGACGATGCGCTCTCGTCGCTCGGGCTCGCCGACTGCCTCTCTCGCCGCGGCGAGATGAGCGCGGCGCTCCGGCACTACGAGGTCGCGCTGCGCCACCCGACCTGGCACCGTCTGCGGTCCGCGGCGGACGTCATGCTCGGGGCGGGTCTCGCGGCCGCGACCGTCGGCGAGGTGGTTCGCGCACGCGAGCTTCTCTCCGGAGCGGCGACGCTCGAGCCTGCGCTGCAGGCTCGCGTACATCGCGCGCTCGCCGATCTCGCGCTCCGGTCCGGCGAGCGGGACGACGCTCTGCGAGAGCTCCGGCTGCTCTCGGACGTCCTCGTCGGGGCCGACCGCGGCGCCGTCCTCCGGGAGCTCGGCGAGCTTCTCGCGACCAGCGGCGCGGACGACGCCGCGGCGACCGCCTGTCTCGAGGAGTCCCTCACCGCCCTCGCTCCGGGCTCGGCGGAGGCCGGGCGTGCGCTCGAATCCCTCATCGAGATCGCCCTGCGCTGCGAGGACTGGAACGACGTTCTGCCCCTCGTGGATCGCGCGTTGGCGCGGCTCGCGGGAACGGCGGCGCCCCCGGCGGCGATCCTCGACCTGCACCTCGTCGGCGCGCGTGCGGCCGCCGCCCTCGGCGACGCCGTCCGGGAGCTCGGCCACCTGCAGGCTGCCCGGGCCGCGGATCCCGAGAGCGACGAGGCCGCGACGGCGCTCGAACGAGCGCTCGCCGCCCGCGGCGACTACCGCGCGCTGGCGGGCGACATCGAGGCGAGGATGCGGAGCAAGGCCGGTGCGCCCAGGGCGAGCCTCCTCGTTCGCCTCGGCGACGTGCTGCGCTCGGGACTGGGCGATCCGGCCGGCGCGCGGGCGGTGTACGAGGAGGCGGTCGGCTTGGGATCGGCCGACGCTCAGGCTCGGCTCGCGACCTTGCTCGAGGCCCAGCCGGACCGAGCGTTCGATGCGATCGCCATGTATCGCAAGGTGGTCGCGGCCGACCCGAGCAACGTCCGTGCGCTCAGGTCCCTGAGGTCCCTCTTCGACGAGATCGGAGCGACGCACGAGAGCGGCGGGATCTCGTCCCTGCTCGGTCTGTTCGACCCGACCGCGGAGACGGCGCCCCCGCCGCCCCTCGACGAGATCAAGGAGCCGCCCGAGGGCGTCCTCGCGGCGCTGACTCCCCCGGGCGTCGCGGCCGCCAACGAGGTCCTGGCGCTCGTCTGGGACACCGCGCTCCACCTGTTCCGGGCCGACCTCGCGGACTTCGGCATCCGCGGCAAGGATCGCGTCTCGCCCCTCGAGGACACGCCGCTCGCGAGGACCTTCGCCGCCGCGATCCGGCTGCTCGGCCTGCCTCGCACCGGGCTCTTCGTGCGGCATGGCAAGGGAATCGAGATCGTGGCGACGCATCCTCCGTCGCTCGTGGTGGGCGCCGATCTGGGTGCGCTGGGGGCCATGGACAGGTTCCGCATCGGACGCGCCGTCGAGGCGACCCGGCCGGCGAACATCCTCTTGATGACCATGCCCTCCGTACGAGCCCGGGACCTCGTGGACGCGATCCGTGCCGCCTTCGGTCCTGCCGACGCCATGACCGCCGGGCGCCTCTCGAAGGACGCCAAGACGCTTGCCGGCGAGCTCTGGAAGACGATTCCCCCGCGCTCGCAGCGCCAGCTCCAGGATCTCGTCGGCCGCCACCCCGAGATCCGTGACTTCGACCAGATCTCGACCCTGGCCCGTCGCTCGGTGGCGCGCGCCGGGCTGGTCGTGTGCGGCGACGCGGCCGCGGCAACCCGCGTCGTCTGCAGCGAGGATCCCCGCCTGAGCGACATCGCCATCGACGGCCCGGAGGGCTTCGCCCAGGCGGTGAAGAAGAGCACCGACCTGCAGGATCTCGTCGCATTCGCCGTCTCGGACGGCTACCTCGGCCTGCGCTGGAGGGCCCAGAGCTCAGGCTCTCAGTCGGGAGCGCGGGTGCGTTGAGCGCCCGGTGGCTGGAGGGCGTCGGCCTTCATACCGGTCTCGAGGTTCGCGCTCGGTTCCTCGAAGCGCCCTCCGGCAGCGGCGTGATCGTGCGCCGCACCGACGTAGGTCTCGAGATCCCGGCGCGCCCCGAGCACGTCTCGCCCGGCCTGCGCTGCACGCGCCTCGTGACGGGGGGAGCCTGCGTCGAGACCGTCGAGCACGCGCTCGCCGCGCTGGTCGGCCTCGGCGTCCGCGACGCGATCCTCGAGGTCGACGGCCCGGAGGTCCCGATCCTCGACGGCAGCGCGTTGCCGTTCGTCGCCCTCGCGCGCGACGCGGGCCTCCACCCGGCGCCGCCGGGGTGGAGCGTCGCGGCGGCCTGGTCGTTCGAGGCCGGGGACGGATCGATCTCGTTCGAGCCCGGGGACGGAGTCGAGGTCTCGTCCGTGATCGAGTTCGAGCACCCGGCGGTGGGCCGGCGCGACTTCGCCTGGTCGGGCGATCCCGTCGAGTTCGAGCGCGAGATCGCGCCAGCGCGGAGCTTCGGGTTCACGACGGAGATCGATCTGCTCCGCGCGGCGGGCCGGATACGCGGCGGCTCGCTCGCCTCTGCGGTGGTCTTCGGCGACGCGGGCGTCTTGAACCCGGAGGGCCTGCGGTTCGCCGACGAGCCAGCCAGGCACAAGCTCCTCGACCTGCTCGGCGACCTGTGTCTCGTCGGTGGAGCTCCGCTCGGCCGCATCCGCGCGTTCCGCTACGGCCACCGGCTCGGAGCCGCCGCGTTCGCCCGGATCAGGGACAGAGGCCGGTGAAACCGCAGTGGCACATCAGGTTGAGGAGCGGCGACGCCGCGTCGCGGCAGAATCGGCAATCGACCCCGACGTCCTGCCCGGGGTTGCACGCCCCCTCGGTGGGAGCCGAGGACACGCAGCAGTCGCCACCCGGCTGGTCGGGGTCGTCGGCCTCGGCGGTGCAGGCCACGAGGCACCCACAGCACAGGTCGACCGGGAAGAAAAACTCCGGCGTCTCGACGGCGACGCCGCCATTGGTGAGGCCCTGGACCTTGACCCCCACGAGGACGAGGGCCTGCGAAGGATCGAAGTCCTCCTGTGCCTCCCTGGACGAGGCGTCGGTCGGGATCCCGCACAGCTCCTCGTATCGCGTCCTCAGGTACTCCGACGGTATCGCCACGAAGCTGGAGACCCCGACGTTCGTTGGCTCGACGTAGCTCGACGCGTAGCTGAAGAACCTGAGGACAGGGTCGGTCTCCTCGGGGGGTGTGTCACGATCCTCCGTGGAGTAGATGTTGACGATGGCTCCGTCGACCTGGACGCCGTTGCTCTCGGTCCTGAGGAAGTCTGCGTCCGCGCGCGCGACCATCTGGTTCTCGATGAGCGGGTTGAGCTCGAAGTCGGGAGGATTGCCCGCCCCGTCGAGGAACATCACGTCCGCGGTCCCGCCGGTCATGAACGTGGCGTTGCGCTCCGGGGTTATCGTGCAGTCGTCGGCAGGTGCCTGGACCTGCCGCACGAAGAAGGTCTCACGGTCATCGGCACAGCCGGCCAGAACCAAGAAGGCGACGACGACGCGCATGCGTTCCCTCGACATTTGACCGAGATCGTATCCCCGGAGACCCGGGCCGCCAAGTTTTCGGCTCGACGGTTTTCAGCCCAGCGCCTCCCGGGCGAGCTCCTCGGGTCGAATTGCGAGCTCTTCTGTTCGTCCGCCCCCGGCGGCCAGGACGAGCCTGACCAGGCCGTCGTGCGCCTTCTTGTCGCGTCCCATGGGCAGGGTCGCGCCGCCGACCAGCTCGGCCGGTGCTTCCACGGGCAGCCCCAACCGGCGGAGCAAGGCGATGGTCCTTCCGGCGAGCCCGGCGGGCGTGACGCCGCGGGTCACGCCCATCTTCAGGGCCGCCGCCATCCCGATGGCAACCGCCTCGCCGTGCAGGAGCCCGTGATACCCGCCGGCCGCCTCGAGGGCGTGACCGACCGTGTGGCCGAAGTTCAAGGCACGACGCTCGCCGGACTCTCGCTCGTCACGCGCGACGATCCTCGCCTTGACCGCGATGGCTCGCTTGAGCGGCTCGGCGAGCGAGCCGGGGTCGCCGGCCAGGACCGCCTCCGAATGCTCCTCGAGGAGCCCCAGGATCGCCTCGTCCCGGATCACTCCGCACTTGACCACCTCGGCCAGACCACTCGCGAGCTGCCTGCGCCCGAGCGTCCGGAGCGTGTCGAGGTCCGCGACGACCAGGCGCGGCTGGTGGAAAGCGCCGATCAGGTTCTTTCCGGTCTTGTGGTTGACGCCGACCTTCCCCCCGACGCTCGCGTCGGCCTGGGCGAGAAGCGTGGTAGGCAGAGGGACGAACGGCACGCCGCGCAGGAGGGTCGCGGCCACGAAGCCACCCATGTCGGACACCACGCCGCCCCCGAGCGCGATGACCGGGCAGGACCTCTCGAAGCCGGCAGCGAGGATCTTGTCGAGCAAGCGGCTCGCCGCCCTGAGCGTCTTGTGCCGATCTCCTCCGACCTGCAGCACCCTGATCACGCGCCGGTGCGTCCGGCCGAGCTCGCGACACAGCCCCCGGCCGTGCCGCCGCGCGACGGCGCGGTCGCACACGATGGCCGCGGCCGCCGTTCCGATCCCCGCGTCCACGACCAGCCGCGGGACTCGGGCCAGAAGGCCGGAGCCGACGTAGACGGGGTAGCCCCGTTCCCCGAGCGGCACCGCCACGGCCTCCGTGCGCAGGATCGCACAGACCTCGGCCGCGACGGCCTGGGGCGACCGACCCTCGGTCTGCACGGCCGCGTCGCCGCTCGCGTACAGCCCTGCCCGGGCCGCCAAGAGCTCCCGTGCGCGCGCGAGCGGATCGCTCCCGGCGAGGAGCGGCCGCACGCCGCCACCACTGGCCACGCGCGCGATGGCGGTCTCGGGACTGACGTACAGCGCGATGCACGGCACCGCGCGGGCAGCTTCCCGCACGGCCGGATCGCCCAGCGTGCCGCCGCCGGCCGAGACGATGAGCGGTCCGGGGCGCCC
This sequence comes from Deltaproteobacteria bacterium, assembly GCA_016190375.1. GTDB lineage: Bacteria > Myxococcota_A > Polyangia > JACPQR01 > JACPQR01 > JACPQR01. Next base: position 39,679 of record JACPQR010000117.1, read on the forward strand.
GAGAAGCTCCAGCGCCACGGTCCGCTCGATCCGGCGGAGCTCTCCCTCGCCGCCCTCCGCGAAGATCTGCTCGATGCTCCGGCCCGCGCGAAGGACGATCGCCTCGTCCAGGTCCACCCAGGGGAGATCGCCGAGGTCACGCGCCACGATCCTCCCGACCGTCGTCTTGCCGCTGCCCGAAAAACCCGTGAGGACTGCTCTCAATACCGTTCGATCTGCTGCCGGTACGCCTCGAGGCTCCGCAGCACCTCCTGCATCGTGTCGCCTCCGAGCTTCTCGAGGATGGCGTCGGCGAGAACCAGGGCCATCATCGCCTCGCCGACGCAGGATGCGGCCGCGACGGCGCAGACGTCGCTCCTCTCCGTCGCCGCCAGCGCCGGGGCCTTCGTCTGGACGTCCACGGACTCGAGAGCCCGCTTCAACGTGGAGATCGGCTTCATCGCCGCCCGCACCACGATCGGCTGCCCGTTCGAGATCCCGCCCTCGGTGCCGCCGGCGTTGTTGCTGGCCCGGACGAAAGCCCCGCCACCTCGCCTCTCCTCGTAGCCGATCGGATCGTGCACGTCGGTTCCGCGCCGGCGTGCGGCCTCGAACCCGAGACCGATCTCGACCCCCTTGATGGCCTGGATGCTCATGAAGGCGCCCGCGAGCCGCGCGTCGAGCCTGAGGTCCCACTGGACGTGGCTGCCGAGCCCCGCAGGGTGCCCCCGGGCGATCACCTCGAAGACGCCGCCGAGCGTGCTGCCGGCATGCGCGGCTTCGCGGATCGCCGCCCGCATGCGCGCCGCGGCCTTCCGATCCGCGCATCGGAGGCCGCTCGAGGCGCTGCGCCGCGCCAGGTCGTCGACGCCGAGCCCGCGAAGATCGGCGGCGACCGCTCCGATTGACAGCACGTGCGCGAAGATCGCGACCCCGCAGGCCTCGCAGAAGGCCCTGGCCACCGCACCCGCGGCGACGCGAGCGGCCGTCTCCCGTGCGCTCGCGCGCTCGAGGACGTCCCTCAAGTCGTGCGTGTCGAGCTTGAGCCCCCCGGCGAGGTCGACGTGCCCGGGACGGGCTCTCGTCATCGGCTCCGGCGGGCTCGAGAAGGGCTCGGGCCCCATCCGATCCTTCCACCGCTCGTGGTCCCGGTTGTCGACGAGGATCGCGATTGGCGAGCCGAGCGTGACCCCTCCCCTCACCCCCGCCCGCAAGACCGCCCGGTCGCTCTCGATCTTCATGCGCGCGCCCCGCCCGTAGCCTCTCTGGCGGCGCGCGAGCTCCGAGCCCATCCGCTCCGCGTCGATCGCCAGCCCCTTCGGGATGCCCTCGAGGAGGGCGACGAGGCCCGGCCCGTGCGATTCCCCGGCGGTCAGGAAACGGAGTCTGCGAAGCAAGGTCCCGGGAGCTTACGCTCGTCGAAGCCCTCTGGCATCACTGCCCGATCGAGGCGGCCCGGTTGACGATTCGTGGCGTGAGGAAGATGAGGAGCTCGCTTCGCCGGTCGGTGTCGGTGCGGTTCTTGAAGAACCAGCCGAGGACCGGGATGTCGGAGAAGAACGGCACCTGGCTGAACTGCTGGCCGGAGTTGCGGGTGTAGATGCCGCCGATGACCGCCGTGTGCTGGTCCTCGATGAGCAGCTCCGTCTCTGCCTCGCGCTTGAGGATCGTCGGGTCACCTCGAGCGCCCGTGTTGTTGAAGTCCGGCTCGTCGCGGGTGATGTGCACCTTCATGAGGACGCTGCCGTCCGCGGTGACGTGCGGCCGAACCTTCAGCCGGAGCTTGGCCTCCTGGAAGGCCGTCTGAACGCCCTGGGCGGAGACCTGCGAGTAGGGGATCAACGTGCCCTGCTCGATGTGAGCCTCGCGGTTGTCGAGCGTCAGCACCCTCGGCGAGCTGATGATCCGAAGGGTGCCCGTCTCCTCCATCGCCGACAAACGAACGTTGAGGTTGATGTTGTTCGTCAGGCTCCCGAACGTCATGCCGAGCGCGCCGCCCGTGCCCCGCCCGACGGCGGCCGGAAGGTTGACCGCGAAGTTCGGGTTGGCCACGGAGACGGCCACCGGCGAGAGCCCTGCGGTCTCGGTGTTGATGTCGGTCGCGCCGCCGGCCACGCCGATCGACGACGGGAACGAGAGGCCGGTCGGGTTGCCGGTGCCGGTGCCCGCGGCGAAGTCGCCGCCCCACTGGATGCCCAGCTCGCGCAGGTACGTGCTCGTGGCCTCCACGATCCTGGCCTCGATCAGCACCTGGGGCGTCTGCGTATCGAGGTTGCGGACGAGCTCCTCGATCTGGTTCAAGCTGTCGGCGACGTCGCGCGCGATGAGCACGTTCGTCCGCTCGTCTACCGAGAGCGAACCGCGCGACGACAACAGCTCGTTGGCGCGCGGCTGGAGCTCCGACGCCGTCGCGTAGCTGATCGGGATGAGCCGTGTCTCGAGGGGCTCGAGCTCGACCTGCTGCTTGCGGCGCGCGATCGCCATCTCGCGCTCCTTCTCGAGCCGCTCGAGGGGCGCCACGCGGATGAGGTTGCCCGTCCGCACCATCCCGAGCCCCTTCGACTGCAGGATCACCTCGAGCGCCTGGTCCCAGGGGACGTTGCGCATCCGGATCGTGACCGTCCCCGTCACGTCGTCGCTCGTGATGATGTTCACGTGCCCGACGTCCGAGATGAGCCGGAGGATGTTGTGGATGTCGGCGTCCTTGAAGTCGAGGTCGATCCGGCGGCCGCGGAAGGCGCCGCGCCTGACCCGGTCCTCCCTGAGCTGCATCGGGATCGACGCGAGGAAGCCTCCGGTCTGCTCCTCGGGGAACTCGTACGCGAAGGTGCTCTCCCGCGCGATGGTCCTCGAGTGCGTGCCGCTGGCTCGCGATCGCGGCGGCTCCTGTACGGGACGGGCGGGCGACGCGTCGGCGGCCCGAGGCGCGGCGGGCTGGCTCTCGAGCGGGTCGAAGGACCAGACGAGCCTCGTGCCCTCTCGGCGCACGGCGCTGTCGGTGCGGCCGTTGAGCTCCGCCTCGATCGCGATCTCCCCGCGACCGCCTTCGAGCCGGTAGGAGCTGATCGTGCCGATCGCGCCTCCGAACGCCTCCACGTCCAGCGTCCGCTCGAGGAGCGCGGGCAGCGATGCGCCTCGCAGGACCAGGACGTGCGAATCGGCGCCGCGGCGGACGTCGAACTGGACCTCGCCGCCCACGTCGACGACCACCTCTTGCCGGTCGCCGCGTCCCTCGAACCTGACGTCCCGAATGGCCGCGAGGGCCGCGGGAGCGGCAGAACGAGCCTCGCTCGCCGCTGGCGTCGGGCTCGGTGACCGCTCGGGCGAGCGGCGTGCGAGCGCCGCCTCGGCCTGCGCTCGACCCTCCTCTGCCGCCCGCGCACGTTCCTCCGCCTGGCGGGCCCTCTCTGCGGCCCGGGCGAGGAGCGCCGCGTTCTGTCTCGCCTCGCTCTCGACGCGCGCCCCTGCGTCCTGAGCGCCGCGGACCGCTCGCTCGCGCTCCCTGAGCGCCTCCTCGGACGCGCGGGCCCTGGAGCGCATGTCCGCGAGCTCGGCCGCCAGCCGCCGGCTCGACTCCTGGAGGCGCCCGAGCTCCGCTCTCGCTTCGGCCGACCCGTTCGAGCCGGACCTGGCCGCCGCGACGTCCCGCTGCTCGCGCGCGAGGGCGCGCTGCAAGGCCTGGATCTCGCCGAGCAGCGTCTGTCGCTCGCTGCGTGCCTGTTCGGCCGCCTCGCGAGCCCGACGCAGCTCCTCTTGGCTGCGCACCGCCTCCTCGCGACCACGGCGCGTCCGCTCCTCCGCCTCTCGGACCGCCTGGGCGAGGCGCTCGGCCGCCGACGTGGCCGCCGAGTCGCGTTCGGCCTCGGCGCGTGCGCGCCGCGCGGCCTCCTCGTTCGCCCTGCGCTCCGCCGCGAGCCGCGCCCTCTCCGACTCGGCCGCCGTCCTGTCGAGCAGGTTCGCGCGGAGGGCGGCCTCACCCTGAGCCTGTGTCGCCTCCGCCACGCGCCGCGCCAGCGCATCGCGGGCCGCCTGGGCCGCGCGCGCCTCGGCGGCGAGCCTGCCGTGCTCGGCCTGGGCGCTCGCCGCTCTGGCGGCGAGCCGGTCGCGCTCCTGCCCGGCGGCGCGCGCAGCCCGCTCGGCGGCAGCGCGAGCTTCCGACTGCCGCCGCGCCTCGGCCTGCGCGGAACGCACCTCTTCTTCCATCGCAGCGCGATCGGCGGCGCCCGAACCGGCCCTGCTCCGGGCCTGCGCCGCACGCGCCTGGCTCTCGGCCTGCACGCGAAGGGCGGCTTCGCTCCTGGCGATCGCGGCCTGTCGATCCCGTTCGGCCCCAGCGGCTCTTGCGTCCGCGGCCAGCCGGTCGCGCTCGACCTGAGCCGCTCTTGCCTCGGCGAGCAGCCGGTCGCGCTCCACCTGCGCGGCGCGTGCTTCCGCGCCGAGGCGCTCCTGCTCCTGGCGGGCTCGCCTCGCATCAGCGGCCAGCCTGTCACGCTCCCGTGCGGTCTCGAGGGCCCGCGCCTCCGCGGTCGCCCTGGAGCGCGCCTCGCGCTCCGCGACCTGGGCGAGCCGCCGGCTCTCCGCCTGCGCGGCGCCGAGCTGGCGCGCGATCTCCCTCTGGGATCGATTGTCCGAAGCCGCGCCGGCAGCGGCGCGCTGCTCGGCCATGCGAGCCGCCCTCGCCTCTGCCTGCGCCTGCGCGCGCAGGGCCGCCTCGCTCCTCGCGATCGCGGTCTGCCTGTCGCGCTCCGCGTGAGCCGCGCGCGTCTCGGCGGCCTGGCGGTCCCTCTCGGCCTCTGCCGCTCTTGCCTCGCCCACCAGCCGTTCCCGCTCGCGCTGCGCGGCCTGCTCCGCCCGGCCTTGCGCGGCCCGCGCTTGCTCGGCCTCCCCGGCCAGCCGGCGCTGCTCGGCCTCCGCGCGCGAGCGCAGATCGGCCTCGACGCGCGCACGCTCCTCGGCCTGCCGGCGCGCCTGCGTGGCCTCCTCCACCGCGGCACCATTCCCCGGACGCGCGCTTCCCGTGACGGTGATCACGACGTCGTTGCCGACCGCGCGCACCCGATAGCCCGCATCACCCCTGAGGTTGATGAGGAAGCGAGCGACCTGGCTGGACTCGTCCCGGAACTCGGTCGCGCCGACGCCCGCGATCGCTGCCGTGTCCGCCTCGGTGATCTCCGGAACTCCGGCGAGCCGCCCGCCGCTGACGTCCACGACGAGACGCGACGGCGCCGCCATCCGGAACGCGGTGAACGTGGGCCGAGCCGACCCCGACAGGGTGATCGTGGTGACGGCCCCGGCCTCCTGGACTCGAACAGCCCGGATTGTGTTCCGCACCGGGTCGGCCAGCACGCCGCCGGGAAGAAGCAGGGTCAGGCCGGTCAGCACCTCGCCCACGCACCCGCGTGCCCACGCATGAAGGCGCATTTCCGCGACGAGTCCATCAGCCGGTCTCCTCTCCTTACGTTTCCATACATATAAGGAAACCTCTTACCCAAAAGCGTACACACATCTCCCGGCATCAGCCAAGAAATCGGCGCTTCTACTGCGTCGTCGCGGGCGGGAGCGTGCTGGTAGGCGTCGCGGACTGCGACCCTTCGGGATGCAGCGGCAGTATCCGCGTCACCGGCGTCCCACCCGGAGACGTCGGATCCTCCCTGGCCAGCACCACGTCCTCGCTGCGGATCTTCGTCACCCGCCAGTTGATCTCGAACTCGGCGGAGCCGTCGGCTCCGCCGCGAACGACCTCGCCGCGGCCCACGTAGTCACCTCGCCGGATCATCGTCCCGAGGCCCGTAGGGTCGACGACCATCGCCCTCGGCGTCCCCGAGCCGCTGACGATCGCCATCAGCCGCAGGTCGTCGATCGAGTACTGCGCGAGGAGCACCGGAACCTGGATGTCGGGGTGGATGCGGCCCTCCTCCGCGAACATCTTGGCGTACGAGCGGAACGGGTCGCGCCGCTGCCCCTCCACCTCGACGAAGTCGTTGCTCGTCAGCTCCCAGACCGGAAGCGCCGGCCGGCCCCCGTCGGCCTCGTCCGGGTTCGCGCCGGGCTCCGGCTCGGGCGTTGCCGGCACAGCCGCGGGCGCGGGCGCGCCCTCCGCCGCGGCAACGGGCTGCGTCTGCACGGGCGCGTCGTCGTCGCCGCAAGCCCCAAGGGCTGCGATCGCGAGCATCGTGAGCAAGGTCGTCGGGATCGTCCTCACGGCTACCCTCCTGGTTGCGCGCCCGAGGCGCCGGGAGCCGCGCCGGCCGCGGCCGCCATCTCTTCCTCGGACAGAGCGCGGAACGTCGTGGCCAGGACCTTCGCCTTGAGCATCACGTCGTTGTCGACGACGGTGGGCTCGGCCAGCTCGATGTTCTCCATGTTGATGATCCGCTCGACCCGGCCGATGTTGAACAGGAACTTCGCGACCTGGAAGTATCGACCGCGCATCTCGAGCTTGACCGGCAGCCGTGCGTAGAAGCCCTCCTGCGGCTCCTCGGTCTCGGGCAGGGTCGACTGGATCTGCAGGCCGGTGAGCTGGGCGATGGAGTTGAGGTTGTCGAGGAACGCGTCCATGTCGGCCCTCATGGGGAGGATCTTCACCTGATCGTGGACCCGCGCCTTCGCGCGGTTGAGCTCCTCGATGTCGGCGCGGTAGGTCGATTGCTTGGTCGTCCACTCGTGCTCCTGCCGTTGCAGGTTCGAGGTCTGGGACCTGGCATCCTCCGCGTCCTTGGAGACGCCGCGGTAGATGACCGCCCAGTAGCCGATCCCGATCAGCAGCATGAAGATCACGAGCGCGGCCGTCTTCTGGGTCGTGGTGGTCTTCGCGAGGGTCTGTCCGGGCTTGGCCATCAGTGGTACCTCGCGGTGCAGTGAATCTCGAACTCGACGAGGTCCATGTGCAGCTCCGAGTTCTGGATCACCTGCGTCCGGATGAGCTGCTCGCTCTCGAAGTAGCTCGAGACGGCCAGGCGGCGGATCAGCTCGGCGACGTCGTCGTGTCCGCGAGCCTGGCCCTTGATCTTGACCGCTCGGTCCCCCTCGGTGACCTCCGTGAGCCACAGTCGCCGCGAATCCCACCGGAGGTTCGGCGCGGTGAGCGGGTTGTCGATGCGCATCTGGGCCAGCACGGTGGGATCCACGTTGGGTCCCTCGTTCGAGACGATCCGCGCGAGCTCCATGAGGGCGAAGACCGGCCCGGTCCGCGCGGCCTGGAGCTTCGTGATGATCTGGTCTCGCGCGTTGATCTGATCGAGCTCCGCTCGGATGCGGTCGTGGTCGGAGATCTCGTCCTTGATACGGTCGATCCGCGCCGAGATCTCCTGGTTGCCGCGGACGATGTCGTCGACCTCGGAGGTGGCGCTCGCGTGCAGGATTCCAATCCCGACGAGCTCGACCGCGAGCGCGGCGATGGCCACGAAGATCAGGTTCCGGCCGGACGCTGCCGCCCGTTGCTTCTTGATCGGTAGCAGGTTGATGCGAATCATCAGTTCTTGTCCCGGTCCCTTCTGAGCGACAGGCCCAGGGTCACGGTCGCCTGGGGCGCGATGTCGCGCATGAAGTTGGGGTCGAGCCGTTTCGTCTCGAGCTGCACCTTTCGGAACGGGTCGAGCGCCTCTACGGGCACGCGGGCCCTGCGCTCGATCGCGGTGCCGAGAGCGCCGATCTTCGCGGTCCCGCCGGCGAGATAGATCCGGGAGATCTCGCCCTCGGCGGACGTCGCGAGATAGAAGTCGATGGATCGCTGGATCTCGCCCGCGAGACCCTCCGCGACCCCCTGGATGATCTCGGAGACCTCCTTGGGGACCACCGATCGCTCGCCGCCGCCGCACTTGTAGGCCTCGGCCTCCTCCGGGCTGACTCCGAGCTGCTTGCGAATCTCGTCGGTGATCGCGTTGCCGCCGTTGGCGATGTCGCGGGTGAACGCGCTCACGCCTCCCGAGACGATGTTCAGGGTCGTCAGCGACGCGCCGACGTTGAGGAGCACGACGGTCTCGGTTGGAGACAATCCATAGCCGAACTCGAAGATGTTCTGGATGGCGAAGGCGTCGATGTCCACGACCAGGGGCCTCAGCTTCGCCTCACGGGCGATCTGGGCGTAATCGTTGATCTCGTCCTTCTTCGCGGCGACGAGCAGGATGTCCATCTGTCCCTGCTCCGGCCTGCGGCGCAGGATCTCGTGGTCGATCTCGACGTCGTTGATGTCGAACGGGATGTGCTGCTCGGCCTCCCAGTGGATCTGCTCCTCGAGCTCATCGGCGGTCATGATCGGGACGGCGATCTTCTTGATGATGACCGAGTGCCCCGAGACGGAGAGCGCCACGTTCTTGTCGGCGATCTTCGCGTCGCGGAAGACCTTTGCCAGCGCCTCCACGACGGCGCTCGCGTTCATCACGTTCCCGTCGACGATGCTCTGCGGTGGGAGGTTCTCGAATCCGAAGCGCTCGAGCTTGAGCCACTTCTCGCCCTTGACCTTCGTCTCGCGAGCCTGCGCGACCTTGATCGAGCTCGAGCCGATGTCGACGCCAACCAGATTCGTCATGATCCTCCAACCGGCAAGGCAACCTCGAAGCCGGGCCCCAGGGCCCGATCTTAGCTCCGGAGCGCCTAGTCGTCCTCTCCGAAGACCTTCACGCGATCTTCGAGGCTGAGTCCCAGCGCCTCGAGGATCTTGCGCTTCGTGTCCATTCGGCAGCCGTATCCCTTCTCGATACGGTCGATCGTGAGGACGGAAAGGTTCGCGCGACGTGCCATCTCCGCCTTGCTCATCATCCGCTCCAGGCGAAGCTTCCGCACGTTCGTGGCCTTTCGCCGCTTGGGTCGAGGCTCGTGCCTCTTCTCCTCCGCGGGAGCAGCATGTCGCTCCTCCCGCGAGCGGTCCTGGACGAGCGACTCGTTCTCGTCATCGTGATCGACAAGGGCGGCGCCGACACCAACGTCTCTCTTCTTCTCCATCGTGACCGCCAACCCTCAGCACAAGAGACAGTCGCTCGTAGTGCGCAACTCGGACCGACCAGGACCATGACAGAGCGACCGCGTAACGTCAAGATAATTTCTATAATTTGCACGTAACTATGCCTAACTTACGCATAGTTCGCCACAAGCGGCTCGCTGGCCTGGCGTTCGTTCCGAGCTCGGGTTTACGGCCACCTCCTCCTGCTCGTGCGGCAATCGGTGTAGGAGGCCCATTCCGCCCACATCTCGCCGACTTCGGTCCACCTGGAGACCCAACGGTATCCGGGTGGATTCCCGACGATCCTCCCACTCCTCCTGCAAATCCGTCAAATTTCCGGCCAATACCGCGCCGCGAAAGCAATCCAGGCCCTCTGCAAAAAGGGGCGAGCGGGGGTCTATCACGACACCATGGCGCAAGCCACGAATTTCTGGAGATTTTCCCGCGCACGCCCTGGACGGGCTCGCCATGGTGGGTCTCCAGCGACCCACCATCGCCCGTGCCGCGCACGAAATCACTCGTCTCCCGGTGGCCGCCCAAATGGTACGGTCGTTGCCCAACGAGGCTCTCCGGAGGACGCATGAGCCGAGCACGCGAGACCGCCCGAGCCGCAATCGACGCGACGGAGCCCCGCCCTGCCAGCGGCAGCCCGTCGAACGAAGATATCGCGCGGTACCTGCCGGTAGTTCACCAGGTCGTTCGCCGGCTCCTCAGGCGTCTCCCCTCGAACGTTCGCCGCGAGGATCTCGTCGCGGCCGGCCTCTACGGCCTCTACGACTCGATGCGCAAGAACGGCGGCGACACGGGCCCGAAGTTCGAGTGGTACGCCCGCATCCGGATCCGCGGCGCGATCCTCGACGAACTGAGGAGCCAGGACTGGCTGCCCCGTCGTGCTCGGTGGGTGGCCTCCGGCAAGATGGCCGGCTCCCGGGCCGCCAGCGGCTCTGGCCCCGCGCCGTCCGCCGTGGTCGGCTTCGACGATCTGTCCAGCAGCGAGCTCGCGACGCACCTCGCGGATCCAGACGCCGGCGACTCCGAGCTGCAGATGGAGAAGATGAGCGAGTGCCGGGCCCTCGTACAAGCCGTGGATCGGCTGCCGGAGCGAGAGCGCACCATCGTTCGCCTCCACTACTTCGAGGGAGTCCGCTTCAAGGACATCGGCCAGCTCCTCGGCGTCTCCGAGCCGCGGATCTCGCAGCTCCACAGCCGTGCGCTCGGCCGACTGCGGACGCAGCTCGGGGCGGCCGCGCTGGCGGCGTGATCCGGGCTCGGGTGGCCTCGTGGCCGCTGGGCGGCCGCGGGACCCTCGAGCCCGCGTGACGCCGCGTGACGCCGCCGGCCGCGTGCGTTTGCGAGCTTGAACGATTATGCTGTCGACCATGCGCGCGTGGCGATGGCGAGGGCGATGGATGCCCTTCGCGGCCCTGCTGGTCACAGCGTTGCTGGTCCTCGCGGGCGCGTGCGGCTCCTCCGATGAGGGCACGCCTCTCGGAGACGAATGCGAGCTGATCGCCGATTGCAACGCGGGCCAGACGTGCGGGGACCTCGTCGCCTGCGTGCACGGCTACTGCCTGCGCGACGAGCCGTCCGTCCACAAGCCCTGCGGCAACTGACGGACCGCTGGTCCCCTAGAAATCCCCGAAAAGCTCGGTCAGCCGCGAGTCGAGAGCCACGGAGATCTTGTACAAGGACGAGATCGACGCGCTCGATTCGGCGCGCTCGATCTGCGACAGGAGGCTCACCGACAGCCCGGTACGCCTGGCCATCTGCTTGAGCGTCAAGGCCCGCTGCTTGCGAAGCGTCCGGATCGTCTCCCCGATCACGCGGTGGAGCTGCTCCTCGGGGTTGCGAACGAGCCCCTTCTTGCGGGAGACCCGCTCGATGACCTCACGGAACTCGTCGATGCTGAATGGCTTCTTGATGTAGTCGACGACGTCGAGCTTCATCGACTCCACCGCCGTCTCGAGCGAGGGGTAGCCGGTGAAGATCACGATGGCGACGTCGGAGTCGACCTTTCTTATCCGCTTGAGGACCTCGATGCCGTCGAGCTTGGGCATCATGAGATCCAGGATGATCATGTGGTACCCGCCCGTTCTCACCTCGTCGACGACGCTGGCGGGATCCGACAGCGTCTTGACGTCGTAGCCGTCCTTCGTGAGGAAGGTCTCCATGTACTCGCAGATGGCCTTGTCGTCATCGACGATCAGGATCTTCACCTTCTGCTCGTGCCTGGAGACGGGGGGCTGGGGTTCCGTGACCTTGCTCGCGACGACCTCGTTCATTGTCGTGACTCCTCGTCCTGACTGGTCGGGGCGAGAGGATTTGAACCTCCGACTCCACGGTCCCGAACCGTGTGCGCTACCAGACTGCGCTACGCCCCGAGTTGCTTCCAATGTCGCTGAAAGCGACCTTAAGTAATTTGCCAGAGGGTCGCTGTCAAGGCTCGATCAGTGAAGTCGCGAATCTTCCAGGGTGGCAATGAAAAATCCATCGGTGTCGTCCCGGTGCGGCCACAGCGTCCTCTCCGAGACGAGGCGCAGGGAAGCCGGCGCCCGCCGCACGACGCCCGGGCCCTCTTCCTCCGTGATCGAGCAGACGCTGTACACGAGGACGCCCCCAGGCTCGAGCAGGGGCGCGACCTTCTGGAGGAGCACCGCCTGCACGTCGGCCATCCGCAGGACGTCGGCCCGGGATCGGCGCCAGCGGATGTCGGGTCTGCGCCGCACGACTCCCGTCCCCGAGCAGGGCGCGTCGAGCAGGATGAGGTCGTAGCCAGGCACCAGGCCGGCTGTCCCGACCTCCAGGTCGACGGCGATCGCCCGCGCCGGCGGCAGGCCCAGCCTGGCGAAGTCGGCGGCGAGGCGCTCGAGCTTCTGCGGCGATCGATCGGCCGCCTCGATCGCCGATCCCGGCTCGAGGGCCTCCGCGAGGGCGGCCGTCTTGCCGCCCCTTCCCGCGCAGGCGTCGAGCGCTCGCACGCCCTTCTTGTGGCAGACCGACTCGACGCAGAGGGCGACCACGATCTGGGCGCCTTCGTCCTGAACGGAGTACCAGCCCAGCCGGTGAGCCTCGTTGGCCGCAGGGTCGCCGAGCCCCTCGACCCTCAGGCAGGTCGAGACGTGCCGGCCGTGCGAGACGGAAACGCCGGGCGCCTTTTCGGTCAGGAGCTCGGCGACGGCGTCGGGCGTGGCACGCCGCACGTTGACCCTCAGGCACGTGGGCGGAGGGCTGTTGTTCACCGCGAGCGCCAGATCGACCTCGTCGGCTGGGAGCCTGCGGCCCAGGACGTCGACGAGCCAGGCCGGATGGCTGAGCCCGAGGTCACGCGCCAGCGCCAGAGCTCCGTGCTCGCCGCGTTCGAGCGCCCTCAGCACGCCGCTCGCGAATCCCGCCATCCGGTCGCCCCTCGCTGCCCGTACCTGGTCGACCGCCGCGGAGATCGCCGCGGCCGGCGGCACGCGGTCGAGGTGCGCGATCTGGTAGGCGGCGATCCGCAGGGCAGAGAGCACAGATGAATCGAGTCGCCGGATGCCGCGCGGCGCGCACGCGGCGATCGCGGCATCGAGCGCCCCGCGCCAGCGCAGGACGCCCATCGTCAGCTCGGTCGCGAGCCCGCGATCGCGCGGATCGAGCGAGGGATCGCGCGAGAAGGCCGACGCGAGCGCTGCGCTCGCGAACGCCCCGTCCCGCTCGACACGCCCGAGCGCCCAGAGCGCGATGTCCCGGGCCGACGGCACGCTGGCCTCACCCGCCGAGGTCGGAGAAGAAGCCGGAGATCGAGTCCCAGTAGCGTTCGATGTCGTTCTTGAACGCAAACACCATCAACAGGACGAGCATCGACAGCCCCACCATCGAGGCGATCTCTCTCGTGCGCAGCGACACCGGGCGGCGGGTCAACGACTCGACGGCGATGAACAGGAGGTGGCCTCCGTCGAGCACCGGGATCGGGAGCAGGTTGAGGATCCCCAGGTTGATGCTGATCAGCGCCATCACGAAGAGGAAGTCCAGCGCGCCCCGCTCCGCGGCCTGGCCGGCGATGTCGTACAGCATCATGGGGCCTCCGACCGTCTTGAACGACAGCCGTCCCTGCGCCATGCGGAGCAGCCCCGTGAGCATGAAGTGGATCACCTCGCCCGTCTGGTGGAAGGCGTTCCGGGCCGCGAATGCCAGCCGATCCTCGTTGGGCACCGGATCGTCCATGCGGGTCGGGATCCAGTTCGCGGTGTGGAAGACGTACTTGCGCACCTCCCGCCCGGCCTCCTCGTCGTAGCGGCTCTCGCGGTGCATCTTGAAGCTGCCCTCGAGCGGCCGGCCCGCCCTGGTGAACTCGACCCGGTGGGTTCGATCGCTCGAGGCCACCAGCCAGTCGGCGAGCTGCTCCCGCCAGAGCACGACCTTCTTGCCGTCCACCTCGTCGATCCGATCGCCACGGCGCAGGCCCATCCTGTACTCGGGCGAGCCGGGATCGATCGTCGCCACGTACATCTCGGCCAGCTCGAGGCCCACGGAGCGCGGGCCCTCGAGCGCGGGATCGGGGACGATCCTCGCCTCGCCGGGAGCCAGCGCCTCGATCGTGGCGAAGCCGAGGTTCACCGGCCGCCCGCGCAGGTAGCTCAGCCGGATCGGCTCGCCCCGAGTCCGCTCGAGCGTCCGCTCGAAGTCCGGCCAGTGGCGGATCGGACGCTCGTCCACCGACGTGACGAGGTCGAAGGTCTCGAGGCCCGCGGCGGCGGCGGGACCCCGAGGGTCGGCGATCCCGACGACCGCAGCGGGAGAGTAGGCCACGACTCCGATCCTCCCCACGCGCTCGGTGATGCCCAGCGCCTTGCGGTCGATCTGGGTCCGTGGCCTGACTCGGATGCGGCGGGGCGCATCCTCGCCCTCGCGCTCGACCTCGAGGACGAGCTCCCGCCCGATCCCCTCGCTGACGATCCGCTGCAGCTCGTCGAACGACGCGACGGGGGCGCCGTCGATCTCGCGGATGCGATCTCCCGGCTCGAGGCCCGCGGCGGCGGCGGGCATTCCGGGGATGACTCGCCCGACCGATGGAGCGGGCAGCTCGGAGTAGCTCAGAAAGACCACGAACAAGAGGAGCAGCGGGAAAGCGAGGTTCATCGCCGGGCCGGCGAAGACGATCACGAACCGCCTCCACAGCGGCTGCTGATGGAAGGCGCGCCCCTCGTCCTGGGGACCGACGACCTCGTTCGGATCCTCGCCGAGCATCCGGACGAAGCCCCCCAGCGGAACCATCGCCACGACGTACTCGGTCTCCCCGCGCCGCACGGAGAGGAGCTTCGGGCCGAAGCCGAGCGAGAACTTCAGCACCTTCACCCGAAAGATCTTCGCCCAGGCGAAATGCCCGAGCTCGTGGACGAAGATGAGGACGCCCACGAGGACTATGAAGTACACGAGCTGCATCGAAGGACCGCTCGAGGGAGCCTAGCATGACGGCGGCTGACGGACGCTCACAGCCACGACGCGCGAGCTGATCCTGATCGCCGAAGACCTAGCCGAATCCGCCCGACGCGCCCGTGGCGACGATCGCCACGATGTAGCCGATGGTCAGCAAGCAGTAGCAGGCGGACCCGATCACGCCGATCCAGAAGCCGGCGGTCGCGATGCCCTTGCCCGCGGCGGGCGCCTCGCCTCGTTCGATGGCGTTCAGCTCCATCTTGCCGAGGATGACCGCCGGAATGCCCGCGAGCCAGCCGCACAGGACGAGGCCCACGATGCCCAGGACGAGAGCGGCGATCGCCCGCCCGGATGCCTGACCCGCGGGAGGCCCCGCCGGAGGCACGGCGAACCCGCCCCCGGCACCCGGAGGAGGAAACCCGCCCGGTGGTGGGCCGAAGGGACTTCCGCCTGCCGGCGGGGCCGAGCCGCCGGGCGGCGCGGCCGGTGGCGGCCAACCCGCGGGCGGAGGCGCTCCGCCCGGCGGGGACGCGGGTGGAGGAGGCCAGCCGCCCGGGGGTCCGCCGGAGCCGGGTGGTGCGGGAGGAGGCGGCCAGCCGCCAGGAGTGCTCAGATCCATCGTCATCGTCACGAACGCTCTCACGAAAGCAGTTCGGTTTGCAACCGGGGGTGAGCTTCCGTATATGCGTCAGAGAGGATGCTGCGTTCCGAGAGACGAGAACAGATCATGAGCCACGCGCTCAGGCTGTTCGCCGAGCGCGGCTACCACCACACGCAGATCGCCGACATCATCGAGGCGGCGGGGATCGCGCGGGGGACCTTCTATCTCTACTTCGACAGCAAGAGGGCGATCTTCGCCGAGCTCCTCGACGGGCTCTTCGCCACCTTCGAGAACACCATCCGGCCGATCGACACGACCGCAGGCGCGCCGCCGGTGGGCGAGCAAACGCGCGCCAACGTCGTCCGTGTGATCGACACGATGGTCTCGAATCGAGACCTCGTCCGGATCCTGATGCGCGCGGCCGTCGGCCTCGACCCCGAGTTCGACGGGAAGGTCGCCGACTTCTACCGGAAGATCCTCTCCGTGATCCGCGGCTCGATCGAGGCGGGCATCCAGATGGGCCTCGTGCGGCCCCGCGACGCCGCGGTGGCCGCGATGATCGTCCTCGGGGGCCTCAAGGAGATCGCGTACCACTACCTCGTCGCCGGCGATCAGCCGCCGTCCTCCGAGGTCGTCGCTGCCGAGTTCCTCGCCGTCGTCGCTTCGGGGCTCCTGAGAGAGGGCCAGTCGGATCAGCTGCGGTTGCTCGCGGGTGGAGCCGCGAGCTGATGCTCGAGTGGACGGTGCACCCCGCGGCACGGCGCAAGCCCGCGGCGGTCGGGGCGATGGCGATCGTCACCTTGACCGCCGTGGCGGCCGCGGAGGTCGGGCGAGGCGTGGCCTGGGGCGTGGTCGCAGCCGGGTTCCTCGTGCTCTGCATCAGCGCCTTCCTCTTCCCGACGCGCTACAGGCTCGATGACGGCGGCATCGAGATCAGACATCTCGGTGGCGTGCGCAGGCGGTCGTGGAAGGACGTCAGGCGCGTCGAGCTGGTCTCGGGAGGAGTCGCGGGGTCCCCGGCGAGCGCAGCTCGCTGGGGTTCAGTGATGCTCTCGCCCTACCTCCGGCCGACGCTTCGCGACCGGGTGCGCGCCGTCGTGCTTCGCTTCGAGGGAGATCCTGCCGAGATCCTCGCGTTCGTGGAGGCTCACCGTGGCTGACCTGTCGCCCGCGGACCGCGCTCTCCTCGACCGGATCGCCCGCAAGGTCGTGGACAAGGGCATGTCGGCGCCCGCGATCTTCTTCCTCGAGAGCATCAAGCCGCTCAACTTCGTCGCGAGTCAGGCCATGATCTTCTTCGGTCCCATCCTGACCTCCATCTTCTCTCGTTCCGACTACGACCGGCTCGCCACCATCCTCGAGGACCGCGGGAGCATCGAGGAGCTCCTCACCCGCATCGAGGCCCTCGAGGCCGGCGAGAGCTGACCACGAGCCGGCGGCTGACGGCCAAAGGCTTTCCCTTGAATAAACTGCCCCTGCCGGCGTAAGTAGGTGTTCCAGGCAATCCACCGAAGGAAGGGGAGAATCCATGCGCTTTCGTGGTCCTTGGGCCGCCCTTGCGGCCATCTGCCTCGTGACGGGCGCCTCGGCCACGAGCCAGGCGCAGACGAACATCGATTTTCTTGTCTCTCAGCTCAACCAGCGCGCCACCCAGTTCGCCTCGGGGATGACCCTCTTCGGCCCCATCCAGACCGGCCGGCTGAGGACCAGGGGAAAGAAGAACTTCAACTTCGTCCTGACCGCGGGCCAGTGCTACCGAATCATCGGCGTCGGGGACGCGAACGTCACCGACCTCGACATCTTCCTGAGGGTGCGGAGCTCGACGGTCGCCCAGGATACGGCGACCGACAACTATCCGGTCGTCTCCTACTGCCCGCCGGCGACCACCCGCGTCCAGGTGCGCGTGTCGATGTACGCGGGAGGCGGGGAGTTCGCGCTCGGCGTCTTCAGCGGGTCCGGCGCGGGCGGCGGCGTGGTCGCGCCCGGGCCGATCGTCGACACGAACGCGGTCGCCGCGCGCCTCTCGAACGTGGCCCGTTCCAACGCCGCGGGTTACGTCGGCATCGGCGCCCCGATCGTGGGCTCGCTCATGCAGAACGCCTCCCAGACGGTCAACGTCTCGCTGGTCCAGGGCGTCTGCTACAAGTTCATCGGAGTCGGCGGCGCCGGCGTGCAGGACCTCGACCTGCACATCATGGTGGGCGGAGCGCGCGTCGCCCAGGACACCGCGACCGACGACTTCCCCATCGCGTCCTACTGCGCGCCCACCCACACGATCGCGCAGGTCCAGGTCTTCATGTATCGCGGCGCCGGCCAGTTCGCCTATCAGACCTTCCAGTCCGGCCACGCGGGACCGCAGGCGATCGTCCCGCTCGTCCAGGGAAACGACTACATCGCCAACCGGATGAGGCAGATCCAGCAGCAGTACGCGCAGGGCCGCAACCCCGTCAGCCCGCTGATGCGCGGGTCCCTCCAGACGAGCGGCACCCAGGACTTCTCCGTCACCCTGCAGTCCGGCCACTGCTACACCGTGGTCGGCGTGGGTGACCCGTCCGTCACGGACCTCGACATGTTCCTCTTCGACGGAGCGGGCACGCAGGTCGCCCAGGACCAGGCGACGGACAACTTCCCGATCGTCCAGTCCTGCCCCAGCGTGCCGGGGAACTTCCGCGTGCAGGTCAAGATGTACTCCGGGTACGGCAACTTCGGCCTGCAGATCTTCGGCAACTAGCCCCTCGTATTTCGGTCCCACCTGGCCAAATTCCCTTGGCGCCCGGGTGCGCCGGCGGGTAGAACCTGCCCTCCCGTGGCCGAGGGTTTCTCCGAGATCCGCTCCATCCTGGCGACCGACTGCGGGTCGACCACCACCAAGGCGATCCTGATCGAGCGCCGAGAGGGAGCCTACGGGTTGGTCACACGCGGCGAGGCCCCGACGACCGTCGAGGCTCCGTTCGAGGACGTGACCAGGGGCGTCCTCAACGCGATCATGGAGGTCGAGGAGCTGTCTGGACGCAAGTTCCTCGACGGCGACCGGATCATCACCCCGGAGCAGGAGCGGGACGGGCGCCGGGTCGGGGCCGACGTCTACATCTCCACCTCCAGCGCCGGCGGGGGCCTGCAGATGATGGTGGCCGGCGTCGTCAAGAACATGTCGACCGAGAGCGCCGCACGCGCCGCGCTCGGCGCGGGCGCGATCGTGATGGACTCGCTCGCGATCAACGACGGCCGCCTGCCCCACCAGAAGATCGAGCGGATCCGGCACCTGCGCCCCGATATGATCCTGCTCGCCGGCGGAGTCGACGGCGGGACGCGATCGCACGTGATCGAGCTCGCGGAGCTGACCGCGGCGGCCAGGCCCCGCCCCCGGCTCGGAGCGGGCTTCGACCTGCCGGTGATCTACGCCGGCAACGTCGACGTCCAGGCCGACGTGCGGCGGATCCTCGGGGACAAGTGCGCGCTGCAGACGGTCGAGAACGTGCGGCCGACGCTGGAGGACGAGAACCTCTTGCCGGCGAGGGAGCGGATCCACGACCTGTTCATGGAGCACGTGATGGCGCAGGCGCCCGGCTACAAGAAGCTGATGAGCTGGACGGACGCGCCGATCATGCCCACGCCCGGCGCCGTCGGGGCGATCATCCAGACCATCGCGGCCCGCGAGAAGATCAGCGTCGTGGGCGTGGACATCGGCGGGGCGACGACGGACGTCTTCAGCGTCTTCAAGGGCAAGTTCAACCGGACGGTCTCCGCGAACCTCGGCATGAGCTACTCGGTCTCGAACGTGCTCGCCGAGGCCGGTCTCGACGACATCCTGCGCTGGGTGCCCTT
This sequence comes from Deltaproteobacteria bacterium, assembly GCA_016190375.1. Taxonomy (GTDB): domain Bacteria; phylum Myxococcota_A; class Polyangia; order JACPQR01; family JACPQR01; genus JACPQR01. Next base: position 58,434 of record JACPQR010000117.1, read on the forward strand.
CGACATCGACGAGGAGGAGCTGCGCAACCGGATCGGCAACAAGATGATCCGTCCGACCACGATCCCGCAGACCCTCGAGGAGCTGCAGATCGAGCAGGCGATCAGCCGAGAGGCGCTGCGCCTCGCGTTCGTGCAGCACAAGGAGTTCGCCGTCGAGCTGCGCGGCGTCCAGATGGAGCGGACCATCAGCGACGCCTTCAGGCAGTCGGGCAGCGGCGGTACTCTCGTCGACATGGGGGAGCTGGACCTCCTCGTCGGATCGGGCGGCGTCCTGTCGCACGCTCCGCGCCGGTCGCAGAGCGCGATGATGATGATCGACGCCTTCGAGCCCGAGGGCGTCACCCACCTCGCGGTCGACTCGATCTTCATGATGCCCCAGCTCGGCGTCCTCGCGTCGATCCACGAGGTCGCGGCGACCCAGGTCTTCGACAGGGACTGCCTCATCAGGCTGGGCTCCTGCATCGCGCCGGTGGGCGTCGCGACCAGGCCGGGCGCCGACTGCATGACCGTCACGGTGGACGCCCGGGGCAAGACCATCCGCGAGAAGGTGCCCTTCGGCTCGATGCGGCTCGTCCCGCTCGAGTACACCGGTCGGCTGAAGGCCACCGTGACCCCGGCCCGCGGCTTCGACGTGGGCGCCGGCCCCGGCCAGCCGCTCGAGACCGAGGTCGAAGGCGGCGCCGTGGGCCTGGTGATCGACGCGCGCGGCCGCCCCCTGAAGATCCCGTCCGGCAAGGCCGAGCGGGTGCCCAAGCTCGGCGAGTGGATCCGGGCGCTCTCGACGTACCCGGAAACCTAGGATGGCGCACGCCTACACACCCGGCCTGAAGGTCACCGAGCGCGCGGTCATCCGCAAGCAGCGCAGGCTCCCGCTCGCGGGCGAGGTCCTCGTCGAGGAGGGCCAGCCGCTCCGGTCGTCCGACGTGGTCGCGCGAGCCGATCTTCCCGGCAAGGTCTACCCGCTCAACGTCGGCGGGCAGCTCAACGTCCTGCCCGAGGACCTGCCCCACGTGATGTCGAAGAAGGAAGGCGACCGGGTGGCCAAGGACGAGGTGATCGCCGAGACGGCGGGCATCTTCGGCCTCTTCAAGAGCCGCTCGAAGGCGCCGGTGGCCGGCTTCGTCGAGTCGATCTCGAGGCGCACCGGCCAGGTCATGCTGCGCGAGGCGCCCATCCCGATAGAGGTCGACGCCTACGTCGACGGCAGGGTCGTCGAGGTCTTCCCGACCGAGGGCGTCGCCGTCGAGTGCGAGGGCGTCTTCGTCCAGGGCATCTTCGGCCTGGCCGGCGAGGTGCACGGCCCGATCCGGATGATCGCGGGCCCGGGCGAGCGCCTGAACGACTCGATGATCACCCCGGAGCTCCGCGGGGCGATCGCGGTCGGAGGGTCGCTCCTCGGCATCGACGTCTACCGCGCGGCGGTCACCGCGGGCCTTTCGGCGATCGTCGTGGGCGGGATGCACTACCGCGACATCAAGCAGATCCTCGGCTACGAGCTCGGCGTCGCGATCACCGGCCACGAGAAGCTCGGGACGACGGTCATCGTGACCGAGGGCTTCGGCGAGATCGCCATGGCGCGGGGAACGCACACGTTGCTCGAGCGCCATCAGGGCGAGCTCGCCGCGGCGAACGGCGCGACCCAGATCCGTGCGGGCGTGATCCGCCCCGAGGTGATCATCCCCTCGCTCGATCGCTCCGCCGGGGCGTCGGCGGAGCCCGACGGCCCCCCGGAGGGCATCGCGGTCGGATCGACGATACGCGTGATCCGGGCGCCCCACTTCGGTCGCCTCGCGACCGTGGTCTCGCTGCCGGTCGAGCTTCGCGAGATGGAGTCCGAGACGATGGTCCGCGTGCTCGAGGCGCGCTTCGACGACGGCACCGAGGTCGTGGTCCCCCGATCGAACGTGGAGATGATCGAGAGGCGATGAGGATCCTCGCGCTCGTTCTCGTCTCCGCCCTCGTCGGCTGCGCCGGGGAGAACCACGTCGCGCCCGCCGGAGCTCGCGCCGCCGTCGTCACCGTGGACGGCACCGCACGGCTCCGGGTGACTTTCGAGATGTCCAGGGACGACGGAGCAGGTCTGAAGGTGGTCCGCGAGTACCAGGTCCTTCGCGCCCACGACGTCGGCGGGCCCTTCGAGCCATTCGCTCACTCGAAGGTCGAGATCGTGTCGAAGCAGGTTCGCGCGAGGGGCAAGACCAGGTCCGTCGCCACGCGGCTCCGCTCGGTCGACGACACGAGCGCCTTGCCAGGCCGGACCTACGTCTACCAGGTGTGGGCCCTCGCCGAGCGCGAGGTGGGCTCGGCCTCCCAGGCCGGAGCGTTCTCGGGGAGCGTCGTCACTCGGCCGGTCGCGCTTCCTGGAGCGGCCGGCCCGTCACCCGAAGGCCCTCGTGGCGTCGCGAACGCGGCTGCCGCCGCCCCGGAAGGCGACGATGGAAGGCACGTCGACGTGTCGTTCGAGATCAGCCCCGACGACGGCGGCGGGAGCCGACCGGTCGACGGCTACGTCGTCCTGAGAGCCACGAAGAAGAGCGGCCCGTACATCCCCTTCGTGGAGGACGGCGCACCCGCCGGCGCCCTCGAGGAGCCCGTGGATCCGAGCGCCAGCGAGGACCGCGTCCGGTACCTGGTGGGCCTGCTCGGCTCGAATGCCCGGATCGACCCGGCGGACCTGCCCGCGAAGCGAGCGCTGGTCCGGTCAGGGCAGCTCCGCGACCCGGGCGACGAGGAGGGCCGGCCGGAGCCCCTGGCCGCCTCGCTCGCCGGCGTGATCCTCGACGAGGTCGCGGGCTCGCGACCGCCGGATCCTGCGGCGTCCCGGCGCCGGACCGTCACCGACACCGTCGCTCGCGACGGTCCCTTCCACTACCGGATCTACACCGTGCCGGCGCGCGGGGACGCGGTCCGGGTCCAGGTCCGGCGGCCCGCGCGGCCCGCCGCGAGCTGGGTCTCGATCGACAAGCTGAACATGGCGATCCTGCTCGGCGCGGCGTTCCTGTTGACCCTCGTCCTCGTCCAGCGCGCCTCCCGGAGCGGTCACCAGATGTTCATCCGGCGGATCGCGGGCATCGACGCGCTCGAGGAGGCCGTGGGCCGCGCGACGGAGATGGGCCGGCCGATCCTCTATGTCCCCGGCATCGACGAGATCCAGAACATCCAGACGATCGCGAGCCTGCTCATCCTCGGCCGCGTCTCGGAGCTCGTGGCTCGATACGACTCCCAGATCCGCGTCCCCTGCTGCATCCCGATCGTGGCGACCGTCGCCGAGGAGGTCGTGCGGCAGGGCTTCTACAACGCCGGCCGGCCCGACCAGCACCGGCCGCAGAACATCCAGTGGATCAGCTCCGAGCAGTTCGCCTTCTGCGCCGGGACGAACGGCATCATGCTCAGGGACAGGCCCGCGACGAACGTCTTTCTGGGTCGGTTCTTCGCCGAGTCCCTGATCCTCGCGGAGACGGGCTACGTCAACAAGGCGATCCAGATCGGCGGCACGGCGGAGATCACGCAGCTACCGTTCTTCATCGCCGCCTGCGACTACGCGATCATCGGCGAGGAGCTGTTCGCCATCTCGGCATACATGACCCGGGAGCCCAAGCTCCTCGGATCGCTCAAGGCCGCCGACTGGATCAAGGCGGGAGTGCTCCTGATCGTCACGGCCGCCGCGCTCGGCGGCCTTCTGGCCTGGACGGCGGCGCCGCTCTCGGGGCCGACCGCCCTCGTGGTCGAGTGGGCGCTCAGGCTCGTCGGCTTCCTGGCGCCGGGGACGTGACGTGAAGCAGACCCTTCCACTCGTCATCACCTTCGTCCTCGGCGTCCTGTTCGTCGTCGAGTTCTTCATCCCCGCCCACGGAGTCCACGAGCTGACCGCGCTCCTGCAGGAATGGGGCTCCGTCCTCGCGGCCTTCGCGTTCATCCTGGGCGGAATCAACCTGATGCAGGCGAACCTCCCGAGGATCTGGCGGCGCGAGAAGGACTGGCCCTACAAGGTCGTCCTCGTCGCGAGCGCTCTGGTCATGCTCGGCGTCGGCCTCTGGGAGGGCCAGGAAGGCAGGACGTTCCTCTACCTGTACGACCACATCTTCGCGCCGTGCAACGCGACGATGTTCGCGCTCCTCGCCTTCTTCATCACCTCGGCGGCCTTCCGCGCGTTCCGCGCCCGGAACCTCGAGGCGTTCCTGATGCTGTCGACCGCCGTCCTCGTGATGCTCTGCGTGGTCCCGCTCGGCGAGCTCGTCGCGCTCCTCTTCCCCGAACCGCTGCGGACGACCATCGCCTCCTTGCCGTCCGACATCAAGGACTGGATCCTCGACTACGGCAACAACGCCGGCAGGCGCGCCATCATGATCGGCGCGGCCCTCGGCGCAATCGCGACGGGCCTGAGGGTCATCCTGGGGCTCGAGCGCTCGCACCTGGGGGGTGAGTAGCCGTGAAGCTCGCGTGGGAAAAGCTCCAGAGCTTCGACCGCCGCTGGCTCTTCCTCGCGATGGGCCTCGCGATCGCGCTGCCGCTGATGTTCGAGTTCACGATGCCCTTCACGACGAGCCCGCGGGTGCGCGCACTGTACGACGAGATCGAGACCCTCCCGCCCGGCACTCAGGTGCTGCTCGCCATCGACTACGACCCTGCCTCGAAGCCCGAGCTCGAGCCCTTCGCCCGCGCGGTCCTCCGACAGCTCCTGCTGAGGCGCTGCCGCGTCGTCCTCATGACGCTCTGGGACAAGGCCCCGCCCATCGTGATGGCGCTCATCGAGGACATCATCGAGGGCGAGCACGACCGGCATCGCGGTCTCTTCGAGGGCCGGGACGATCCGCCGTTGCGTTACGGCGTCGACTACGTGTTCTTCGGCTTCAAGGAGGGCAAGGAGATCGTCATCGCGGGCCTCGGCCAGAGCTTCAGACAGATCTACCCCGCCGACTATCGCGAGAGGCCCGTCGGCCAGCTCCCGATCATGAACGGCATCAATCGGCTGAGCGACTTCCCCCTCATCGTCGAGGTCTCCGCGGGCTTCCCCGGCACCAAGGAGTGGGTCCAGCAGGTCGTGACGCGCTACGGCCTGCGCTACGCCGCGGCGACGACCTCGGTGTCGGTGACCGAGCTGTCGCCCTACTACCCCAGGCAGATGTTCTCGCTCGTCGGGGGCATGAGAGGCGCGGCGGAGTACGAGAAGCTCGTGGGTCAGGTGGGCCTGGCCACCCGCGGCCTCAACGTCCTCACCGTCGGGCACGTCGTCATCGTCCTCGCCATCACGATGGGAAACGTCATCTACTTCAAGACGCGCAAGCGAAAGCGGGGGGCACGGTGATGCCCTTCATCGACGTCCTCGGCGCCTGGATCGCCATCTTCATCACCTTCTGCATCCTGTCGTACCTTTACGACGACAACCCGTTCTACAAGCTCGCGGAGCACCTGTTCGTCGGCACGTCGGTGGGATACTCGCTCGTCCTGCAATGGTTCGGAACGGTGAAGCCAAACCTCGTGGATCGGCTGACCGCAAGCGAGCTCGGCGCCGCGCGCTTCGTCTACCTCGTGCCCTGCGCGCTCGTCCTCTGCCTCTTCATGAAGCTGACGAACCGCTACAACTGGATGGGCCGCCTCGCGATCGCGTTCGTGATCGGCATCTACGCGGGCCAGAACATCCCCGCCTACGCGAACAGCGACCTGCTCACCCAGATCTACGTGACCACCCGGGAGGTCTTCACGAGCGGCGACAAGCCCCTCTCCGACATCATCGGCATCGTCGTCCTCGTGGTCGGCGTCGTCGCCTCGCTCATGTACTTCTTCCTCTCGCGCGAGCACAAGGGCTGGTTCGGACGCATGTCGAAGGTCGGCATCTGGGTACTGATGATCGGATTCGGCGCGAGCTTCGGCTACACCGTGCAGGGCCGGATCAGCCTCGCGATCGGGGTCGCCATGGACGTCCTCGACATCAGCCGCCCGGCCGCCGAGGCCCGCCAGGTCCACGGCCCCGTCGTCTCCGCCATCTCGATCGCCATCATCGCCGTCGGCCTGATATGGATGCGCCGAAGAGGCACGCGCACCCCGCCGGAGAGGGACACGCACCCGCCCTCCAACTAGCGAATTACAAACGCGTTTCGGGGACAACCGCGCGTTTCGCTAGTGGAGCCTGCGATAGACGCCGATCACGATGCCGAGGAGCTGTGTCGTCCGGAAGTCGTCGCGGCGGACGAGGATCGGCGCGAGCTGCGAGTTGGCGGGCTGCAGCCGGATGTAATCCCGCTCCGGGAACCAGTACTTCACCGTCGCGTCCTCGCCGATCATTGCGACGACGACGTCGCCGCGCTCGGCCGTGAGCTGCTTGCGGACGAATACGTAGTCGCCATCGAGGATGCCCGCCTCGATCATGGAATCGCCGCGGACTCGGAGGCCGAAGACCTCGCGGTTGTTCCCGATGAAGTACCGGTCCACCGTGACGCTCCCCTCGAGGTTCTCGGTCGCGAGAAGCGGCGCGCCGGCTGCGACCCGTCCCAGGATGGGGATCTCGATCTCCGAGTACGAGGTCGTCCTGACGCCCGTCGTCGGCCGCAGAGCGCGCGATTTCATGTCCTCGCGCTTCAGGTAGCCCTTGCGCTCGAGCGCCCGCAGGTGGTCGTTGACCCCGTTCGTGCTCCGGATCCCCATGAAGACCCCGATCTCCCGCAATGTCGGCGGAAAACCTCGGTCGTCTATGGACTTGCGGATGTAATCCAGGACCATCTGCTGCCGCTTGGTCAGACCCGTCATGGCGCCTCCGCCTCCGTCGCCGGGCGGCTCGTAAGTCCGCCTAGCCAAGAAGAACGAGGGCAGATTACTGAACGTTGGAATAGATGTCAAATAACACCTACACACAGGATCAGGATCCGGGGCGTGGAAGACCCCCACGAATCGCAGATCGGTGGCGCCGAGGCGTGCGGCACCGAGATCGTTCCCCCGGCACGCACGTCCTTTCCGCTTCGCAAGAGCCCAAAGCGACCGTAGTCGCCGGGCCACCGCGGGTTTCCACACACGAAAGCGAGGCGCGTTCGATGCTCGGTCCCCTGAGGTCCCTGTCCGTCTGGCTCGTTCCTGCGGCGCTGCTCGGTCCCGGGCTGGGCCTGTCAGGGGCGGGAGGTCCCCGGCTCTGCGTGGCCCCCCTGGTCGAGATGGATCCCCCGGTCATCATCAGGCCCTACAGCCCGCCACCGCCACCTCCGCCAATCCGGGTGGTGGTCGTGCCTCCGAGAGTGGTGGTCCGACCCTACGTCGCGCCGGCCATTCGCTTCGCGCAGCCGCCACCTCCGATCCGTATCGTCCCGGCGCCGGTGTTCGTGACGCCCGTCCGAACGCCGACGCCGGTCGTGATCGAGGACCGAACCACCATCATCGAACAGGACCCCGTCGACGACGGCACCGAGGGCACGATGGACGACCGCGGGGCCGGGCTGCGCGCCGCCCGACGAGTGGTCGTGGGCGGCGGGTACGGCGGCATGATCCTGTCGGGTGACGACTCGTCATCGATCGGATCGAGCTACCGCCTCCACGTGGGCCTCGCGCTCCGGCAGGCCTCGGTGGGCCTCAGGCTCGATCTCGCGCCGGATGCGCTCGAGGTGCCGGCCGACTCCGGCCGCCCGACGAGCGCCTCGTACATGATCAGCGGCCTCGGGTTCGGCTATCACTTCAACCCGGATGGCCTCCTTCACCCGGTGATGGGGGCTTCCGTCGAGCTTCACTCGATCGACCCCGACGACGGCGAGACGGCGGTTGGCTTCGGTGTCGGCGGGCGAGCCGGGCTCGAGATGGAGTATCCGCTCGACTTCGGCTCGCTCGGAGTCGGCCTCGACCTCACCGCCCACCGCAGGCTGATCTCGGACGACGACTTCCCGACGAGGATCGCCACCGCCCTCGCGTTCGGCGGCTACGTCGACTATCGCTTCTAGAACGTGTTGCGCGTGCCGTTGCCGCGGACGTCGAAGCCGTCGTTTCGCTCGATCAGCGTCACGTCACAGTCCTGCCCGGCCGCGTCCATGACGATGTCGACGACCCGCCAGAGGTCCCCGACTCCCGCGCCCTGAGTCTCGATCGCCGCTGGACCGAACTGGCCCTTGAGCGCGCCCCCACAATAGACGCGAACGGTCGCCTCGGCGTCGGCGGGCCCTCCGAAGATCCCGCCCCCGCCGTCGTAGTAGTGGACCATCACGCGGAACTCGTCGAACGGCGCCGGGTTGTCGAGGTTGATGTTCTCGGGTCCGAAGCCCTGGACGTCGTCGATGTCGAGCCTGGGGTTGGGGCAAGAGCCACGCGCCACGTAGTTCCAGCCGCTCCCGGGCGGCGGCTCGGGGCAGTCCTCGACGGCCGTCTCGGCATAGCCCCAGTCGATCGAGTAGCCGGTGTACGTCTCTGTGCAGTTCGCGTAGAAGCAGTCGTCGTCGTCGAACCAGCCGCTGTCGACGTTCCTGTGAAGGTGCAGGTCGACGTCGTCCGAATCGGGCCCATCCCACGACAGCTCGACGCGCAGGCCGTTTCCGATGACGTGCACGATGTACGTGCACTCGAACTCCTCGCCGTTCTCCCCGACGATCGTCACGTGGACGGTGTAGTCGCCCGAGACGTCGAGGTAGACGGTCGTCGAGCAGTCGTTCGCGTCCGCCGGACCGGGGCAGGCGCTGCCGAGCGGGCAGTCGACCTCCCAGGTGCACGAATCCGGCGTCCCCTCGTACATGGTCGAGGCGTCGAGCACGTAGTCCTGCAGCGGCGGCGCGACGTCGTCGACGGGGCAGGTGATCTGCGGCTGGCAGTCCTCGATGTCGTCCACGCAACCGTTGCAGTCGTTGTCCTTGCCGTCGCAGACCTCGGGCTCGGTCGTCGCTCCACCTTCGCATTCGGTCCACTCGGGAAACTCGAATCCGTGGCACACCTGCATGCCGTCGAGGCAGCCGCCGACGTTCCGCCGCCCAGGCGGTCCGCGGAAGCACGGCTGGCTCGTCCCGTTCTCGCACGTGCAGCCCTCGTCCACCTGCCCGTTGCAGTCGTTGTCGAGCTGGTCGTCGCAGACCTCCTCGTCGCCGCAGCCGTCCTCGACCTCGCTCTCGCAGCCAAGCACTCCGGCGTCGGGATCGACGTAGGGGTTGCCGCCATCTACGCCGCCCGGACCGCCGTCCGCATCCGTGTCGGCGTCGGCGTCGGAGTCCGCATCCGCGTCCGAGTCGCCGTCGGCGTCATCGTCAGCGTCGGTGTCCGCGTCGCCGTCGCCGACGACATCGTCGTCGTCCCCATCATCATCGCCCCGGGAACCGGGAGCGCAGGCGACGAGAACGAGTGAGCACAAGGCGACGAGTCTCCAGCAGGACGCATGCTGCATTGGCCTCTTGACCCCTCTTCGAGCTTCGCACGTTACTGTGCGAGCAGGTGACACTCAAGTCCCCATGCGAGGTACGATTCGTTTGTGTGGCACCTCGGACTACGTCGTGGCCTATGTGGGGTGTCGTTCTTCTGGGCGGTCCTCCTGGCGTCATTCGACTCGCGCGCGGACGGCGGGCGGCCGGCGACCGATCCGATGGCGAGCCTCGCGGCGGCGGCCAGACGTGGCGACCTTGGAGAGCTCGAGGGCCTCGCGCCGCGCATTCCCTCCGGCTCGCTCGCGGCCTGTGTCGCATCGGCCGCCCGGGCCCTCCGTCTCACGTGCATAGAGGTCGCTCGGTTCGCACCGGCCTCGCCGGGGCTCCTCGGCGCGCTCGCCCTCGCCCTCGGGTCACGCGATCGCGCGGTGGCCACCGCTGCCGCTGCGGCGATGGCCCACGGCCTGTCACCCGAAAGGCTCGCCCGGAGCGACGTCACGACCGAGGACCTCGCGCCCGTGATCGCATCGCTCCTGCGCTCCATCCAGGACCAGCGGCTCGGGCCCGACATCCGCGCCGCGGCGTTGCACGCGATGCGACCCCTGATGCACCTTCGCGGGGTCGACCTGTCGCCTCCGCTGGGTGACCCCGATCCCCGCGTGCGGCGCGAGGCCCTCGCGAGCCTCGTCGAGCGCGGAGCCCAGCAGGGCGCCGTCGCCAGGGTCGCCGAGACCGATCCGGATGACCAGATCGGAGCGCTGGCCGCTGCCGCCCTCTGCGAGTCGGGCCGAGTTTCCGGCGCCGTCGACGCTCGAGTCCGACGAATGCTCGCCAAGGGGCTCTTCGGGCCGGCGACGCTGGGCCCGCTCATCGCGTGCGCCCGCGCCCGCTCGGACCCGCAGCTCGAAGCCTGGCTCGCGGCCGCGCGATCGAGCCCGCGCGAGGACATCCGGGCGCTGGCCGGCGGTCACTGATCTAGGAGCCGGTCCGGAAGATCCAGCGCGACGCGGGGAACCCCCATCCGAGGAACACCGCCACGTCCGCGACGAGTCGAGCGACGAGGTAGGGGATCCGCGCCAACCCGACGCAGACGTGCACGACGATCGCGCAGAGCGCGACCCAGACTGCCGTCGCGATCGCGTAGTGCCCGCCCTGCCGCCACACGGGCCCACGGCTCCGGAACGCCCAGCTCCGGTTGAGGAAGAAGTTCACGACAGCCCCGACGAGCGCCGACACGACCGTCGCGATCGCCGGAACGACGCCGCCCAACTCGACGAGGAGCGCCAGGATCAGGAAGTCCAGCGCCGCGCCTGCCATGCCGGCAGCCGCGCTCCGGAGCATCACGAGAAACCTCGCGCGGCGATTCGTCCACGACAGCGACTCGGAGCCTGGTGCCATGGACGTGGCCCCTGCACCCGGCGCGCCGTGACGAAAAAGTGCGGCCCGCTCGGCTTCGTGAAGGTCCGACGACCCCGCGACGTCCGCTTTTCACCGCCGCCTCTTGACGCTCCAGGCGCGCCGGTCCACGGTCGGGCCGTGGCGCTGCGAGTGATTCCCGTGGTCGAGAGCCGATTCAAGCTCGACGGCGGCGCAATGTTCGGCGTCGTGCCCAAGACCCTCTGGAGCCGCGGCGCGCCGGCCGACGACGAGAACCGCGTCCAGCTCGTCTGCCGCGTCCTCGTGGTCGTATACGACGATGGCCGCCTCGCGGTCGTCGACGCCGGCATAGGTGAAAGCTGGTCAGGGAAGGATCGAGCAATCTACAGGCTCGAGCCGGCCGGCGGGCTGAGCACGGCTCTCGCTCGTCTGGGCCGAAGCTCCGGGGACGTCACGGACGTCATCCTCACGCACCTGCACTTCGACCACGCCGCGGGCATCGTGCGACCCGATGGCTCACTTCGCTTCGCCCGCGCGACCCACCACGTCCAGAAGGCGAACCTCGCGTACGCCCGCAAGCCGTCCGCGAAGGATGAAGCCAGCTATCGCCCAGAGACGATCGAAGCCCTCGAAGGAGCCCGACTCCGCGTGCTCGACGGTCCGGGCGAGGTTCTTCCCGGAATCCATGCGCGGCTGTCAAACGGCCACACCAAAGGCCTGCAGGTGATCTCGATCGACTCGACGTCCGGCCTGATCGTGTTCGCGTCGGACCTCATCCCGACCCGCGCCCATGTGCACCTGCCCTGGCTGATGGCCTACGACAACCATCCGCTGAAGGTCATCGCGGAGAAGGACGCCTTGTTCTTCCACTGCGCCGTCGAGAAGGCGACCCTGGTCCTCGCGCACGATCCCGAGGTCGCTGCCGTCCGCGTCGGCTTCCAAGGCGATCGCTGGCTCGCGATGGCGGTCGATCTGCCCGCGTGACCGGGCGCCGACCTACCCGAGCTCGTCTGCCAGACGCGCGAAGTCCTCCACCGAGAGCGTCTCGGCCCGGCGCGACGGGTCGATTCCGGCACGCGTGAGGGACGCCTCGACGAGCTCTTGCGGCGCCAGCGAACGCAGCGCGTTCCGGAGCTTCTTGCGCCGCTGCGCGAAGGCGGCCCGCACGATCCGCCGCACCTTCTCCCAGTCGCGCCCACCGATCCGTGGCGGCCGCGACGGCACGAGCCGGACGACCATCGAGTGGACCTCGGGTGCAGGGTAGAACGCGTCGGGCGGTACCTCGAGCACCACCTCGGCGTCGCAGCGCGCCTGGACCATCACCGACAGCGCGCCGTACGTCCGCGATCCGGGGGCGGCGACCATTCGCTCCGCCACCTCGCGCTGCACCATGACGACGGCCGCGACGAGCGCATCGATCGAATCCACGATCGCCCCGAGGAGCGGGCCGGTGAGGTTGTAGGGCAGGTTTCCGGCGACCGCGGTGGGCGATCCGGTCGCAGCCGCGCGGTAGTCGAAGGTCACCGCGTCGACCTCCATGACGGTGACGCCACCCCCCGCCTCGAAGTCGGCCCTGAGAGCGCGCACCATGTCCCGCTCCCGCTCGATCGCCACGACCGCGCTCCCTCCCGCCTGGAGCGCCCTCGTCAGCGTCCCGAGGCCGGCGCCGATCTCCACGATCCGCAGCCCCGGCCGCGGGCCGACGGCGGCGGCGATGCGCTCCACCACGGACCGATCGACCAGGAAGTTCTGCCCGAACGGCCTTCGTGGCCGCAGGCCGTGCCGGCGCAGCGCCGCGCGAGGATCCTCGAACGCGGAGGTCACGCGGCCTTCAGCGCCGCGGCGCGCGTGAACACGAGGGCCGGAATGTCCCGCGGAGAGACGCGGAAGACAGGGACCGCGATGCGCCTCAGGCGCGCCTCGATCGCGGCCTGTCTGCGGGCCTCGTCGCGCGCGAACAGGGCGTGCACCTCCTTGCCGAGCGTCCCCGGCGCCGCCTCGGTGAACAGCGGCGCGAAGGGCACGACCACGAGGAGCCTGTGCCCGCGGGCCTTCATCAGCCTCATCGTCGAGAGGATCGAGCTCCAGTCGGCCTCGTCATCGATCGCCTCGAGGTCGGACACCACGAGGACCGTGGACGCGGGTCCGCCGCCACCCGCGCCACGCCCGCCTGCCGCCCGCAGCGCCTCGACCAGGCCCCGGGCCTTTCCGCCGGCGAGCGGCTCCTCCCTGTAGGGGATGACGAGCCCCCGCGCCCTGCAGAAGCGCCGCAGCGCCGCCGTCGACGGGTCGCTCGCGCGGACTTCGCCTACGGCCGAGCCCTCGCGCCCGAGGGCCCTCTCGCAGTGGGCCACGAGCCCCGCGTAGTCGTAGACGTGCTCCCTCGGCCGCGAAGAACGCACGCGGAAGTCCAGCCCTTCCTGGTGGCGCACGTACTCGGCCACGGCACGGGCGACCTCCGCGGCGCCGAACTCGGTGACGTCCTCGTCCACCGGCGCACGGATCGCGACGAGGGCGTCCAGGAGCCTCAGGAAGTGCGCGCGGCCCTCGTGCGGGGGGAGCTGGGCGAGGATGCGCTGATCGAACCCCGCGAAGCCGACCCTGTCGCTCTGCTCGACGGCCAGTCGCGCGTAGGCCGCCGCGACCTCCACGCCATAGTCGAGCTTCGTCCTGCCGACGTCTCCCGCCCGCATCGTCGCCGAGGCGTCGAGGAGCACCAGTCTGGTGGTCTGGATCTCGTTCTCGAGCTCGCGCACCATGAGCTTCCCCGTCCTCGCCGTCGCCTTCCACGCGATCGCCTTGAACGGGTCGCCTGGGACCAGCTCGCGCAGCTCGCGCGGCTCGGGCGACGTGCCGAGCACGCGGACGAAGTGCCTTCCCGCATGATCGAGCGCCGTCCCCGTCGGCGGCCGGAACGTGGCCCGCTTTGCAGCGAGAGCCCTCGGGAACACCTTCACGGATAGGACGTTCGGGAAGTACACGTGCACGCGGAACAGGCCCCCGGGCCCTTCGAGCATGAGCGTGGCGCCGTGCAGGAAGTGCTGGCCGGACGCCATGGCCGTCACCCTGAGCTCGAGGTCCGTCCTGCGTCCGCGCGGGAGCGGGATCGCCAGGCCGTCGGAATCGGCGATCTGCAAGGCGTCCGAGGCGAAGACCCCGAGCCGCGACGGCCCGAAGCTCCACGAGCAGCGGTTGCGCACGTACGCCCGGACGCGGAAGGCGACGCCGGGAGTCGAGACCCCGCCCTCGGAGGGCATCAGCCACCACGCGAACTCGATCTTCTCGCGACGGACAAGGCGCGGGATCGAGAGCGTCGCGAGGTAGACGACCACGATCGCGCTCGAGGCGGCCGCGCCTAGAGCCGCGATCGGTGGGGAGGCCGACAGCGCCCCGACCACGACGAAGAGGGCGACGGCCGCGAGGACGAAGCGCCCCGAGCGCGTCAGCGTGGGGATCATGTCGCGGACACGTCGCGGCGGTAGCTGACCTTCTCGAGCGCCTCGCGGATGATCTGGCCCCTGGTCGTCCCGTCCAGCTCGGCATCCGGAGTCAGGACCAGCCGGTGGCCGAGGACGATCGGAGCGAGTCTCTTCACGTCGTCGGGCAGGACGAAGTCCCGCCCGTGGAGCAGCGCGCGCCCCCGCGCCGCGTACATGAGCGACAGCGATGCGCGGGGCGAGGCGCCGAGCAGCACTCGTCCGTGCGAGCGCGTGAACGAGGAGAGCGCGATGATGTAGTCGCAGAGCTCGTCCTCGATGTGTATGTAGCGCGCGAAGTCCTGCATCCTCAGGATGTCGTCGGGCGAGAGGATGGCGCGGCCTTCGGGCGAGGGACCGGCGTAGCTCTGGAGGATCCGGCGCTCGTCGCGCGTCGACGGGTACCCGATGTTCAACTTCATCAGGAAACGATCGATCTGGGCCTCCGGCAACGGATAGGTGCCCTCCTGCTCGATCGGGTTCTGGGTCGCGATGACCATGAAGGGCGCATCGAGAGGGCGCGTCTCCCCCTCGATCGTCACCTGGTTCTCCTGCATGGCCTCGAGGAGCGCCGACTGCGTCTTCGCGGGCGCGCGGTTGATCTCGTCGCCCAGCACGACGTTCGCGAAGATCGGGCCCTCGCGCAGCGCGAAGCTCCCCTCGCGTGGGTTCAGGACGTACGTGCCGGTGATGTCCGCGGGCAAGAGGTCCGGCGTGAACTGGATGCGCCTGTAGCGGCATCCGATCGTCGCGCTGAAAGCCTTCGCCAGGGTCGTCTTCGCGACGCCGGGGACGCCCTCGAGCAGGACGTGGCCGCGACCGACGAGGGCCGTCAGGAGGAGCTCGCCCACGTCCTCCGGACCTATGTACGCTCGGCCGACCTCCTCGATCACGCCGCGGGCCATCTGCCCCACCTGACCGAGGATCTCCGGGGACAACGAGTGCTTTCTCATTTCGACCGGCTGGCGAGCGCGACCAGGCGCGCGCCTTCTTCGAGGATTCGAGCCATGCGCTGCTCCGAAACGTGGGGGCCCTGACCGCGGGCGTCGCGGCTCGCCAGCCGGTCCAGATCTTCGAGCAGCTTGCGCAGGGTCCGGGCCTGAAGGGCCGTCGCGCCCTTGCCCTGGATCGCTCGCTCCACCTCGGTGATCGGCGCCGGAGTGCAGAGCGCGAGGCTCTGGACGAGCGACGCCTCGAGCTCGCGGCGGTAGACGAGGGCCGGCAACAGGTAGTTGACGCCGCGGCCCCTGAAGAGCTGGACCTTCCCGACGAACCCGGCACCCGCGCTGCGCGCTCCGGGCCGCAGCCAGCGACCGTCGTAGCGGCGCCCGCCCATCGGCAGGACGAAGCCGAGGGCCAGCATCGTCCCGAGCGCGATCACCGCGGCCACGGCGCGAAGCGTCGAGCTCTCGGGAGCGGACGAGCCGAGGCCGGAGAGGAAGGCGTTGAACGCGGCGAAGAACTCGTCGGCCGGGCGGTCCGGCCGGCCCCCCGCCAGGCCCGACACGGCTCCATGGTGCGAGAATCGGCCGTGGACGAGGATGACCCGGGCGCCGGGAGCGGCCGCGAGGTAGCGCAGCAGGTTCTCGGCGAAGCGACGGTTGCCCGGAAACTGCAGCATGTTGTCGATGAAGACGCTCGGGTCCGAGACCAGGACGACCCTACCTTCGCCGACGGCACCCGCGACGACGACGGAGCGATCGGACGACCCGAAGTCGAACACCGGCCGCAACGGGGACGCGAGCACGCTCGGATGATTCGTCACGAGCTCGGGCACGCCGAGGGCCAGCGGGTGCGCCTGGCGGGGCGTCGCGATCGGGAGGTTGGCGTTCTCGTTGTGCGCGGCGGGCGGGCTCGGGACCGGCCCGACGAAGCGGCGCACGCCGAGCCGGGCGAGCAGCGGCTCGGCGGTCCCGAAGTCGTCGGCGACGGCGACGCGGCCGCCGAGGCGCAGGAAGCGCAGGATGTCGTCTGCCGGGAGCTCCCCCTCCGGATGGAGGATCAAGAGTGGAGTTGCCGCGGAAAGCCGCCCGAGGTCCAGGTCCGAGGCGTCCTCCACCTCGACGCCCATCGCGTCCGCGATGGCACCGAGCTCCGCGATTCCGTTCCAGGCGCCGCTCGTCGTCGAGTAATCGTCCTGGGCACGTGCCAGCGGCGGGCACAGGAGGGCGAGGACCGCCGTCGACAAGGCTATGTGCCGCACGGTTGGCGTCACCATACCAGCGGCCCAGTCAGCGAAGCAACGGTGGCCGCCCGCCGGGCATCGCAAAGTTTGCGAGCGGCGACCCAGCTCGTCGCACCAGGACAAGTAACCGGTTTCCTTGACAGATCCAGAGGGTTCATCGTACGGTAGCGATGGTGGTTGCGCAAAACGAGACAGCGTGTCGGGAGCGTGGTTCCGCGCAATCACGGCACAAAGGCAGCTTGGGCTGGGCGGGCGGACCCGTTGATCCTGGCACTTTGGTTGCTATAGTTCCGAGTGTGGTGGAGAAGGTCTCACGGGCCAGTGGTCGGGGGACTGAGGAGGTTTGACCCATGCTGCCTCCATTCATCATCGAGCAAATCCGCCGGCGGGAGGAAGAGGAGCGGCGCCGCTACGAGCAGCCCGTCCTCGAGCTCCCGCTGGATAGCCCGTACGCCCCGCTTCCCGAGATGACCCCGGACGAGGAAGCCCCCTCGGACCGCGGAGTGATCATCATCGACTCCCAGGTCGACAACTGCATCTGACCCGGCTTTCCGCCCGCCACCACCTCGACTCCCCGACGCCGGGCTCCCGGCCCTCGGAGCGGTGCTAGATTCTCCCGCGTGGAGCTTCGGGCGCGGGCGTATCGCCTCCTGGTTCGGCGGCAGGGCGACAGGACATTCGACTTCTATCGTCCTTCGCGATCGCCCGTCCGGTCGTTCCTCGCCCAGCCGCTCAAGGACACCACGGTGGCGATCGTGACGACCGCGGGGATCTTCCACCGGCTCACTGCCGAGCCGTTCGCGGTAGCGCCTGGCCGGGGCGACACGACGTTCAGGCAGATCCCGATCGCGGCCGACCGGAGCGAGCTGTCGATCACGCCCGGCCGCTTCGATCTCCGCGCCGCCGAGATCGACCTGAACGTGATCTACCCCCTGAGCGCCATGCGGCGGGCTCAGGCGAGGGGCACGATCGGCAGCGTCTGCGCGACCGCCCTGTCGCTCCACGGGCACATCCCGGAGCCCGAGTCCCTCCTGAAGTGCACCGCGCCCCTGGCCGCGCGGCGGCTCAAGGAGCTCGGCGCCGGGGCGGCGATCGTCGTGGGGGCCTGCGCGCTCGGGGCCCAGAGCGCCGGGCTCACGGCGCTGGCGTTCGAGGCCGAGGGCTTGCCGACGGTCGTGATCACCCAGTGGCCCCAGCTCGCCCGGCAGGCCGGCGCGGCCCGCGCTCAGGCCACACCGTTTCCGTTCGGCATGACGATGGGACCGCCGCTCGTCGAGCCGTTGCACGACTGGCTCCTCGGGCGCGCGCTGGGTCAGCTCACACCCCGCCTCCCGGGTTGAGGGCTGTCGGCGCCGCCCACGGCCTACTGGCGTGAGTGACCGGCGTCGTGGCCAGCCAGTCGGCGAGGCATGCCCAAAAGCGCAGGTTTCCCGGCCCACGAGCGCCGTGCACGAGTGGCACGCACAATGCTCGGATGGCTCGTCGATGGGTGCTGCTGCCGCCACGGTGAGCTCGAATCACCGGAAGACGCTGCAAGATCTCAGGCGCGAAGCCGACGCCGCGTGCCGGCGGGCCGATTGGATCGGCGCGCTTCGCCGGTACCGCGCCATCCTGCAGGGTGCACCCGACGACCTCGACGTCAGGCTCCTGACGGCCGACGCCCTGGCCGCGGTCGGGGAGCGAGACCTGTCGGCGGACGTCTACAGGGCCGCCGCATGGAGCTACGTCCGTACCGGCTACCCGCTCAGGGCGGTGGTGGCCGCGAGGGCGCTCGAGAAGCTCACGGGGGTCGACGACGACCTCGTCGATGCGATCACCACGATCTTCGCCGATGGCTCGAGCCGCATCGCTCGGATCGGGGCTCGCGCCACGCCGGCGGCGCTGACGGAACGGGAGGCGCCGGTGACGTCCGTCCTGCTGGCGGGCCCGGCCCGCGAGGTCGCGCGCTCGGCGTGGGCGCAGGCCCGTGGCGTCGCGGGGCCAGCCGACACGCCGTCGAAGTTCGCCCCGGCGCCGATACTCAGCGATCTGGCGGCCGACGTCGCCGTGACGATGGTGCGGGCCTCGCGGCTTCGACGCGCCCGTCCGGGCGAGGTCCTCGCGCGGCCTTCGGCCGAGCAGGGATCGATCCTCCTGATTGCCCGTGGCCAGGTCGAGCTCACGATGGCCACCGCGCGGGGCACCTGCGCGGTCGGGACCATCGGAGAGGGATCGCTCCTGGGACACGAGCCCTTCGTCGGCGGCGGGCCGGTGCGGACCACGGCAGTCGCGCAGGACGACGTCGACGCGATCGAGATTCCGCCCGAGGCGCTGCGAGAGGCGTCGGAAAGGAGCCCGGAGGCAGGGGGAGTGCTGGGCCGGACGCTGCGGGCGGAGCTCCTGCAGTCGGTCTTGCGAACGTCGCCGCTCTTCCGCGGTTTCCCGGTGCGCAAGCGCGTCGATCTGCTCCGACGGATGCAGAGCTGCCGGTTCGAGGCCGGTTCGTACGTCCTCCGGCAGGGATCCACGTCGAAGGGCACCTACCTCCTGCTCTCCGGCGAGGTCCGGATCCTGGTCGGCGAAGGGAGCGCCGAGACGCACGTCCTCACGCTGGCGGCGGGAGACATCGTCGGCCTCACCTCGACCGCGTACGACGGAATCGCCACCGCGTCCGCGGTCGCAGTCAAGGAGACGACGATGATGTTCCTGCCGGCCGACGCGGTGCGGCGCCTGGTGGCCGCCTACCCGGTGCTCGGACAGGAGCTCTCGGCCGAGGCGGTCTCTCGTGCTCACGAGGTGCAGCGCGCTTCGATGGCTGTCGCCGCCTCCAGAGACTCCATACGCAAGCGCTGGTAGTTGTGCGAGACTCGCGCTCGACGTGAGCGCCGCAGGGATCGAGTTCGGTCGCTACCGCCTGATCCGGAAGCTCGCCGCCGGAGGAATGGCCGAGATCTTCCTCGCTCACCTCGACGGGCCTGCCGGCTTCGACAAGGAGGTGGTGGTCAAGAGGCTCTTCCCGCACTACGCCGCGAACAGCGCGGTCTTGCGTCTGTTCCAGGACGAGGCTCGCGTCGCGGCCGACCTCAACCACCCGAACGTCGCGCACATCTACGAGCTCGGATGCACCGACGGCCAGTGGTACATCGCGATGGAGCACGTACCGGGTCGCGACCTGACCGAGGTGTGCCGCCGGGGAGTGCGCGCGCGCGACTTCCTCCCGCTGGCCCACTCGGTCCGCATCGTGTGCCAGGTCTGCGAGGGCTTGCACTACGTCCACACGAAGGTCGACCGAGCGGGCGTCCCCTTGGGTCTCGTCCATCGCGACGTGACGCCGGCGAACCTGCTCTTGACCTTCGACGGGATCGTGAAGATCCTCGACTTCGGGATCGCGCGTACCGCCGCGAGGCCTGACACCGATCCCGGCGCCCTGAAGGGAACGCTCGCGTACATGTCCCCGGAGCAGGTACGTGGCGAGCCCGTCGATGCTCGGTCCGACCTCTTCTCGCTCGGCGTGATCCTCTACGAGCTGACGCTCGGGACGCGCCTCTTCCGTGGCACCGAGACCGAGATCATGCGGCGGATCACCGAGGACACGATCCCGAATCCGCGGGCTCGAGATCCGCGCTTCCCCGCCGAGCTCGAGCAGATCGTCATGCGCGCGCTCGAGAAGGACCGCAACCAGCGGTACCCGAACGTGGCGACGCTTCAGTGGGACCTCGAGGACTTCTGCGCGCGCCGCGGCCTGCACTCCAACGCGGTGCGTTTGGCGCAGTACCTCCGCAAGCTCTTCGGGTACATCCCGGCCTACGAGGAGCGAGGGCTCGTTCCACAGCCTGCGCTCGAGCCGCCGCCGAGCGCGATCGTCCTGGCGTCGGATGGCAGGCAGGAGCTCGGCGACGACTACGACAGGACCGCTGAGCGGCCGGCGCTCGTTGTGATGGACGGCGCCGAGCCGGCCCAGCCAGCGGACGCCGAGCTGCACCAGGCCGAGCCCGGTCCCGTGTCGGACGGAGCACAGTTCTCGCTCGACCTCGACGAAGGAGACGGCGAGGCGGCTTTCCTCGTCCGGCTCGAGAGGATGATGGAGGCCGAGGCACGGGCGCTGCGCGAGGCCGTGAGCTCCGGCGCGAACCGCGAGGATTCCGGCGCGGTCGAGCGGCAGTCGGCAGAGCCCGCAGAGGCCAATCCAGCCCCGAAGCCCGAAGAACCGGCGCTATAGTCTTGCCGCGATGCTGACCTTCTCGGAGATCGAGGCCGCGCGACGGCGCATCCGCGACTCGGTGTACCTGACGCCGTTCGCCCACACCGAGACCCTTTCGAAGCTGGCCGGTTGCCGGGTCCACCTGAAGCTCGAGAACCTGCAGATGACCGGCTCGTTCAAGGAGCGTGGCGCGCTGAACAAGCTCCTGACGACGGCGCCGGAGGTCCAGCAGAAGGGCATCGTCACGGCCAGCGCGGGCAACCACGCCCAGGGGGTCGCCTATCACTGCCAGAGGCTCGGCGTGGCGGCGACGATCGTCATGCCCGAGGGGACGCCGCTCATCAAGGTCTCGCGGACGCGGGACTTCGGCGCGAACGTGGTCCTCTCGGGAGCGACCTACGACGATGCCTCGGCGGAGGCTGCGCGCCTCGCCCGTGAAGAGTCCCTGGAGCTCGTGCACCCGTTCGACGATCTAGCCGTGATGGCCGGACAGGGAACGATGGGGCTCGAGATCCTCGAGCAGAACCCCTACGTGGACGTGGTCGTCGTCTCGATCGGCGGCGGCGGACTGGTCGCGGGCGTGGCGGTCGCGCTCAAGGAGACCAACCCGAAGATCCAGGTCATCGGGGTCGAAGCCGCGAAGATCGCATCGATGAAGGCCTCCGTGGCGGCCGGCGCCGTCGTCACGCTGCCCGCCGCTCGAACGATCGCCGACGGCATCGCCGTCAGGACGGTCGGCGAGCAGACGTTCCCCGTCGTGGCTCGCTACGTGGACGACATCGTGACGGTCGACGAGGAGGAGATCGCGAACGCCATCCTTCTCCTCCTCGAGGGCGAGAAGACGGTGGCCGAGGGCGCCGGCGCCGCGCCTCTCGCCGCGCTCGTCCACGGCAAGCTCCGGGTCGAAGGCAAGCGCGTCGGCCTCGTCGTGTCGGGCGGCAACATCGACGTCAACGTCGTCTCTCGCATCATCGAGCGCGGCCTGGTCAAGAGCGGCAGGCTCATGCGCGCCTTCGTGCGGATCAGCGATCAGGTCGGCGTCCTGGCGGACCTCACCGGGCTCGTCTCGAGGATGCGCGCCAGCATCCTGCAGATCCACCACAACCGCGCCTTCTCCCGGCAGCCACTCGGCGGAGCCATAGTCGAGCTGGTGCTCGAGACCCGCGGCTTCTCGCACATCGAGGACATCGCCAGGGGCCTCCGCGACGCCGGCTACGAGGTCGAGCTGGGCTAGGGGACGAGGTTAACAAGTTCACGAACGAGCGACTTCGTGAACTTGTTAACCTCGTCCCCCATTGTGCCAGCTTGCGCCACCGGGTAGCATGCTGGCACGCATGCGACCGATCCTGGAACGCTACGACGTGGTCCGGGAGCTGGGCGAGGGCGGCGGCGGGGCCGTCTACCTCGTCCGAGATCGCTTCTCCGGCGGGCGGGAGATGGCGCTGAAGCGGATCGTCGGCAGTCGCGACGAGATGCTGGTCCGGTCGCTCCGGCGCGAGTTCCAGGTCATGGCGGCGCTGCGGCATCCGAGCCTCGCCCAGGTGCACGATTTCGGCGAGATCGGTCCCGGCGAGGACGTCCCGCCGGGTCCGTTCTTCACGCGGGAGCACATCGAGGGGCAGCCGCTCCTCGCGGCGCTCGGCGAGGCCGGCGCGCTCCAGGTCGCTCGGGTCTTCTGCGAGCTCGCGCGTGCGCTCGTCCCGCTGCACCGCAGCGGCTTGGTCCACGGGGACCTCAAGCCGCAGAACGTCATCGTCAGTGGCACGCAGGTCAGGCTCATCGACTTCGGTCTCACCCGGCGGCAGGGTGACAGAGACGATCGCGCCGTCGGAACGCTCAGCTACCTGCCGCCCGAGGTCGCCTGCGGAGCTGCGGCCGACCTGCGAGCCGACGTCTACGCGCTCGGCGCCACGCTCTATCACGCCCTCGCTGGCCAGCCGCCGTTCGTCGGCAGGAGCGCGAGCGAGGTCATCGACCAGCACCTCCACGTGGAGCCCTCGCCGCCCGGGCCGGCCCGCTCGGAGCTCGCCGGCGCGACCTTCGATCGGCTCGCCCAGGTCGCGCTTCGCTGTCTCGCGAAGAGACCCGAGGACCGCTACCCCGACGTGACCGAGATCGAAGCCGCCCTTCGCTCGGCGGCGCCGGATGCCCACGCTCCCGCCGCGCCCGTCGTCCCGGTGCTGCCCGGCGCGCTGGGACGCAAGGGCGAGTTCGAGGCGCTCGACGCGGCGCTCTCGCGCCGGCTCGACGGTCAGGGCGGCGAGCCGCTGCACGTCGTCCGGGGCGAGCCGGGCAGCGGGAAGTCCACGCTGCTCCGCGAGTTCAAGTGGCGCGCGCAGCTCCGCGGCGCGCGGGTGATCGAAGGCGCGGTGCCCGAGGCAGGAGGCCCGTACGGACCTGTCGCCGACCTCGTTCGACAGGCCGTCGCGCTCTGCCCGGAGGGATCGGCCGCGCGCGAGGCGGGCTCGAGCGCGCTCCGCTCGCTCGAGACGGTGGGAGGCGTCACCGACGGGAACCAGCTCAGCGAGTGGATCGCGACGACGGTCGTCGCCGCCGCGCAGCGGTCGCCGACGTGCCTCGTGGTCGAGGACCTCGATCGCGCCGACGCCGAGGTCGGCTCGCTCCTCCGCTACGTCGCGCACTCGGCAGGACCTCAGGATCCACTCCTCGTGGTCGTCTCGTGCTCGACGCAGAACGAGGCCGTGCGGGCCCTGGGTCACTCGCCGGTGACCGAGCTCGGGCCCTTCGGAAGGGCCGAGGTCTCGGCGCTCGTGAAGGCGACGAGGGGCCACGCGGACGAATCGCTGGCCGAGGCGATCCTCTCCCACGCCGGGGGCAACCCCCTGTTCACGATCGAGGTTCTGAGGGTCGCCCTGTCCGGCGGAGTGGCGAGCGCGCGAGACCTCGAGGCGCTGCGCATACCGGCCAGGCTCGAGGACGTGCTCCTCGAGCGCGTCCGGGTGCTCCCGGCCGAGGATCGCGCCCTCGTCGAGGCCGCGAGCGGGATAGGTCGCCCCTGCTCGGCCGAGCTCCTCGGCGCCGTCGCCGGAGTTCCGGAGACCGGCCCTTGTCTCGCCAGGCTCGCCGCGGCTGGCCTGGTCGCGCCGGGCGCGGACGGCGATCTGAGGCTCCTCCGGGCGCCCCTGGCGCAGGGCGCGCTCGCCACGATGCCTCCAGCCGACCGCCAGGCGCTGCACTCGCGCATCGCCTCGGAGCTCGCGTCGCGGGGCGTTGCCGGCCCGGAGCTGGTCCACCACCTCGTGCAGGCCGGCGACGTCGACGGCGCCCGCAGGCTCGTGCCGGAGGCGGCCGGTGCGCTGCGCAAGATAGGAGCGTACCGCCAGGCAGCCGATCTGCTCGAGGGGCTGTCGCGCCTCTGCGCGACCGAGCCGGTGGGCAGGGCGGCCGCCGAGTCCCTGGCCGACATCCACCTGACGCTGGGCGAGTACGACCTCGCCGCGAAGCTGCTCGACGATCTGCTCGTCGACGCGCGCACCGACGAGCGCGCCCGGGCGCTGACGCTGCTCGGACGCGTTCGCTCGGGCCGTGGCGCCTACGACGCCGCATGCCAGGCGCTCGAGGAGGCGCTCGCGCTGCAGACGACGGACGCGGGGCGCGCTGCGATCCACCGAGACCTCGCCCGCATCCACATGAAGCGCGGCAGCTACGATGCGGCCGAGCGAAGCGCGCTCCAGGGCCTCGCGCTCGCCGGGCCCGCCCATCCCTGCCGCATCGAGCTCGGGACGGCCCTGGGGATGGTGATGGCGTACCGCGGCGACACTCGCGGCGCGATGGGAGCCTACGCCGAGGCGCTCGCGCTGTCCCGCCAGGTGGGCGAGCGACGCGACGAGGCAAACGTGCTCCAGTATCTCGCGATCGCGCACCGGCGGGCAGGCGATCCGACGCGCGCGATGGATCACTACCAGCAGAGCCTCGCGATCGCGGAGCAGATCGGCGACACCGCCAGCGTCGCCACATGCCACCTGAACCTGGGCGCCGTGTCCTTCTTCCTGGGCGATCCGGCCCACGCCCTCGACCACTACCAGCAGGCCGGCCGGATAGCGCGTCGCATCGGACGAGAGCAGACGGCCGTCATGGCCAAGAACAACCTGGCCAACCTGTTCTGCCACCTCGGCATGTACGAGCGCGCGCGCCGGGAGGCAGAGGAGGCCGTCACGGAGGCCGAGCGCCTCGGTCTCAAGCTGGCCGCGGCGCAGGGCAGCGGGCTCCTCGGCGAGGTCGCGGCTCGGGAGGGGCGCCGTGACGACGCGCTTCGCTCGTACACCGATGCGATGCAGCGCTACCGCGAGCTCGGACAGCGTCGGGAGCTCGCCGAGCTCCGGATCGAGGTGATCGAGGTCCTCCTCGACCGCGGCATGCCCGGCGACCTCGAGCGGGCGATCACGGAGCTCGGCGAGGTCGGCGCCGCGGTGGACGAGGATGGGCTCGACGACTTCCGGCCCCGGCTCGCCCTCCTCAAGGGCCGGGCGCGCGCGCTCCAGGGCGACGAGGACGCGGCCGGGGAGCTCGACCGGGCGCTGAAGCTCGCCGCCGCCGCCAACCAGCGCGATCTCGAGTGGCAGATCCACGTCGCGGCGGCCGAGCTGTTCGCCGAACGAGGGGCCGAGTTCCTCGCGCGACGCCGGTCCGAGCAGGCCCTCGAGATCCTGGAGGCGATCGCGTCGTCGTTGCCCAAGGAGTTTCGCCACTCGTTCTGGCAAGACCCGCGGCGCCGGGCGGCCCGCAAGAAGTACGCGGAGGTCTCCGGCGAGTTCGCTCACGTCCCGCTGGCCGCGGCCGCGGGGGGCGACGACTCGCTGGCGATGGCGCGCACCGCCCCCGTTCGAGCGAGCGGCCCGGCCTCCGCTCCGGCCGGCGACGCGAGCCCCGAGAAGCTGTACAGGCTGCTCGAGCTGAACAAGAAGATAAACAGCGAGCTCGACCTCGACCGGCTCCTCGAGATCATCATGGACACGGTCATCGAGCTGACCGGAGCGGAGCGCGGGTTCCTCCTGCTCGCCGACGAGGGAGGCAAGCTCCAGCGCACGACCGTGCGGGACCTCGGAGGCGCCACGCCATCGGTCGACCACGCCCAGTTCTCCCGATCGATCGCCGAAGCCGTCTTCGTCGACGGCGAGCCCGTGATCACGACGAGCGCGCTCGACGACGAGCGGTTCAACGAGTACCTCTCGGTCCATCAGCTCCGCTTGCAATCCGTGCTCTGCCTGCCGATCCGTGCGCGAGGCCGGGTCCTCGGCGTGCTCTACATGGAGAACCGCGTCCGCCACGGCAGGTTCGGCGAGCGCGACGAGCACCTCCTGGCGCTCCTGGCCGATCAGGTCGCCATCGCGATCGAGAACGCGCGGCTCATCCGCGAGGCGAACGAGCGGCGGCTCGCCCTCGAGCTCGCGAACCGGGACCTCGAAGCAGCCAAGGCGCAGATCGAGGAGCACCTGACCCGCAGGACCGCGCAGCTCGAGGCGGCGCGCTCCGAGCTCAGGCGCGCCCGGTCGGAGCTTCGCGAGAAGTTCGGCTACCGCGGGATCGTGGGGCGCTGCGAGCCGATGCGGCGGCTGTTCGCGGTCCTCGATCGGGTCCGCGAGACGGACGTCCCGGTCGTCATCCACGGCGAGAGCGGCACGGGCAAGGAGATGGTCGCGCGCGCCATTCACTACGGGGGCCCGCGCTCGAAGAAGCCCTTCGTCGCGATCAACTGCGCCGCGATCCCCGAGACGATCCTCGAGTCGGAGCTCTTCGGGCACGTGCGGGGCGCGTTCACGGGAGCCGAGCGCGACAAGCGAGGGCTCTTCCAGTCGGCCGACGGCGGGACGCTCTTCCTCGACGAGATCGGCGACATGCCGCCGAAGATGCAGCTCGACCTCCTGCGGGTGCTGCAGGAGAAGAAGGTCAGGCCGGTCGGAGGGGACAAGGACGTGGAGGTGGACGTCCGCGTGCTCGCGGCCTCGAACCGGATACTGCGCGATCTGATCGCCGAGGGGAAGTTCCGGGAGGACCTCTACTACCGGCTCAACGTCGTCGAGATGGTCCTGCCGCCGCTGCGCGACCGGGCCGACGACATCCCCCTGCTCATCGATCACTTCCTGACCCACATCGCGGCTCGCTTCAAGTCCGAGAAGAAGGGCGTGACGCGAGATGCGGTCCGCAGGCTCATGGCGTATCCGTGGCCTGGGAACGTCCGGCAGCTCGAGCACGCTCTCATGAACGCCTGGGTCCTGTCCGACGGCGACACGCTGGACGAGGGCGACTTCTCGCTCGAGCCCGTTCGCGAGCCCGCGCCCACCGCGCAGGCCGCCACGGCTCGCGAGCCGGCGGGCGCGGCCCCTCCCGAGCGAGAGCGAGTGGACCGAAAAGCGCTGGAGAAGCAGCGGATCCTCGATGCTCTGGAGAAGACGAACTGGAACAAGAGCAAGGCGTGCGACGTGCTTGGAATGCCGCGTCGAACCCTGTACAGGCGCCTGAGGGAGTACGAGATCCAGTGACCGGGCTGTGCCGACATGTGCCTTTGGCCGCAACTTCGTTCCCAGCCGGAGCGGACGGACGTACACCCGTGACCGCGGAAGCACTGCGAGAATCGGCGCGGTGCTCGTGGCACAAACCGTGCAGCGACACCGAGGCAGCGTCGCCAATGCGCCACTTCTCACGATTGCTTCTCGCCCTGTCGCTAGCCTGGGGCGGCTGCATCCTCGGTCCGCAGGAGGAGCCCCCAGCGACGCCGCGAGGCGACGGCAACGGGGGCGGAGCCGTCGACGGAGACGCTGACGCCGACCGCGACGAGGCCGGCGCCGAGGGCGAGGACTTCCCGGACGACGGCGAATGGGATGCGTGGGCCGACGCGGGTCAGGACGACGGGGAGGACAACCCCGACCCGGGCTTCGCGGCCGAGGCATGGCAGGACCGCCCGGTGCCGGGCACGGTCGGCATCCCCCGGCCGGGCGACGACGAACTGCGGCCGGGCCCCGACCCCCTCGAAGCGGATGGGGCGGAGAACGACGACGCCGGAGCCGACGGCACGGACGACCTCGAGAGCGAGGACTAGCCACGTCCGTCAGGGCTGAGGCCGTCCGCCGGCGAAGCGTCTGATCCGCGTCTCGAGCCGGCGGCGCAGATCCCGGTCGGGGCCGAATCGCAAGGCCCGGCGGTAGCCCGCCAGTGCCGTGGCGCGCGCTCCGCGAAGCTCCTCGACCTCGGCCGCGTTCGCGAGGACCTCGGCGTCGACGGGAGCCAGCCGGATCGCTCTGGCTGCGACCTGGCGGGCCTCTCGCGTCCGGCGCTCACGAGCGAAGACGACGGCGAGGAGCGACAGCGAGCGCGCGTCGACGGGGTCGCGCCGGACGATGCCCCGCAGGCGCAGCGTCGCGGCTCGCGCGTTGCCGCCATCGATCTCGAGGCGAGACAGGAGCCGCGCCGCCGTGGCCTCTTCCGGCGAGCGCGCCACCACCGTTCGCAGGAGCGCCTCGGCCTGGGAGCGCTTGCCCTGACCCAGCCACAGCCGGGCCATCGCGACTCGTGCGGCGGACGAGCTGCTCAGCCTGAGCGTGGCCTCCGCGCCCTGGGCATCCTCCGATGCGAGCTGCAGATCGGCCAGGGCCAGGCAGAGGGCCTCGGAGCCGGGACCGTCCGGGCCTGCGCCCAGGGCGTCCTGGAGCAGCGACCTAGCGGCATCCTCTTCGCCGATCCGCACGAGGATCCTGGCCATCGCCACCCTGGCTTCGGCGAAGCCAGGAGCGCGGGCCGGAATCGCGGCGAGCGACCGCATCGCCTCGTCGCGGCGCCCGGTCCGTTCGAACGCGAGCCCGGCGACCAGGCGGGCCTGGCCGAGATCGGGCTCGAACCCAAGGGCAAGATCCGCCTCGGCCACTGCGCGGTCGTGCTGGTCCGCGCGAAGGAGGAGCTGGGCTCGCTCGAGAGCGACGGCGCCCGGGCTCCCGGCCGGCCGGTACCGCTCGATCGCCTCCGTCGCGAGGTCCAGCGCGCCCATCCGGAGGAGCGCCTCGATGTGACCGCGCCTGGCGCTCTCGTGCGGGTCGTCCTCGGCCATCGCGACGCGGAACAGCTCGGACGCCCTGGCGAGGTTGCCGGCAGCCATCTGGGCGCCCGCCAAGGCCAGGATCGACCGCCGCTCCGCGGACGAGGAGTGGACGACTCGCTCGAGCTCGGAGATCCCCCGGTCGAGGTCGCCGGTCTGAAGCAAGAGCAGGCCCAGCCGGCGGCGCGCCTCGAGGTTCGCCGGCGCTCGCGCGAGGAGCCGCCGGTACTCGCGAGCGGCGAGCGGCCGCTCGCCCCGGCGCTCGTGGAACGCCGCGAGCTCGAGCGAAGGGGCTTCTTCGGAGGGCTCCAGCTCGACGGCCGTCCTGAACGCCTCGAGGGCCCGCTCCGGCTGGCCGGTCACCTCCGCGATCTCGCCGCGCACGACCCACGCCAGCTCGGACCGCTCGTCGAGCCTGACCGCTCGCGCGACGGACCGCGCGGCCGCCTCGGGCTGGCCCGCGGCAAGCTGGGCGCGCGCGAGCCAGCAAAGAAGGTAGGCGGATCCCTCGTCGCTCGACAGGGCCGCGCGGAAGTGGTCGATCGCTTCCTGCGGCTCGTTCGCCTCCATCGCGAGCGAGCCCCGGATGAAGTGCTCGTATGCGAAGGGGCTCACGAACGCGCCCTCCACGCGCTGGCCATCGATCATGCGAGCCGTGCGCAGGGGCGGGCCCTGCGCGACGCCACCGCAGCCCGGAGCGAGGAACAGGACGACCAGTGCAAGGGCCGAGCGGCGCATGCTCCAGCCTCTTTTATAGCAGCTTGGAAGGGGCGTGCGACGTGGCACGTCGAGGATTGTCTGTTGGGCCGCCCTCGACTAGCATGCCCCGCGTGCTTGCCCGATTGGCCCTCTGCGTCGTGTGCGCTCTCGCCCTCGCCGCTCCCGGGGTCGCCTCGGCCGACGAATCGCTGGGCATCGTCGCGTTCGAGACCGGACGTGCCGAGCCCGCCGCTGCCGACTCCGCCCAGCGCGCCGCGCTGGAGGTCGCCTCGCGCACCCTCTCCGGCCGTCCGGCCCGGATCATCGAGGGCGCCGTGGCCCAGGCCAGAGGTTGTCGCGACGCGACCTGCCTCGGCGCGCTGGGACGCACCCACGGCGACGCCTACGTCCTGGTCCTGGGCGTCGGCCGAACGTCCGCCGGGGCTCCGTACGTCGTGTCGGCCCGGCTCGTCGTCGTCGACGTCGGCGCCGGTGCGAGCTCGGACGTCGGAATGGCCCAGATCGAGGTGCCTCCGGGCACGACCGACTGGCCGGCGGCCATGGGATCGAGCCTCGAGTCGCTCCTGCACCAGGTACCCGCGCCGCCTGCCCCCGTCGGGTCGCTGCTCGTCACCGCGAACGTGGCCGGCGCAGAGGTGTTTCTCGACGGAAACCGGCTGGGGTCGACCCCGCTCGAAGCGGTCCCGAACGTTGCGGTCGGCCGGCACCAGCTCCGCGTGCGATCCGACCGTCACGCGGACTACCTCGTCGACGTCGATGTGGTCGGAGGCGTCGAAGCCCGCGTGGACGCCGAGCTCGAGCCGATGGCGCCGCCGCCGCCGCCTCCCGATACGAGGCCCTTCTACCGGCGGCCCTGGGTGTGGGGCGTCGCCGGCGCCGTGGTGGTCACGGGCGTGATAGTCGCGGTGGTGGTCGCGACATCGGGCGAGTCGACGGGTGGCGCCGCCGGGGACGCCGTGCCGATTCCGGCGATCGAATGATCATGGCGAGATCGAGGACGAGCCCCCTCTTGCTCTTGGCCTGCCTCGCGGGCTGCGGCGGCGATCCGGACCGCACCGGCTTCACGGTGAACGTGAAGATCCGGGGCTTCCACGTCGACGCGGTCTCCGAGATAGAGGTTCGATTCGAGTCGACGGACGACCTGCGCTTCGCCGACGCCGACGGGTCCCTCGAAGGCGGCCGGCTCCACTACCAGATGGAAGAGGGGGGCAGGGCGTTCGTGACGAGGGCCAACCACGATTGGTTCACCGAGAAGTACGAGATCGGGGAGAGCGAGTTCATCGTCCCGATGCCGTTCGCGAACCCGTCGGGCCGCGGCACCGTGGACCTTCACGCCGTCGTCAATCGGACGGTCGCTCGCGATCTCGTGCGGATCGGCGACTCGGTGCCAGTCCCCGTCGATCTGCCGGCGGAGGCGGGATCCTCGATCGACATCGTCGTGGGTTGCATCCAGGCAGGTCGGTGCGGCGAGTTCCTGTTCGATGCCGGTCCCGACGACGAGCTGGACGCGGAGGTCGACTCCGGCGCGGCTCCCGACTCGGGCGCCGATTCGGGCGTCGACTCGGGCGTCGACTCGGGCGTCGACTCGGGCGTCGACTCGGGTCCGGATTCGGGAGTAGACGCGGGATGACGATGCCGCCTAAGATGCGGCGGTTTTCGAC